>NZ_CP012332.1:3664026-4007289 GCF_001263175.1 Vulgatibacter incomptus | reverse complement strand
GCGGATACGGCGACTGCAAGGATCTGGCGGCCTTCCTGGTGGCGCTCCTGGATGCCGCCGGCCTGGAGGCGCGGATCGCCCTGGTGAACACCGGCTCCCTGGCGGAAGGCCCTGCCGAGCTGCCGGGCCTCCAGCGCTTCGATCACGCCATCGTCGTGCTGCCCGGGAAGGAGCCGCTCTGGATGGATCCCACGATGCGGGGGATGCCGCCTGGCGTGCTCGACGATCTCTCGGTGGGCAGGCTGGCGCTCGTGGTGGATTCGAAGACCACCGCCCCGATCCGGACGCCGCTGCCTCCCGCGGAGGCGAACCGGGCGGTGATCCGCACCGAGGTGACGCTCCCCGAGTCCGGCCTGGGGACGATCCGCAAGACGCGGACCCTGGCTGGAACGGCGCTGTCCGGCAGGCGCTACCGGGCGATCTGGCAGACGGAGGATCAGGTCAAGCGCGCGATGGCGGCGGACGTGGCGCAGATCCACTCGACCAGCGACTTCGACCTCCGTTACTCGGATCCCCTGAGCGCCCGCGCGCCCTTCGAGGAGGTGATCGAGATCCGGCGCTCGAGCAAGGCCGAGGCCGCGGACTCCAATGCGGTGGCCTCCCTGGGCTTCTCCGAGTTCCTCGGCCTGCTCCCCTCCCAGCTCGTCAACGAGGACGACGACGACGAGGGACCGGACGCCGACGTCTTCCTGGGGGCGCCGGCTGAGCTGGAGATGGTCACCCGCGTGCGGGTGCATCCGATCTTCCGCCTGCAGGGCGGGAGCGTCTCCCGAACGGGCGAGGCCGCTGGGATCCATTGGAGCTACGCCGTCGAGCCGACCGACGACGGCGCCGAGGCCCGGCTGTGGCTGCGCATCGACGTGCCGGAGGTGCGCGCCGAAAATCTGCCAGCGGTCCGGAGCTCGCTGAACGAGCTCCTCTCCGCCCCCGACTCGGCGGTCTTCGACAACCGGATCCTGCAGCTCCTCGAGGAGGGCAAGGTCGCGACGGCCGCGGCCGAGCTGCGCGAGCTGATCCGCAAGGAGCCGAAGAGCGCCTGGCTCCAGGCCCTCCTGGCCCGCACTGCCCTCGCGGCGTCCCTGGGCGCCGAGGCACACAGGCTCGCGAAGGCCGCCGCCGAAGCGGCGCCGGGCGCGGCCAACGTGCTCCGCGCGGAGGGATGGATCCTGTCTCACGACAAGTGGGGCAAGCGCCTCACGGAGGGCATGGATCGAAAGGGAGCCGTCGAGGCCCTCACCCGCGCCCGCAAGCTCGATCCCGAGAGCTGGACCCGCGGGACGCTGATCGACCTCCTCTCGCGGGACGGTCGCGGCTCGATCGGCGGGGCCGGCGCGGACGTCGACCGCGCCCTCGAGGAGCTGCGGAGCTTCCGGAAGGAGGTCGACGACAGGGATGACGAGCTCTACTTCAACCTGCTCTGGAAGCGGGGGCTCGACGACGAGCTGATCGCCGAAGCCGAGAAGTCGAAGAAGAACTGGGCGGAGGCAGTGGCTGCCAAGGCCCGAAGGGACGGGGCCGCGGCAGCGCTCGCCTGGGTCGATCGCCAGAACGCCGGCGTTCGGGAGCCGCTCCTCGCGGGGGCGACCTATCTACTCTTCACGGCCCGCGAGTACCCGCTCGCCCGCAGCCTCGCCTCGCGCGTGGGAGATCCCCGCTTCGAGACGATGAAGAAGTGGCTCAATCGCCTGGAGCGGCGGGAGACGAGTCCGCTCCGCAGGGACGATCCGGTCGAGCTGGTGGCCGAGGCCATGGCCCTCTCGCTCGGCGCCAACGCCCGGGTCACGGCGGACGAGATCGGCCTGAGCGAGGCTTCGAGCCGCGCGCTCGAGGTGTCGCTCCGGCCGGTGATCACGCAGTACCTGGATTCCGCCGAGGCCTTCGTCGACCTGGCCCGGACCATCGCCCGCGTGAAGGAGACGAGGGAGATCCCGGGGATCGGCGTCCTGGTCGCCATCGACACCGAGTTCTCCGGGAGCGGCTTCGATCTCTGCGAGCGGGGACGGTCCGGGCTCCGCTACCACCCGATCCAGAGCCCGACGGCGCGTGTGGCGGAGGCGTGGAAGGCCCTCGAGGCCAAGGATTCCGCGAAGGCGCGCGCCTGGCTGGATCTCTGCGTCGTGCTGGACTCGAAGTTGAAGCGCCGGGAGCCCACGATCCGGCGGCTGATGAAGGGCTCCGACGACGACCTCGCGCTGGGGATCGCCCTCGCCCATGGCGATTCCGACGGCGAGCTGGAGCGCATGCTCCCCGTGCTGGCCCGCGCGTACGGAAACCTCCCCTCTCGCAGGGACGACGACATCTTCGTCGGCTACGACTATCTGAACGTTCTCGTCACATCGAAGCGCTTCGACGACGCCCTCGGCGTCGTGGCGCGGCTCGAGGAGCTGGGGCTCATGGACGAGCCGGGCGAGGCCGCCTCCACCCGCGTCTTCATCCTGGGCAAGGCCGAGCGGCCCGACGCCCTGGAGGCCCTCGCCCGCGAGCTCCTCGAGCGGGATCCGGTCTCCAAGGAGGCGTTCCGGGCCCTCTCCTGGGCAGCGGATCTTCGCGGTGACTGGCGCGCGGCCCGCGACATCGCCCTGCGGATGGCCGACGCCGGTGTCGGCACCAATCCGCTGAACGACGCCGCGTGGACCGGCGTTTTCCTGGGGGTGCAGGACGAGGACATCCGGAGGGCGGAGGTCGCGATCGGCCCGAAGGCGGACAAGGCGAGCGCGCTGGACACGCTGGCCGTGCTCCTCGCCGAGAAGGGCGAGGTCGACCGCGCGCTCCGCATCCTCGCAAGGCAGGAGTCGCTGGATCCGACCGCGACGAGCTGGTCCAACGTCTACGTGCGGGCACGCATCGCCGAGGCGCTGGGCTTCCGCGAGGCTGCGATCGAGCTCTACCGCAGCGTGAAGCCGGCCCGCAGCAAGACCAACGACCTCCATGGCCTCGCCGTGAAGCGCCTGGAGGCCCTGGGCGCCCGCTAAAGAGCTGGCGCGATCAGCCCTTGAGCACGGCGATGGGGCGGAGCCGCGCGACCTTGCGGGCCATGCCGGCCTCGTGGACCACGTCGACCACCCGGTCGACGTCCTTGTAGGCGGTGGGCGCCTCCTCGGCGAGCTCCACGTTGGACGTGCACTCGATGGCGATGCCCTCGTCCTCGAGCTCGTGGCGCAGATCCGCGCCCCGTACCTCGTGCTTGCTCTGGGTCCGGCTCATGGCGCGGCCCGCGCCGTGGCAGCAACTGGCCAGCGAGATGTCGCGGGCCTCGTCGGTCCCGAGGAGCACGTACGAGGCGGTGCCCATGCTGCCGGGGATGAAGACGGGCTGCCCCAGCCCCTGGTAGGCGGGAGGGATCTCGCGGCTCGAGGGGCCGAAGGCGCGGGTGGCGCCCTTGCGATGCACGACGAGCTCGTCGTCGCCGTAGCGCTCCACCTTGGCGGTGTTGTGGGCGACGTCGTAGATGAGCCTCAGCGCGCCGCGCGATTCGCCTAGGAACTCCTCGAAGATCCGCCGCATGTGGTGGGCGATCACCTGCCGGTTCGCGAAGCCGTAGTTGGCGGCGGCGCCCATGGCCGCGAAGTACTCCTGCCCCGCCTGCGACGAGAAGGGCGCACACGCGAGCTGCCGATCGGGGACGTGGATCCCGTGCCGCGTCATCACCGCGTCCATCCGCTTCACGTAGTCGGTGCAGACCTGGTGTCCCAGGCCCCGCGACCCGGTGTGAACGAGCACGGTGATCTTCCCCGGGAAGAGTCCGAGCTGCGCCGCGGCGTCGTCGTCGAAGACCTGGTCGACGAGCTGGATCTCGACGAAGTGGTTGCCGCCGCCCAGGGTGCCGAGCTGATCGTGGCCGCGCTGCTTCGCGCGCTCCGAGACCTGGGTGGACTTGGCGCCTGGCATGGCGCCACCCGACTCGAGGAAGTGGACGTCCTCGGAGACGCCGAGGTGGAGCTCCTCGACCAGATAGGGGACGCCGTCGTTCAGGAGGTGATCGAGCTGCCGGCGATTTAGCGAGAGCTTGCGGCTCGAGCGGCCGAAGCCCGCCGGCACGCTACGGGAGACCTCGTGGATCAGCTTCTCGAGGACCGGACGGATGTCGTCCTCCTCGAGCTCGGAGACGAGGAGGCGGACGCCGCAGTTGATGTCGAAGCCGATCCCGCCGGGAGAGATCACGCCGTCGGGCAGGCGGGTGGCCGCCACGCCGCCAACGGGGAAGCCGTAGCCCTCGTGCATGTCGGGCATGCCCAGGGCGGCGTCGACGATCCCGGGGAGCGTGGACACGTTCACGAGCTGCCGGAGGCTCCGATCCCGCTGGATCTGCTGGATGAGCACGTCGTCGGCGAAGATGCGCACGGGGACCCGCATGTCGGGCCGGAAGCTCGTGCCGATCTCGTAGATCCAATCCTCCACGGGCTCAGGCGTCGGTCGCGCGTGGAGGAGCTCCTTCGAGAGCGGGACCTCGGTGGATTCCATGGGCTCCTCCTGGTCGAGTTTCCCATCAGACCTAGACATCCAGCACGACACGCGCTCGAAAGCCGCCGTCCGTCTCCTCGATGTGCAGGTCGTGGAAGGTGGCCGCCTTCACCGGCGTCCTCCACTCGAGAGGATCCACGCCGCGAAGCGTGGCCTTCAGCTCGCGATCGGTGAGCTCCAGGATCCGCGGAGCCGGATAGAGCTTCCCGTTGTGGTCGACCTGGAAGATCAGCTCGTCGAGCCACGAGACGAGGAGCGCCTCGCGGTCGCTCGCGTCGACCTGCACCTCGTGCTCCTCGCTTCCTTCTGCGGCGAGCTCCTCGCCCCCCATCACCTCGGCGAGCGCTGCGGCGGCCTCTACGAAGAGCCCGTCGAGCGTGGGCGCCTCGGCGGCGATGCACACCTCGCTCGTGTGCTCCTCGAGCCAGTGGCGCGAGACCTCCATTCGATAGCGATAGGCAGCGCATTGGGCAGGGCCAAGCAGCGCGTGTGCGAAGCGCTCTTCGTGCGCGCGCCTACGCGGTCTTCAGCCAGCCGTCCTCCACGTGGACGGGCCACGGCGTGAGCCGGCTGCCGGCGCAAGGGCCGCCGACGCAGACGCCGTCGGAGAGGCGGAAGAGCGCGCCATGCCAGGAGCAGGCGATCAGCTCCTTCTTCGCGGTGAGGTAGCCGTCGAGCTCGCGGGCCAGCGGCAATCCGGCGTGGGGGCACTGGTCCACGTAGCCGTGGACGGCGCCATTCTCCCGCACCACGAAGCCGTGGAAGAGGGCCTCGCCGATCTGGAGGACGAAGTTGCGTGCCCCGGGCTCCTCGATGGAATCGACGGGGCAGAGCCGCACGCCCGGTGGCGTCTGCCACACGCGCTCGCGGCGAAGGGAATCGGTCATGTTGCTCTTCTACGAAGCACCAGCGATCCGCCGCCGCTCGAGGACGAACGGCGGCGAATCACAATCCACGTGAAGGTCAGGCGTCGACCTTGATCACGCCGCGGCGGATCTGGTCGAGCTCGATGGACTCGAAGAGCGCCTGGAAGTTGCCGTTGCCGAAGCCCTCGTTGCCCTTGCGCTGGATGATCTCGAAGAAGATCGGGCCGAAGAGGTTCTCGGTGAAGATCTGCAGGAGCAGGCCCTCTTCCTGGCTGCCGTCGATGAGGATGCGGTTCTTCCTCATCCGCTCGAGGTCCTCACCGTGGCCGGGGACGCGCTTGTCCACGAGCTCGTAGTAGGTCTCGATGGTGTCCTGGAAGACCACGCCGTTGGCCTTCATCTTCTCGATGGTCTCGAAGATGTTCGGCGTGGTGAAGGCCAGGTGCTGGATGCCCTCGCCGTTGTACTGGCGGATGAACTCCTCAATCTGGGACTTCTCGTCCTGGCTCTCGTTGAGCGGGATCCGGATCATGCCGTCCGCCGCGATCATCGCCTGGGAGAACAGGCCGGTGGCCTTGCCCTTGATGTCGAAGTACTTCTGCTCCTCGAAGTTGAAGACGCGGTTGTAGAAGCTCGACCACACCCGCATCTGGCCGCGGCGCACGTTGTGCGTGAGGTGGTCGAGGATCTGGAGGCCCATGCCGTTCTTGGCCTCGGCCTCGGCAGCGCCCGGGATCGGCTCCCAGTCGTCGTAGAGGCTGCCCTTCTCGCCGTAGCGGTCGACGAGATAGAGGAGCGAGCCGCCGATCCCCTCCAGGACGAAGGAGCCGGCCCCGAGGGCGCCGGGAGCCGAGTCGGTGGGCTTCGCGCCGCGCTCGATCGCCATGCCGAACGCCTTCTTGGCGTCCTCCACGCGGAAGGCCATGCCGCAGGCCGACGCGCCGTGCTCGGCGCGGAACGACGCCGCCTGGCCCTTCTCCTCGCGGTTGAGGAGGAGGTTGATCTCGCCCTGCTTGTAGCGGACCACGTCCTTGGTCGGGTGCTTCGAGACGGCGGTGAAGCCGAGGAGCTCGAAGGTGCGCGCCATCTTCTCGGGTTCGGGCGAGGTGAACTCGACGAACTCGAAGCCGTCGGTACCGAGCGAATTTTCAGCCATTTGCAACTCCTGCGAAGAAGCGCGGCCGGACCGAGGCAGGCCGCGAAAACGGGTCCGATCCCTCTACATCAGATGCCGGGCGGAGGCGACCCTCCCAGGCCCGTGCGGGACGAGGCGGCGCTCCCGGACGACGGGTCGCCGACACGCGCCCGCTCTGGCGAGAATCACTTCGCGCCGGGCAGGCGCGCCTTCTCGAACCCGACCCAGCACTCGTCGTAGTCGGGCTGGAGGGTCGGGCTCTCCATGGCGAAGGCGGTCGGAGCGATCACCGAGCGCGACTCGAACATGAACGCGAGGGTGTTCTCGATCTTGTGGGGCGCGAGCCGCGCCTCGACGGCCTGGTCGTAGCTGTGCCGGTCGGGGCCGTGGGCGCTCATGCAGTTGTGCAGCGAGGCGCCGCCGGGCGCGAAGCCGCCGCCCTCCTTGGCGTCGTAGATGCCGTGGATGAGGCCCATGAACTCGCTCATCACGTTGCGGTGGAACCAGGGCGGGCGGAAGGTCTCCTCCGCCACCATCCACCGCGGCGGGAAGATCACGAAGTCGCAGTTGGCGGTGCCCGGCGTGTCGGTGGGCGAGGTGAGGACCGTGAAGATCGACGGATCCGGATGGTCGAAGCTCACCGTGCCGATGGTGTTGAAGCGGGCGAGGTCGTACTTGTACGGCGCCAGGTTGCCGTGCCAGGCCACGACGTCGAGGGGCGAGTGGTCGACGGTGGTCTCCCAGAGCCGGCCGTTGAACTTCTGCCGCACGCGAGTGGGCCGCTCCACGTCCTCGAACGCCGCCACGGGGGTGAGGAAGTCGCGGGGGTTCGCGAGGCCGTTGGAGCCGATGGGGCCGAGCTCCGGGAGCCGGAAACTGGCGCCGTGGTTCTCGCAGACGTAGCCGGCAGCGTCACCCTCTGCAAGCTCGACCCGGAAGCGCACGCCGCGGGGCACCACCGCGATCTCGCCCGGCGGCAGGTGGAGCTTGCCGAGCTCGGTGAAGAGCTCGAGCGCGCCCTTCTGCGGCACCAGGAGGAGCTCGCCGTCGGCGTTGAAGAAGACCGAATCCACCATGGAGCGGTTGGCCGCGTAGAGGTGGATCGAGATGCCGGTGCCGGCGGTGGGGCCGCCGTTGCCGGCGAAGGTCACGAGGCCGTCGACGAAGTCGGTCGGCTTCGAGGGCGACGGCTGCGGGTTCCAGCGAAGGCGATTGGGGCTCACGGCGCCTTCCGCGAAGGGGCCGCTGTGCAGCAGGCCCTGCTCGGCGAGCCGGAAGGCGGGATGGTTCGCCGAGGGGCGGAGGCGATAGAGCCAGGAGCGGCGGTTCTCGCGGCGGGGCGCGGTGAAGGCGGTGCCCGAGAGCTGCTCGGCGTAGAGGCCGTAGGGCACCCGCTGCGGTGAGTTGCGCCCTTCCGGCAGCGCGCCGGCCACCGCCTCGGTTGCGTGCTCGTTGCCGAATCCCGACAGGTACGACGTCATGTCTCCTCCAAGTTGGACGCATCCTACCAGCGACGGCCGCTCGCAGGGCTACGCAGGGACCGCGTCGGGCTGGCGATCGGCGTGGGCCGCGGCGAAGGCGGGCAGCGCCGCGCAGGCCTCCTCGATCCGGGCCAGGGTCGGGTAGTCCGCGACGTCGATCGCGAAGCGACGGGCCCCGTAGAGCTGGGGCACGAGGCAGGCGTCTGCGACCGAGACCGCGTCGCCCACGCAGAAGCGGCCGGCCGTGTTCTTCGCCACCGCCTCGAGGGCACCGAGGCCGCGCCGGATCCAATGGACCGTCCACGCCTTCTCGTCCACGCCCAGGCCGAGGGAGACGAGGTGCTGCTGCACGCCGATGTTCTGCAGGGGCTGGATGCCCGCGTTCACCATCTCGGCGAGCTGCCTCGCCCTGGCGCGGGCGACCGGATCCTTCGGGAGGAGCGGCGGCGTCGGGTGGGTCTCCTCGAGCCACTCGATGATGGCGAGGGACTGCGAGAGCATCGTCCCGTCGTCCAGCTCGAGGACGGGCACCTGGGCCATCGGGTTCTTCGCGCGGTGGGCCTCGGAGTGCTGCTCGCCGCCGCCCCGGACCAGGTGGACGGGCACGTACTCGTACGCGAGTCCCTTGTGGGCCAGCGCGATCCGGACGCGCCAGCTCGCGCTGCTGCGCCAGTACCCGTGCAGCTTCACAGCGCCACCACCTTCTGCGCGATGGTGCCGAAGAGGTTCCGGCCCTCGGCGTCGCGCATCTCGATCTCCACCGTGTCGCCGATCTTCATGAACGGCGTGATCGGCTTGCCCTGCTCGATGGTCTCGATCATCCGGCGCTCCGCCAGGCAGGAGATCCCGCGGGCGCGGTCGGCGTTCGAGACGGTGCCGCTGCCGAGGATCGTTCCGGCGGTGTAGGAGCGGGTCTTCGCGACGTGCTCGAGGAGCTGGAAGAAGGAGAAGTGCATCTCGGCGGCGTCGGGATCTCCCGCGAGCGCGCCGTTGTAGTTGGTATGCAGGGGCAGGTGGACCCGACCGTCCTTCCAGGCGTCGCCGAGCTCGTCGGGCGTGATCGCGAAAGGCGAGAACGCGGTGGCGGGCTTGGACTGGAAGAAGCCGAAGCCCTTGGCGAGCTCGTTGGGGATCAGGTTGCGCAGGGTGACGTCGTTGGCGAGGAGCAGGAGCCGCACGTAACGACCGGCGTCCTCCGCTTTCACGCCCTGTGGGACGTCACCGAGGACCACCGCGACCTCGGACTCGAAGTCGAGGCCCCAGGACTCGTCGGCGAGGGGGATGGGATCGCGGGGTGCGAGGAAGCGGCTCGAGCCCCCCTGGTAGACGAGGGGGTCGGTGGTGAGCGTGGCCGGCGGCTCGGCGCCCCGCGCCTTGCGGACCAGGATCACGTGGTTGAGGAAGGCGGAGCCGTCGACCCACTCGTAGGCCCTGGGCAGCGGCGACTCCAGCATGGCGGGGTCGAGCGGGCTGCCGGCGATCTCGCCGGACTCCAGCTTCGCGGCGAGGGCCTCCAGGGCGGGGGCCACGCGCTCCCAGTCGTCCAAGGCGGCCTGGAGGTTCGGAGCGATCGCCCCCGCGTCGGCGTGGACCTGGCCGTCCCGGCGAACGACGACCAGCTTGCCGTCGCGGCTTCCATCACGAAGGGTTGCGAGCTTCATCGTCTCCTCGGAGCGAGCGGTTTGCGGCAGGTGCGCCGCCCGTCGCATTTCGGCGACCGGGCCCGCCCCTGTCAAGCCTGGCTGCCCGCTCACACGAAGCTGAAGGAAGCTCGAGCCGTCAGTTGACCTCGGTGGCGTTGGGGCCCTTGTAGGTGATCCGCGCGGTGACGCCGGTGGCCTGCACGCGCAGGTTCGCCTTCACCACCACGCCGGCCCGGAATCCATCCTCCCGCGTGCCGGTGAGGGAGAGCACCGCGTAGGTGTCGTCCCCGATCTCGTAGTGCTCCTCCACGTCGAAGCCCTTCGAGCGCAGCTCCTTGGTGTAGTACTCGATCACGGGCTCCTGCAGCCCATGCTTCTCGAAGAGCACCATCAGCGACTTCTCGTCGGGCGCCTTGCCGCGGTTGAAGCTGGTCGTGACGACGGCGCCGGGCATCACCGTGAACGGGAAGCCCTCCGGCACCGGGGCGCCCTGGCTGTTGACCATGAGCTCCCCGTCCTTGGAGTGGACGACGAGGGTCCGATCTGCCTTGCCGCCCGATCCTCCGACGGCCCGCGGTTCGGATGGCGAAGTGGAGGATCGACAGCCGGCCGAAACGGCCAGCGCGATCAACATGCCCGACGTGAAAACGATTCTGTTCATGGCCCTGCTCCCCCCTGCAAAAAACGGCGTTGAATCATAGGCCAAACGCCGCCGATCGGGGAGCCAAGGCTTTAGTCGAATCGAGCTCAACCACGAGTCATCAACAACGCGCCCGCCATTCCCAGGGCGCCGGCGGCAAGGCCGACGGCACATATGCAGAGCAGGAAGGCGAGCAACGGAAGGAAGATCACCGCAACCGCCCGGGCCCCGGTGGTGCGTTGCATGTGCTGGATGCCGACGATCTCGAGGACAAGGCTCCAGACGCCGGCGACCAGGGAGCCGATCCCGGGGACGACGGCGAAGATCGACGGGCCCAGCGAATACGCGATCGCGCGGAAGGTGGCTTCGAAGCCCCGCTTCCCGCAGCCGAGGATGAGACAGCAGAGGTGAACGACGGCCGCGACGCACCAGATCGCGATCGCGAAGAAGAACGGGCCGAGGACGATCTGGAGCCCGGGAGGGACGGGCGAGGATTCGTGGTTCGGCACGAAGAGGAGGTTCCAGAGGCCGGTCGCCAGCGTGCCGATGGTGCCGAAGATCATGGCGTAGGCGAATGCAGGCCCGACGCCCGCCGGCGCCAGGTTGGCGAAGAACTCCGCCGGACGGAAGGTCGCGTCCTTCCACGTCTCGAAGAGCGCGGGGAAGAACCCCATCCCGTCGCGCCGCTCCCAGGGCGTGGGCGAGGTGATTCTCCCTCGGTCGCCGCCCGGAGGGCCGCCTTCCCCACCTTCGGAGCCGGCGACGTGCGAACCGGCTTCTCGTTCGCCGGTCGGTCCCGCGTGAGAGCCAACGGCGCCGGCCGGGGCCTCACGGTGGCCGGCCGGGGCGCCGGAGGGGCCCTCGTGGGGAGCGGCGGCCTCGTCCCGTGGCGCGGCCGGCTGCGGGCCGCGCGATCCGCCGGTCGAAGACGAATCGGGCTCCGGCAGGTCCAGCTCCGCGCCGCAGCGGATGCAGAACTGCCTGCCGTACCGATCGCTCTCGAACGTTCCCTGGCACCAGGGGCACTTGACCTGCATCGCAGCCCTACCCTCTCGTCGTGCGCAACCCGCGCCCGGTATCCGCCCGCGTCAGGCGTCGATCGGGGCCGGCGACGGCGTCGCGGTGGGCGCCTGCTCGATCCGCATCCCGTAGAACGATCGCCAGACGAAAACCAGCGATGCCGCGAAGAAAATCGCCGCGAGGGTCAGGCTCAGCCCCCGGTTCAGCTCGACCGCCAGCTCGACGGCCATGAGGCCGAAGAGCGAGGAGAACTTGATCACGGGGTTCATGGCCACCGACGAGGTGTCCTTGAACGGATCGCCGACCGTGTCGCCCACGACGGTCGCGGCGTGGAGCGGCGTGCCCTTCGCCTTGAGCTCGACCTCGACCACCTTCTTGGCGTTGTCCCAGGCGCCGCCGGCGTTCGCCATGAACATGGCCTGGAAGAGGCCGAAGATCGCGATGCCGATGAGGTAGCCGATGAAGAAGAACGGCTCCAGGCAGCCGAACGCGAGCGTGCTGAAGAAGATCGTGAGGAAGATGTTGACCATCCCCTTCTGCGCGTAGGTGGTGCAGATCTCCACGACCTTCTTGCTGTCCTGGACCGAGGCCTTCTCCGCGCCGTCGAGGCGGATGTTCCGCTTGATGAACTCCACGGCCCGGTAGGCGCCCGTCGCCACCGCCTGGGTGGCTGCGCCGGTGAACCAGTAGATCACCGCGCCGCCGGCGATCAGGCCGAGCAGGAACGGCGGGTGCAGGATGGAGAGCTTCTCGAGGCCGGACGTGAGCCCGCCGGTGAGCACCATCACGATCGAGAAGATCAGCGTGGTCGCGCCCACCACCGCGGTGCCGATCAGCACCGGCTTGGACGTGGCCTTGAAGGTGTTCCCTGCCGAGTCGTTCTCCTCGAGGTAGTCCTTCGCCTTTTCGAAGTTCGGGCGGAAGCCGAACTCCTTCTCGATCGAGGCCTCGACGCCGGGGAGGGTCTCGATGAGGGAGAGCTCGTAGACGGACTGGGCGTTGTCCGTGACCGGGCCGTAGGAGTCGACCGCGATGGTGACAGGGCCCATTCCGAGGAAGCCGAAGGCCACGAGGCCGAAGGCGAAGACCGTCGGCGCGAGCATGTGCTCGCCGAGGCCGAGGCTGCTGATCCCGTAGGCGATCGCCATGAGGCTGACGATGACGAGGCCCATCCAGTACGCGCTGAAGTTGCCCGCGTTGAAGCCGGCGAGCACGTTTAGCGATGCCCCGCCCTCGCGGGACGCGGTGACCACCTCGCGCACGTGGGCCGAGTCGGTGGAGGTGAAGGCCTTCACCACCTCGGGGATCAGCGCCCCCGCGATGGTGCCGCACGAGAGGATCCCGGCCAGCTTCCACCAGAGGCTGCCGTCGCCCAGGCCGCCGATCAGGAGGTAGGAGAGGACGAAGTTCCCGGCGATCGAGACCAGCGAGGTGAGCCAGACGAGGGAGGTGAGCGGCGCCTCGAAGTTCATCTTGTCGGCGTTGCCGTATCGCCCCTTCGAGAGCATCGCGTTGATCGCGTAGGACGCGGCCGACGAGACGATCATCAGCGCCGCGACCGCGAAGATCCAGACGAGGAGCTGGACCTGGACGCTCTGGGCGGCCACCGCGAGGAGCACGAAGGAGAGCAGGGCGACGATGGTGACGCCGTAGGTCTCGAAGCCGTCGGCGGTGGGGCCCACCGAGTCGCCCGCGTTGTCACCGGCGCAGTCGGCGATCACGCCGGGGTTCCGCGCGTCGTCCTCCTTGATGTTGAAGATGATCTTCATCATGTCGGAGCCGATGTCGGCGATCTTCGTGAAGATGCCGCCGGCGATCCGCAGCGCCGATGCGCCGAGGGAGGCGCCGATCGCGAAGCCGATGAAGCAGGGGCCGGCCCAGTCGCCGGGGATGAAGAGCAGGATCCCGAACATGAGCACGAGCTCGATGCCCAGGAGCGACATGCCAACCGCCATGCCGGAGCGGAGCGGGATCTCGAAGGTGGGGAACGGCTTCCCGCGGAGGCCGGCGAAAGCGGAGCGCGAGTTCGCCCAGTTGTTGATGCGCATGCCCAGCCAGGCGACGCCGTAGCTTCCGGCGATCCCCAGGAGGCTGAACAGCAGGATCACGACCACCTTCGCGACGCCCAGCCGCTGGATGTAGCCGAAGTAGAACGCGATGATCGCGCCGACGAGGAGCTCGAGCTTGAGGATGAAGCGGCCCTGGGTCTGCAGGTAGGTCTTGCAGGTCTCGTAGATGAGCTCGGAGATCTCGAGCATCGCCTTGTGGGCCGGGAGCTTGCGGACGCTCGCAGCCATGGAGAGGCCCATGACGACGCCGAGGGCCGCGATGACGAGGCCGGCCCAGAGGAACCCGGTCCCGGGAATCCCGAGGATCCGAACCGAGTCGAAGTCCGGAAGGGCCAGGGTTGCCTCGCTTGCGCGGGCGTTCGAGGCAGCGAAGAGGGGGAGCAGGAGAGCGGCGGCGGAAGCGAGGCGGGCCGCGGCGGTTCTGCACGAGAAGGGGAAGCTCGAGCGATGCATGGGGCGGGTGCTCTCCTACTGTTGCGGTGAACGGGAAGAGAACTGCAGCTGCAATGGCGTCGTGCGGTGAAATTCGTATCACGACAGCGGAAACGCCGTCCAGGCAGCGCTCAGAGCGTATGAAGGAGTCGGTTCCGCAGAAGCGGGCCCGATCTCACATCAGGTATCCGCCGCCCGAGCCGCGGGAGACCTGCAGGAGCACCTGAGCGACGGTCTCCGAGACCCACTCGAGGCGTCTCACCGGCCGCGTCTCCTCGAGGAACTCCTGTCGGAGACGGTGATCGACCAGGACCGCTGCTCCCACGAGGTCGGCGAGCTTCCCCGGATCCGACTCGCGCACGCATGCTGCCGCGAGCGGGGCCGCCGCGTTGTCCGGAAGCACCGCCGCGAGGTCCACCACGAGCTGACGCAAGGTTCGGCTCGCCGCCAGCAGCGACTCGCGCTCCCCCGGGATCGAGACGTCCTCGACGGGGACCGCGCGCACGCGGCGGAAGGGGAGTCCCGTCTCGAGCTCCTCGATCACCCGCGCACGTGTGACTCCGTGTACGAGGATGTTATACCGACCGTCTGGAAGACACTCGGCCGACTGAATGTAGCCTGCGCCGAGGGATTCGACGATCGGCGGGCGTCCCTGGTACGAAGCCTCCCAGCCCGGCGCAAGCAGGGCCACGCCCAGGACGCGATCGCCTGCGAGGGCGTCGGCGATCATGCGCCGATACCGGGGCTCGAAGACATGGAGCGGAAGGTGGCCTCCGGGGATCAACACCGACGACGGCAACGGAAAGATCCGCAGCTCGTCGAGACCCTCCAGAACGGCGCGCCGCTCGTCCTGATCGTGCTCCCCCACGCAGCCCCCCGGTGACGGTTCCGGTCGCGCCGCCTGCTGCGGCATGCGCCGAACGCGCCGTTCGTACAACATGCGCCTGGATCTGAAAAGGCCCCGGCGTTCGGAAATCCCGGCCCTCGGTCGCCCGAAACCGCCCCCCGGGCGAGCCGACACCGGATCCGTTGATTTTCATCGGTGCCGGACGACGAAGGCCGCTCGGTCCATGACGGACGAGCGGCCTTCCAATCGTCGACCCGAAGGCCGGCCCCGATTCGGCGATCAGCCCTCGGAGTTCTCGGCCTTGGCGGGAGCAGAGCCTGCGAGCACCGCGAAGTTGATGTTGAAGTACCCCGCCTGGTTGGCGCTGTACATCACCTTCTTGATGATCTTGAAGGGCACGCCCTTGTCGGCCTGGATGTTGATGTCACCCTTGAACTCGCCGGAGGCGCCGGCCTGACGAAGGACCTCGAAGGCCTTCTTCTGGTCCCGGAGCTTCTCCTCGAGCGGCTGGATGTTCCAGAGCTCCTCGCGCTCCACGTCCGAGACCTGCGCGATGAGGGCACCCTCGACCGAGATGTCCTCCTGGGAGACCTGGATCACCGGGGCGCGATCGAGCTGCTCGTAGTGGGCGGCCTCCGGCATCCTGATCTTGTCGGTCAAGAACAGCAGGTCGCCGTCGGCGGAGAACTGCTGAATCAGGAAGACGACCATCAGCACGAAGATGTCGATCATCGAGGTCAGGTTGAGCTCGAGGTTCGTGTTCCTCTTGCCCTTCGAGAACTTCGAGCCGAAGACCTTCGACTTGCTGAGACGCTTCCCCGGTCGCTTCCCGGGCTTGACGATGATGACGTGCTCAGTGGCGCGAGACATGATCGATCCTTCTTCCTAGCCCAGGGCCGCGGTCACGGAGACGTCGGGCAGCTCGGCTTCCATGCACTTGTCCACCACCACCACCAGGTGCTGGTACTGGACGGAGTCCTCGGCTGCCACGGTGATCGCCCGCTGATCCGGGTTGTCCTTCTTGATGGCCTTCAGCTTCTCCACCAGCTTCGCGGTGTCGTACTCACCGTCGCCCTTCTTCGGGATCTCGACCGCGTCGGATCCGGCCCTCAGCATATAGCCGCGGTCCGTAACCTCGAGGTTGAGCTGGAGGGTGGGCTTGGGCGGTTCCGCGGAATCGGAGGGCCCGGTCGGCGCCTGCGCGACCTGCAGCTTGCCGATCTCCGTCCAGACGGCGGTCATCATCAGGAAGGTGATCATCATCGCCAACATGTCGATCATCGGCACGAGGGGGATGACGAGGTCGACCGACTTTTTGCCGCTGCCGCCGCCGCTATCAACGCTTACGCCAGCCATGGTTCCTCACTTCTTCCGAGAGCCCCGCTCCGCGAGCACGGCTCCTGATTGGACTGCTTCTTCCACGCTCCGGTTCCACGTGCGGACCCTCGACGAGTCTCGGGTCCGCACGCTCGGAGATCGGGGTCGAATCAGTCCAGGTTCTCGATGTTGGCCGGGATCTTCATCTTGTCCTTGTTGGCCACAACGAGGTTGAGGAGACCGACCGAGGTCTCGTTGATGTCATCGAGCATGTGCTGCGTGCGGCCCTGGAGGACCGAGAACGACAGGAGGGCGCCGATGGCGATGATCAGCCCGAAGCCGGTGCAGTTCATCACGTGCGAAATACCGGCGGAGAGCAGAGCGGCCTTGTCGGCAGGGTTCGCGGCGCCCACGCCGCCGAACACCTCGATGAGACCGTAGATGGTGCCGAGAAGACCGAAGAGCATGGCGGCGTTCGAGAACATCGCCAGGTAGGCGGTGCGCTTCTCGATTTTCGGCGCCTCGCGGAGCATCGCCTCGTCCATCGCAGCCTGGACCTCTTCCGGGCCCTTCGGCACGTTGATGAGGCCGGCCTTGACCACCGCGGTCAGCGGGGTGCGCTTCTGGCCCGCGACGAAGCTGATCGCCTTGTCGAGGTCGCCAGCGTAGATGTGCTTCTTGAGGCCGCGGAGGAAGGCCTCCTTGTCGATCGACGCCTTGCCGAAGAGGACCATGAAGCGATCGACGGCGATGGCGACCACGAACACGCCGCAAGCGGCGATCGGGTACATACCGAAGCCGCCTTCCTCCCACCGACGCGCGAGGGTCCCGAACATCCCCTCCCCAGCATCCGATGCTGCGAGCACCGGCAAAAGGCTACCAAGCAGACCCATTTGTACGACCTCCGAACATCCCCCCGGCCTCTATGGCAAGGGGTCCACCGCGCGCAGGAGTCGGGCGGCGGAATCCTGGTGGAACCTCGAAAATCCCAAGATGGAGCGAGCGCTCGATCCTGCGATTTCCGAAGCGAGTCTTCAAAAATGCGCTGGACCGTAGCACCGGCTTTCCTGGACTGTCAAGCAACGGAGAGGTCGGTTCCAACGCACGATTTCCCAGCAAATTCGATCATCTGCGCCGCGACGCGGCAATCGGCTGCCCGGATCCGCCGGGCGCCCTTCAACCTGAAATCCTTGGGTTGCGAAGTGTCCCCTGTAGGCGCCCCGGGCGCAAGTAGGGATCCGCAGATCGTGCTTCACGGGTGCTCGCACGGGCGCGGCGGAGGTCGGCTCTCCGACGAGGACGAGCGGCCGCCGGGCGGAGCCGCCGTCCCCGGGAGACGGATCGAGCTCCGACCGGACGCGCTGGCCGCCGCGCGATCGCGCGCTCACTCGTCGCGGGAGGCGCGATCGAGGTCGACGATCCGCGTGTCGCCGACGTAGGGCGCCGTCTCGTAGCGCATGAGCCGCCCGAGCTTGCGGACGATCTCCGCCATACGCTCGGCTTCGCGGTGGATGATCGCGACCTGGTGGGACGCGGGATCGAGCTCCGAGACCTTGCGGTTGAGGAGCTCCGCGTATCCCATCACCGCGGTGAGCGGCTGGTTGAGCTCGTGTGCGGCGGCGCCGGCCAGCTCCACGATCATCGCCTGGCGGGCGGCCTCCTCCTGCTGCTCGCTCATCTGCGCCTGGAGCCGCTTGCGCTCGGTGACGTCGCGCACCGAGAAGAGCACGACCTCGTCGCGCAGCCGCGCGCCGCTCACCTCGAGGTACACCTGGTGTCCATCGAGGCGCCGCACCTCCATCCCGACGTCCCGGACCTCCTCGCCCCGGGCCATCTTCCGGATGAGCTCGGCGCAACGCGGCTCGTCGATACCGGTAAGGAGGCTCGAGAGGCGCTGGCCACGGACCCGATACGCCTCGAGGTCGACGATCCGGAGCGCAGCCGGGTTCACCGAGAGCACGCGGCCGTCCCGTGCGTCGACGAGCGCGATCCCCTCGGAGACGTGCTCGTGGATCTCCTCGAACTGGCGCAGGTCGCGGAGCTTGTCCTCGGCCTGATCGATCCGGACCCGGATCTCGTCCACCGAACGGGCGTTTCGGAGCGCGACCGCGGTGGCGTTCGCCACGGTGGAGGCGAAGTCAATCGCGCGGGAGGAGATCGCGGGCGACGCCGAGCGGAGGAAGAGCACGCCGAGGAGCTCGCCCTCGAGGGCCAGCGGCAGCACGGCCAGGGCCCCGAGGCCCGCCGTCGCGATCGCGTCCTTCACGGGATCCAGGAGGGGGTGGCGGCCGGCGTCCTCGAGGACGACCGCGCGCCGGGTGCGCAGCGCTTCGCGGATCTCCGGGTAGCGCGCGAGCTCGAGCCGCCTGCGGACGATGCCGGGCTCGTCGCTGGTGGCGAGCACCGTGCCGTTGGCGCCCTCGGGATCGGTGAGGACGAGGGAGCAGCGGACGAGGTCGAGATCCCGGGCGAGGCGGCGGGTCACGTCCTCGAGGAGCGCCCCGGTGTCGAGGGCGCCGGCGAAGGAGCGCGTGAGATCGACGAGCGCGACGAGATCGCGTTCCCGTTGCGCGAGCTCGTCGCGCAGCTCCCACGCCCTGCGCTGACCGAGGACGCGGGTGGCCAGCTCCCGATCGAGGAACTCCTCACGGATGAAGTCGTCCGCTCCGGCTCCGACCGCGTCGCGGATCGCCGCCTCGTCGCGATCCCCGACTAAGGCGATCACGGGGGCCTCGGCCCAGCGGGGATCGCAGCGCAGCGACGCGAGCGTGCCGGCGCCGAAGGGGCCGCCGAGCCTCATGTCCAGGAGCAGGACGGCGCCGGGGGCCGAGGCGTTCGCGAGCCCGTCGCGCTCGACGGTCGTCAGGTCGAGGCCGTCGCGCTCCGACGCGAGGAGCACCCGCGCAGCGATCTCCGCGCGGTCGGTGCAGACCAGGAGCTGCAGGCGCTTCGGCTTCGGATCGGAGATTCGCTCGTCGCTCACGGAGCAGACTCTACCACCCTTGTCCACACGGAGAGAAAGGGGGGGCCTGTGGATCGACGGCGCTCGGAGCGTGAGAAGCGCTTCTTTTCGTCTGCTTCGCCTCCGACCCCGCGAGGACAGCCGGATCAGCGGCGGCTGGCGAGCCAGGCCGCCAGGGCCTCTTCGCGCACGATGCGGGCGGGCACGTCGTGGCGGCGACCGGCCTCCACGCAGTCGTCCCACTCGGGCGCACCGTTGAACACCGTCTCACCGGTGAAACCGACCTTTACCTGGACGACGCCGAAGCGGGTCTCGACCGGCTCGAAGCGGCGATCGAGGATCTCCCGCGCGACGGCGTGGTGGCGGACGCCGAGCGTGGGCGTCTCGCGGAAGAGGACCTCCGTCACGCGGGCGCGCCGGGCGGACGGGACGAGCAGCCCCAGCAGGTGGGCGGGCCGGCCCTTCTTCATGGTGACGGGCGCGATCCAGGCGTCGAGGGCGCCGGCCTCGAGTCCTGCCTCGAGGGCGCGGGCGAGCACCTGAGGGCTGGCGTCGTCGAGGTTGCACTCCATCACGAGCAGGTCGTCCTGGCCGCCGGCGTCCCGCGCGAGGACGGCGCGGAGCACGTTGGCCGCGTCGTCGAAGTCGCGGTGGCCGATGCCGTAGCCGACGCGCTCCGGGACGTACGCGGTCGTGGGCGACCCGACCGTGGCGACCGCGAGGATCGCGGCGCCGGTGGGCGTGGTCCGCTCTCCCGGCCCGGACGGCCGGACGGGGCGCCCGCGCAGGAGCTCCAGGGTCGCGGGGGCGGGAACGGGGATCGGGCCGTGGCGGGTCTGGGCGATGCCGCCGCCGACCGGAGGCGGAAGCGTGTGGACGCGGTCGACGCCGAGCTCGTCGAGGGCGATCGCCACGCCGACCAGGTCGACGATCGAGTCGACGGCGCCGACCTCGTGGAAGTGGACGTGGTCGGGGGTGGTGCGGTGGACGCGGGCCTCGGCGATCGCGAGCCTCTCGAAGAAGCCCAGCGCGAGCTCCTCCGCCCGGGGGCGGAGGGAGGCGCGGAGGATCAGCTCGCGGATCTCGGGCCAGGAACGCTCGTGTTCGTGGGCGCTCTCGTCGACGCGCACGTCCACCCGCGTCCCGCCGATTCCGCACTTCTCGGCCTGGGTGACGTCGAGGGACCAGCCGTGCAGGCCGAGGCGCGCGAGGCCGCCGCGGATCACGTCGGCGGGCACGCCGAGGTCGATGAGGGCGGCGAGGCTCATATCGCCGGAGCAGCCGCCGACCGGCTCGAGGAGCAAGAACGAGCTCATTTCACTTCCTGTTGATCATCGCGGCGTAGAAGCCGGCGCCGAAGCCGTTGTCGATGTTCACCACGGCGACGTTGGAGGCACACGAGGTCAGCATCCCGAGCAGCGCGGTGACGCCGCCCAGCGCGGCTCCGTACCCCACGCTGGTCGGCACCGCAACCACGGGGACGCCGACCATGCCGGCCACGGCGGTGGGGAGGGCGCCCTCCATCCCGGCCACGGCGACGACCACGCTCGCGCCCGCGATCTCCTCGCTGCGGCGCAGCAGGCGGTGGATTCCGGCGACGCCCACGTCGTGGATCTCGCGCACGGGGTGGCCCGCGACGGCGAGGGTGACGGCGGCTTCCTCGGCCACCGGGAGATCGCTGGTCCCGGCGCAGACCACCGCGACGTAGCCGCGCACCTTGGGCTTCGGCGCGCGCTTCGGCCGGTACATGAAGGTCCGGGAGAGCGCGTGGTAGGTCCCCTGCGGGATCGCCGCCTCCACGGTGGCGAGCTTCTCCGGGGCGAGGCGGGTCACGAGCAGCGGCGCTCCGCGCTCGACGATGGCCTCGGCGATGCCCGCGATCTGCGCCGCGGTCTTTCCCTCGCCGTAGATCACCTCGGGGAAGCCCTGCCGGAGCTGCCGGTGGTGATCGACGACCGCGTAGCCCAGGTCCTTGAACGGCAGCTCGCGCAGCTTGCCGACGGCCTCCTTGGTGGAGATCTCCTGGGACCGGACCGCCTCGAGAAGCTTCCGGAGCTCCCGCTCGTCCATCGCCTCCAACCTCCTTCGCGCCTGCTAGCGGCTGCCGATGCCGGCTACCCCAAGAGGCGGATCCATGCAACGGGCTTGGGTGTCGAGGAGGCCGCCGACGTCGAGGACGAAGACCGACCGGCCGCTGCCGAGGAAGGCGGCGCCGAGGATCCCCGGCAGGCGATCGAGGGGCGGCGAGAGGGGGCGGAGGACCGCCTCCTCTACCCCGAGGATCCGCTCGACCTCGAGGGCGACGCGGCCGGCCCCTGTCTCGAGGATCACGCGGATCCCGGCCTCCGATGACGGTCGGGACGGGGCGCCGACGAGCTCGGCCAGCGAGCGGACGATCGCCGGCTCCTCGAGATCGGCACCCGCGCCGATCACACGGGACGCGGGGAGGCCGAAGAGATCCTCTCCGGCGCCCACGACGAGGAGGCTCGCGGTCGCGACGCCGGAGGGGAGCGTGAGGGTGAAGCGCGTCCCCTTCTCGGGCTCCGAGTCGATCGAGAGCGTGCCCCCGAGCCCCTCCACGGCGGTGGCGACCGCGTCCATGCCGACGCCGCGGCCGGCGTTCTCCGTGACGCCTCGCGCGGTGGAGACGCCCGGCATCAGGCAGACCCGCAGCCGCCCCTCGCGCGTCATCGCCGCGGCAGATTCACGCGTCATCTGGCCGCTCGCGATCGCCTCGGTCTCGAGGGCTTCGACGTCGATGCCCCTGCCGTCGTCGGCGAGCTCGATCGCGACCCGGTCGCGGTCGCGCCGGATCGCCAGGTGCACGAGGCCGATCTCCGGCTTGCCCTTCGACAGCCGCTCGCCGGCGGGCTCGATCCCGTGGACGACGCAGTTGCGGACGAGGTGGCCCAGGGGATCCGCGAGCTCGTCGATGACCGCGCGATCGAGCTCGGTCTCCTCGCCGGCGACGCGCAGCTCGACCCGCCGCCCCTCCGCGAGGGCGACGTCGCGACAGAGCCGGGTCAGCCGATCCACGAGGCGCGAGACGGGCGTCAGACGCGCGGTGAGCACCTTGGCGTGGAGGCGCCGCGCCAGGCGCTGGAGGCCGTCGAGCTCGTCGTCCAGGCGGCTCCTCCTGCCGTCGGCGGATCGGCCCAGCTCTCCCAGGCGAGCCGAGGCGAGGAGGAGCTCGTCGACCTCGTCGAGGAGGTCGTCGAGCGCGTCGGTCCGGATCCGCGTGGTCGCCGCGAGGGCCGGCAGCGGGGGCCCACCGGATGGCGGGAGCTCCGGGGCCTCGGCGTAGGCCAGCACCGAGTCCAGGTCGGGGAAGTCATCGACCGCGTCGTCCGACGCGACCATCTCCCCCAGCCGGCGGCTCACGGCGAAGAGGAGCTCGACGGTGCCGGGCGCGAGCACCTCCCTGCTCCGGAGCTTCTCGAGGAGCTCCTCCAGGCGATGGGCGAGGCTGGCGATCGGAGCGAGGCCCATGGCGGCCGCCAGGCCCTTGATCGAGTGGGCGTGGCGGAAGATCGCGTCGAAGGTCTCGCCCGGCGGCTGCCGTTTCGTGGCGCCTTCCCGCTCGATGGCGAGCAGGGCCCGATCGAAGCCGCTCAGGTGCTCAGCGACCTCGGCCTCGAAGAGCTCCCGGTACCGGGAGAGATCGGGCCTCATGTGCGGCGACCGAGGAGGCGCTCCACGTCCGCGACGAGCGCATCGGGCGCGAGTGGGGTCGCCTCTCCGTCGCCGGCGAGGCCGATCACCTCATCCACGAGGAAGCCGACCGCCGCGCGCTCGAGCAGCACCATCCGCGCCTCGGAGCGATCCGCCCCGGCAGCGGCGCATCCGAGGAGGCCGGCGAGATCGACGAGGGCGGCGAGCCTGCCGCGGTGCTGGATCGCGCCGAGCACCGGAGCGGCGGACCTCGGGATCCGGCTCGCGATCGCCGGCGGCGGCGCCACCTCTCGCAGCGCTGCGACGGGAAGGGTGAACACCCGGTCGCCGGCGCGAAACCGGAGGTGAGCTCCTTCCCCGGTGCTCAACGGAGCCTGAACCTCGCGACCACGGTCTGGAGCTCGATCGAGAGCTGGGCGAGGGTCTGCGCCGACGCCGCCATCTGCGACATCGCGCCGTTCTGCTCCTCGATCGCGCCCGCCACCTCCTCCGTGGAGCGGGCGTTCACCCGGACCACCTGCTGGATGTCGCGGATCGCGCGCACCATCTCCTCGGAGCCGCGCCGCTGCTCCCGGGCCGCGCCGCTGATCGACTCCACCTTCTCGGCGCCCACCTGCGCCGCCTGCCCGATCTCCTCGAGGGCCCGCAGGATGATGGCGAGCTCCGCCCTGCCCTCCTCGAGCTCCCCGATGCCCTCGCGCATGGCGAAGACCACCGACGACGAGCGGGTGTCGAGGTCGTGGGCGAGCTGGCTGATCTGCTCGGCGGAGCGGTTCGACGACTCCGCGAGGGCCCTCACCTCGTCGGCGACCACGGCGAAGCCCCTGCCGTAGTCGCCCGCCCTGGCGGCCTCGATGGCCGCGTTGATCGCGAGGAGCTTGGTGGCCTGGGCGATCTGGGTCATCGCCAGCACGACCTTGCCGATCTCGTGGGTCTTGTCCCCGAAGGCGAAGACCTGGTCGGACGCCGCCTCCACGCGGGCGAAGACCTTGTGGATCTTCTCGCCGGCCAGGCGAGCGGCCTCGCCGCCGCCCATGGCGGCACGCGTGGTCTCGGACACCGAGCGCGCCGCGTCCTCGGCGGACGAGGCGGTTCGCTCGAGGGCCGCGGCGATGCGCGAGATGATCCGGGAGGCGTCCTCGACCAGGCGGTCCTGCTCGCCGGCCCCCTTCGCGATCCGATCGATCGAGACGGCGATCTCGTCCGACGACGCGCTCACCTCCTCCGCGGAGCGCTCCAGGCCCGACGCCGAGTCCGCGACGCTGTGGGAGGTCCGCTGGATGTGGCCCACCAGCTCACGCAGGCTCTCACGCATGGTGAGGAGCGAGCCGGCCAGCTCGTCGATCTCGTCCGGGAGCGTCGCTCGGCCACGGACGGTCTCGCGGGGGAGGGAGAGATCGCCGTGGGCGATCTCGAGGGCCGAGCGCCGGAGCACCGGCACCCGGGCGATCCCCGCCACCACGTAGGTGAGGAGGGCGCCCAGGAGCATGCTGCTGACGAGGGCGAAGAAGGCGATCGCCCCTGGCGAGGTCCCGACGAGCCACTCGACCAGGCCCCCGCGCCCCAGGGCGAAGAGGGCGAGGCCCAAGGGGAGGAATGCGAAGAAGAGCTTGCTCTGCAGCGGGACGAGGAAGGGCCTACGAGGCTCGGCGGGAGCGTCCCTGCCCCGCGTTTCGGCGCGCGCCGCGTCCCGATCCGCGGCGGGTTCGGGATCGTTCGCGGCTGGGCCGGAGGCATCGTCGGGCTGGCCGGGTTCCACCTGGAGAGCGGTTCGCATGGACGGGAGAGCCTACGCCAGCCCGCGAGCCGGAGGCGAGCAAACGGAAAGAGGAGCGCTCTCGCGCTCCCCAATTCATCGGAAGTGGTCCCAGCCCGCGCTGGCGGGGAGCGGGAGCGGTGCGCCCCCCTTGCCGAGGAGGCGGATCCCCCTGCCCTCCACGATCCGCCCGATCCGCGTGAGCGATTCGCCGCGCCTCTTCGCCGCACGGACGAAGGGAGCGACGCGCTCCGGCGCCACGGCGAAGAGGAGCTCGTAGTCCTCGCCGCCGCCGAGCGCGAGCTCGAGGCCTTCGGCCCCCAACCTCTTCACCTCGGGTGAAAGAGGAAGGTTCTCCTCATAGAGCTCGGCCCCCACCGCGCTCCGCTCGCAGAGGTGGCCGAGGTCCTGGAGGAGCCCGTCGGAGAGATCGATCCCCGCCGCGGCGTACCGGCCCGCGATCGTCCCGAGCCCGACCCGAGGCTCGGGCGTGAGCTGCGAGCGCACCGCGGCGGACCGCCGCCAGGAACGCCGCCAGGAACGCCGGGAACCCCCGTCCTTCGATAGGAGCCTCAGGCCCAAGGCCGCGCCGCCGAGGCTGCCGGAGACCAGGAGCTCGTACCCGGGCCTGGCGCCGCTGCGGCGGAGGGCCTCGCCCTCCCTCGCCTCCCCCAAGGCGGTCACGGTGAGGGAGAGCGCCCCGGCCCTCGTGAGGTTGCCGCCGACCAGGATCGCGCCAGTGCGAGAAGCGAGAGCGCTCATTCCCTTCGCGAGGCCGGCGAGGCGGCGATCCGGAAAGCCGGGCGGGAGCCCCAGGGCCACGAGGAACCAGCGGGGCGTCGCGCCGGCCGCGGCGAGGTCCGAGAGCGCGACGGCGAGGGCCTTGTGGCCCACTTCCTCCGGGCGGAACGCCGCAGAAAAGTGCACGTCCTCTACGAGCTCGTCGACCTTGGAGACCAGCAGCCAGCCCGGGCGCGGCCGGGTCAGGGCGCAGTCGTCCCCAGGTCCCGCGACCACGCCGCCGCCGCCCTTCTCGAAGGGCGCCGTGAAGAGGGAGATCCGTTCGAACTCGCCGGTCACGAGCGCGTCTTACGACGCGAACCGCCGGGCGTCCAGGCTCGCGGGCGCCGCGAAGGCGCGAGGGAGGATCATCGAGAAGGTCGAGCCCTCGCCCGGCTTCGAGTCGACGACGATCTCGCCGCCCTGGGCCTCCACGTAGTTGCGGACGATCGCGAGGCCGAGGCCCGCCCCGCCGTACTCACGGGTGGAGCTGCCGTCCACCTGGTAGAAGCTGTCGAAGATCCGGGCGAGCTGCTCCTGGGGGATGCCGATCCCGGAGTCGGCCACCGTCAGGCAGAAATAGCTCTCCGGCCCGTCGAAGCGCCCCTGAGCCCGCGCAGGCGTCCGGGGTGCGGGAGCCACGCGCACCGTGATGCTCCCGCCCGCCGGCGTGAACTTCACCGCGTTGGCGAGGAGGTTGACGAGGCACTGGGTGATCTTCTCCTGGTCGAGGACGGGGTTGGGGAGCTCCTTCGCGATCTCGGAGGCCAGGACGAGGCCGCGCCGGTTCGCCTGCGGGAGCACGCTCGAGATCGCGTTCGCCACCATGGTCTCGAGCCGGAATGGAGCCGCCTGGATCCGCAGCTTCCCCGACTCGATCCGGGTGAGATCGAGGATCGACGAGATCAGGCCCAGGAGGCTCTCGCCCTTGTCCATGATGGTGCGCAGGTACTCGAGCTGCTCGGAAGCGAGCGGTCCCGCGAGGCCCTCGATCAGCATCTCGGCGTAGCCGATGATCGAGGTGAGCGGGGTCCGGAGCTCGTGGGAGACGGTGGCCAGGAAGTTCGACTTGAGCTGGTCGAGCTCGTGGAGCCGCTTGTAGCTCTCCTCCAGCTTCTCGTTCTTCGCGGAGAGCTCCTTGAAGCTCTCGCGCACCGACTCGATGTGCATCCGGGAGGTGAGGTTCACCTTGTAGGCCGAGAAGATCAGCACGTCGCAGATCTTCACGAAGTGCTCGATCACCTTCGCCACGGCGGAGTCGCCCGCCCGGCGGATCCTCGACATCAGCCGGGAGGCGTGGACGAAGTCGAGTCCGCCGAGCTCGGTGAGCGAGCGCGGCAGCTCCTCGAGCTCCTGGGGCACGAAGGGACCGAAAACGGCCCGGCCCACCACGTCCATCTCGTAGAGGAGCGGCATCACCAGGTAGCGGGCGCCGGTGAAGCACTGCACCGTGTGGATCCCCGGCTCGTCGAGGGGATCGGTCTTCACCTTGAGGATCGTCGAGGTGCACCGCCTCGCGCCCTCCGCGTTGCTGAAGACGTAGCCGCAGAACTCGCTGGAGCCGACCTTGATGTCGACCAGCTTCTGCCCGGTGGCGTCGAAGACCTTGATCCCGATCTTGTAGAGCTCGACGAACGAGCGACAGACCTCCTGGAACGACTTCAGGTCCAGGAGCTCGCCGAGCGGAATCCGCTCGTCGAGAAACGATCCGCTCATGACAGTCCCCCCATTCCGGACTTTCGGGCTGGCGCGCCGTCCAGGTTCCGGAAGATCTCCCCCAAGAATTCCTCTTCCGTCAGCCGGATCGTAGACCCGAGGCCGAAGCTCCGATCCAGGTCCCGGAAGATGAGCTGCAAGAGGCCGCGCAGCGTCTCGACCACGCCGTCTCCCCGCACCGCGACGGCGCCAAGGACCGGCTCCTTGCCGCGCGAGCGCGCCTCTTCCAACTCCGCGGTGGTGCGGGCGCCCTCGAGGTCCATCTTGTTGAACTGGATCACCATCGGGACTCTCTGGGAGTCGATGCCGTTCGACCGCAGATCGTCCATCAGGTTTCGCCAGGCTGCGTTGTTGCTCGGTGTGGCGCTCCGCTGGGCGTCCGCGACGAAGGCGACGCCGTCAGCCCCCTGGAGCACGAGGCGTCGCGTGGCGGCGTGGATCACCTGGCCCGGGACGGTATAGAGCTTGACCTTCACCCGGAGCTCGCCGGCGGTCCGGACGAACACCGGGAGCACGTCGAAGAAGAGCGTCCGATCGTCCTTGGTGTCGACCGTGAGCAGACGCCCTCGGACCTCCGGCGAGAACCGCTCGTGCAACGCCAGGAGGTT
The DNA here is from genome assembly GCF_001263175.1 of Vulgatibacter incomptus. GTDB lineage: Bacteria > Myxococcota > Myxococcia > Myxococcales > Vulgatibacteraceae > Vulgatibacter > Vulgatibacter incomptus. The sequence continues at coordinate 3,979,884 of NZ_CP012332.1, read as the reverse complement.
CGTCGTCTTGCCGCTCAGCGCCGGGCCGTAATAGACGACCTTGAGCGTCAGCTCCCGCAGCGTCTGGTTGATCTGCATTCCCACCCCTTGGTGACCGGCGCCGAACCCGTCCCGGCTGCGGGGAACGAGGAGGGGGCTGCGAGCCCCCCCATTCGCCTCGCGACGGGACCGCTCGACACCAGCCACCCGGGCCTGCCGAGGATCATATCCCAAGACGCTGGTGGAGTCCTTTTCCCTTCAGGCGGAGCCAGGGAGTCGGGCCCGCTGCTGCGGGGCCGATTTCTTCACACGCTCGGAGCGCTCCTCTTCCGGGACCGGCGCGGCTTCTCTTCGACCACGGTGAGGGCGGGAGCGGTGCTGCGGGCCAGGCTGAGGGCCATCACCTCGTCCAGGCTGCGCACCGGGTGGATCCGGACGCGGCGCCGGACGGCAGCCGGGATCTCGGCGAGATCCTTCTCGTTCTCCTTGGGGATGATCGCGTCCGCGATCCCGTGGCGCATCGCCGCGAGGAGCTTGGCCTTGAGACCGCCGATGGGCATCACCCTGCCGCGGAGCGTGAGCTCGCCGGTCATCGCCACGTCGTGGCGCGCGGGGATCCCGGACGCCACCGACACCAGGGCGGTGGCCATGGCGATCCCGGCGGACGGGCCATCCTTGGGGATCGCGCCGGCCGGGACGTGCACGTGGATCTCGTGGGACTCGAACCACCCCTCGGGGATCCCGAAGGAACCCGCCCGGGTGCGGGCCCAGGTGAGGGCGGCGCGAGCAGACTCCTTCATCACGTCGCCGAGGTGGCCGGTGAGGATCAGCCCTCCCTTGCCCGTGGTGGCCGAGGCTTCGATCTGGAGGATCTCCCCTCCGGCCTGGGTCCAGGCGAGGCCCGTGGAGACGCCCACCTCGTCGAGGAGGAGCGCGGGATCGTCCACGTATCGCGCGGGCCCGAGGTAGCGGGGCAGCGCCTTCGCGGTGATCAGCGTCTTGCGGGTGCGCCCTTCCGCGACCCGCCGCGCGACCTTGCGGCAGAGCTTCGCCACCAGGCGCTCCAGGTTCCGCAGGCCGGCCTCGCGGGTGTAGCCCCGGACGAGCGCCTTGATCGCGCGGTCGGAGAGTTCCACGAGCTCGGGGGTGAGGCCGTTCTCCTCGATCTGCCGCGGGAGGATGTGCCGCTTGCAGATGTGGAGCTTGTCCTGGTCCGTGTAGCCGGCGATCGCGATCACCTCCATGCGGTCGCGCAGGGGGCCGGGGATCGGATCGAGCTGGTTCGCCGTGGCCAGGAAGAGGACCTTCGATAGGTCGAAGTCCACGTTGAGGTAGTGGTCGCGGAACTTGTTGTTCTGCTCGGGATCGAGGACCTCGAGGAGGGCCGCCGACGGATCGCCGCGGAAGTCCTGACCGAGCTTGTCGAGCTCGTCCAGGAGGACCACCGGGTTCTTCGAGCCCGCCTGCTTGATCGCCTGGATGATCCGGCCGGGCATCGCGCCCACGTAGGTGCGGCGGTGACCGCGGATCTCCGCCTCGTCGCGCACGCCGCCGAGGGCCACGCGTACGAAGCTGCGGCCCATTGCCCGCGCTACGCTCTTGCCGAGGGAGGTCTTGCCCACGCCCGGAGGGCCTGCGAGGCAGAGGATCGGCCCCTTCATGTCGGCCTTGAGCTTGCGCACGCCGAGGTACTCGAGGAGGCGCTCCTTCACCTCGTCGAGGCCGTAGTGGTCCTCGTCGAGGACGGCCTCGGCCTCGCGGAGGTCCAGCCGATCGTCGGTCTCGGTGGACCAGGGGAGCTCGGTGATCCAGTCGAGGTACGAGCGGATCACCGCTGCCTCGGCGGAGTCGCCATGCATGCCCTCGAGGCGGCGGAGCTGCTTGGACGCCTCCTCCGAGACATCGGGCGGCATCTTCGCGAGGGCGATCCGCTTGCGGAGCTGCTCCATCTCCTCCATGCGCCCGTCGCCCTCGCCCAGCTCGGACTGGATCTGGCGGAGCTGCTCGCGCAGGAAGTACTCCCGCTGCGACTGGCTCATCACCTCCTTGGCCTGGGTCTGGATCTCCTGGCGCATCTGCTGGACGGCCTGCTCCCGCTCCAGGCGCTCGTTGAGCAGCTGGAGGCGAGCCACCGGATCCTGGCTCTCGAGCAGGAGCTGCGCCCCGGCGACCTCGGGGGCGAGGTGGGAGGCGACGAGGTCGGCGAGGCGGCCCGGGTGCCGGATCCCCTGGATGACGGCGAGGATGTCGGGCGAGAGGGATCGGCCCTGCTGCACGATCTTCTCGACGCTCTCGAGGGTGGCCCGCACCAGGGCCTCCACCCGATCGTCGATCGCCACCGGCGCCTCGTGCACCGGCGCGATCCGCACCCGCATCGAGGGCTGCTCCTGGACGAAGCTCCGGATCCGGCCGCGGGCCACGCCCTGGACCACGAGCTTGAGCCTGCCGTCTGGCAGCTTGCGGCGGCGCATGATCATCCCGACCGTGCCCAGCTCGTGGATCGCCTCGGGCGCCGGGCGATCGTCGCCCGTCTCCTTCTGCGCCGCGAGGAAGAGCAGGCGATCGCCCTGCATCGCCTCCTCGATCGCCGCGATCGAGATCTCCCGGCTCACGAAGATCGGGGCGATCATGTAGGGGAAGACCACCAGATCCCGGATGGGGAGGAGGGGCAGGGTCTCGGGAACCTCGGGGGCTCCGGTCTCTACGTCGGCAGGGAGGGTCATCGGGGAGGCAGCGTCGCCCGCGAAGGGCCGGGGGGTCAACAAGCCGGCAAGCGTACGGGCTCGCGGCTATCATACGCCCCGTGCGCAAACCTCCCCTCGAGTTCGTGAACTCGCCCAAGCAGCTCCCGATCCCTCCCCTCGAGGGGAGGGTCGTCACCCTCGACCTCGCCTTCGCCGCGGGCGACCGCTACGAGACGGCCACGCGGCCCTTCATCGAGGAGCTCGGCCTCCGCCTGGCGAAGTGGATCGACCACCACCCCCACCCGGCCTGGAGCCGCTACGAGGGCGATCCGCGCTTCCTGCTGGTGGACAAGGTCGCTGCGCCCGCCTGCCCCCAGCTCGTGACCACTGAGCTCGTGGAGGAGATCGGGGAGGTGGCTCGGATCTACGCCCACGCCGACTTCGACGGGCTGATCTCCGCCGTCAAGTACCTTCGCGGCGGGATCGCGCCCTACCCCGAGGCCGACGAGGACAGCCGGGCCATCGACGCGCCGGGCCAGGGTTTCGTCTGCTCGGAGCGGGGCCTGCGCCTCGCCCGCGCCATCGAGAGGAGTCGGGACGCGCATCCCAACCAGCACGGAGCCTTCGCGATCTCCGTGGCGGAGGCCCTGGTCTCGGGTAAGGAGCCGGCCGAGCTGACGGCCACGATCGACCGCCTCGACGCCGAGGCCCGGAAGCGCCAGGCCGGTGTTCGCAAGTACCTCGACCAGGCTGAGCTGGACCACCCGGGGATCCTGGTGCTCCGCCTGGGCAAGCTGATCTCCCCGTCGGACAAGAAGAACCTCCTGCGCGAGCTCGAGGAGCGGGCGACGATCGCGGTGATCGAGGAGCCGAGCGCGGTGACGGTGGCGACCTTCGACACGCGCCTGCGCCTCAACGACGTCCCTGGCCTCCACGGCACCGAGGGCTTCGCGTGGGGCAAGGCCCGGTATCACGAGCTGCGGGAGGCGCTGATCGCGCTGCTGGAGTCGCGGTAGCGCGAAACAAATCCGAGGCGCCCAAGGCGACGGCGATTGGCGCGGCCTAGGTCGACGTCCACCAGCGCTCGACGTGCTCGAGGCGGCCGAAGCGCGGGCAGTCGGGGAGCGAGCGGAGGAACTGGCGGCCGTAGCCCTTGGTGGTGATCCGCTTGTCGAGGATGGCTACGATGCCGCGGTCGCTGCGGGTGCGGACTAGGCGGCCGAAGCCCTGCCGCAGGGCGATTGCGGCCTGGGGCACCTGGTAGGCGCCGAAGGGATCGCCGCCGCCGGCGCGCAGGGCGTCGATGCGCGCGGCGACCACCGGATCGGTCGGTGAGGCGAAGGGGAGCTTGTCGATCACCACAAGGGAGAGGGCGTCGCCCGGGACGTCGACCCCCTCCCAGAACGAGGCGGTGGCGAAGAGGACGCTGGGCGTCTCGACGAAGCGCTCGATGAGTCGCGCCTTGGGGAGCTCGCCCTGGAGCAGCACCCGATACGGGAGCCGCGGCTCGAGCAGGGCGTGGGCGCGCTGCATGTTGCGCACGCTGGTGAAGAGGGCGAAGGCGCGGCCGCCGGTGAGGGCGAAGAGCTGCTCGAGCTCCCAGGTCGCCTCGTCGATGAAGGCGCGGTCCTGGGGCTCGGGGAGATGGGTGGGCAGGTAGAGCGCCGCCTGCCGCCGGTAGTCGAAGGGGCTGCCGACCTGCAGCTCGTCGAGGGGCACGCGCAGCTCGCGCTCGTGGTCCTCGATGCCCAGGCGGCGGCGCACGTAGTCGAAGCGCCCGGTGACGGCCAGGGTGGCAGAGGTGAAGACGGCGCTGGGGAGCGTGGCGTAGAGGCGCCTCGCGAGCTCGTCGGCGATCTCGATCGGCGCCGCCCGGAGGAAGGTTCCGCGCCCGCGGCGCTCCACGTAGTGCACGAAGACGCCGCCCTCCCCCACCTCGCTCACGAAGGAGAGCTCGTCGGCGATCCGGACGCAGCGCCGGGCGATCGCCTCGAGCTCGGGGACGTCGGGCGCGCCGGAGGCGGCCTCGGTGAGCTCGCCCAGCGCGTGGAGGAGCTCGCTCCTCTCCTGGGCGCAGCCGCCGAGGGCCCCCGGGGCGAGGCGGACCGTCGCGTCCTGGCCGTCGCGCGGCGGCTGGGCGGGCCTCTGACCGCCGAGGAGGTCCTCGCTTCCCCGGGAGGCGAAGGCGTGCGGCGTGCTGCTTCGGCCGCCGCCGCGCACGAGCCCCGTGGCCGCCTCCACCGAGGAGAAGAAGCCCGCCCCGCGGCCCTCGACGCGGCCGATCAAGGGCGCGAGCAGGGGCACGAGAGACGGGATCTTCGCCACCTCGCGGGTGGCGTCTCGGACCAGCTCCTCGATCCGGTAGGTGGAGAGCTGCACGCCGAAGTAGTCGGTGGCGATCTCCTCGAGCGCGTGGGCCTCGTCGAAGATCACCGCGTCGTAGCGGGGGATCACCTCGGCGCCGTGGTCCTCGCCGCTGCTCTTGAGGGCGAGGTCGGCGAAGAAGAGGTGGTGGTTCACGACCACCAGCGAGGCCTCCTGCGCCTTGCGCCTCATCGCGGTGACGAAGCAGCTCTCGTAGGCGGGGCAGCGCTGGCCGGTGCAGGTCTCGGAGGTGGCGGAGAGCTCGCGCCAGGTGGCGAAGCCCTCGGGCAGGTCGAGCTCGGCGCGGTCGCCGCTCTCGGTGGCGGCCGCCCAAGAACGGATCTCCGGCCAGCTCTGGGCCTCGGCCTTCGCCGCGAACTTCGGCTCCTCCGCGAAGGCCTCGAAGCGCGTCCTGCACAGGTAGTTGGAGCGGCCCTTCATGTAGGCCGCGCGCACGTCGATCCCGAGGACCCGGGCGAGGAGCGGGAGGTCCTTGAAGTAGATCTGCTCCTGCAGGGTCTTGGTGGCGGTGGAGACCACGACCTTCTTGCCGGAGAGGATCGCGGGGAGGAGGTAGGCCAGGGTCTTGCCGGTGCCGGTGCCCGCCTCGGCGAGGAGGTAGCGGTCGCGCTCCAGCGCGCCGAGCACCGACTGTGCCATTCGGAGCTGCTGGGGGCGGAGCTCGTAGCCGGGGATCGCGCGGGAGAGGAGGCCGCCCTCGCCGAGCACCTGGAGGATCGGGTCGTGGTTCATCGGCCTGCGAAGAGGAAGAGGGCGAAGCCACCCAGGAGCACGAGGAAGAGGCCGAAGACCCACGCCTGGACCTTGCGGACCTGGGCGGAATCGAGGCCGCGCTCCTGGGACGGGAGGGTGACCATGAGGTGGGCCGTTGCCCGGCGGAGGATCTCCTCCCGGGCGGCGAGGGCGCGTTCGTCGGTGGGCCGCGTCTCGATCACGCGGCGGTAGAGCCCGCCCAGCTCGGCGAAGGAGCCGCGGGCGGCGGCCTCGGCCACCAGGGCTTCGTGGGCGGCGGGATCGTTCCAGCAGGTGAGGACGCGCGCCCAGCCCCGTTCGAGCCAATCCTCTGACGGCGCCGCATCGATCGGTGGGACGGGGTCCTGCTCCCCTTCGCCCGCGGAGTACAGGGACGGAAACTCCGGCGTGGCGGCCGCGCCTCGAGTCGGGCCGGCGCCTGCCGGAGCACCGCGCGGCGCCGTCGGCTCGCCCCGGACCGCCTGCTCGCCCCCGCAGCCGCCGCAGCGAAGGCGGAGGAAGTTGCCATCCACGGACCACGCCGAGGGCGGTCCGAGCCGGTTGCAGGCCTCGCAGAGGATCTTCACGTCGCGGAATCCGTCCCGGATGTCAGGGGCGATCGCTCGCCGGGAGCGAGACCTTACAGCAGGTCCATGGAGACCGGCGTGAGCGTGAGCAGGAAGACCACGACCGTGGCGGCAACGACGAGCTTTCGCCCCCTGGAGAGCGGGAGGTGGTCCTGCTCCACCGGGGGGTGCCCCACCCCGACGAAGCGCCTCGAGAGGAGGAGCCAGAGGAGCCAGCCGGCGCTGGAGAAGACCACGAGCGCGAGGAGGAAGACCGACGCGAGCTGCCCCACCGCCCGCGCCTTCCGCCCGAGGACGGCGTAGGCCACGTGGCCGCCATCGAGCTGGCCGAGGGGCACGAGGTTCAGCGCCGTGACGAAGAGGCCGATGACGGCGGCGAAGGCGATCGGGTGGATCATCAGGTCCTGGTGGGGCCCCAGGCCCACCATCGCCTTCTTCACCAGGAGGTAGAGGAGCGGCTGGGGCTCCATGGGCCAGTCGTGGGCCCAGGGCATCACCCCGGAGATCCATCCCTTCACCAGGCTGTAGGCGGAGAGGTTGCCGAAGAGGAGGTTGGGCTCGGCGGGGACGTCGACGATCCGCGAGAGCGAGACACCCCACACCAGCAGCGGCAAGGCGACGACGAAGCCGGCCAGGGGTCCGGAGGCGCCGATGTCCACGAGGGCGTCGCGGGTGGGGATCCTCCCGCGCATGCGGATCACGGCGCCGAAGGTGCCGATGCCGATGGGCACGGGGATGAAATAGGGCCACGACGCGTCGACGCGGTGTTTACGAGCGGTGAGAAAGTGCCCCATCTCGTGGGCGACCAGGATCCCGAGGAGGCTCGCCGCGAAGGGCACGCCGCTCGCCAGGAGCTGGCCCCAGCCAGCGGGCTCCTCGGCCTCCGCGTAGCCGGCGGCATAGTTCGCGCCGGCGACGAGGGTCGAGCCCACCGTGGCGAGGAAGAGGAGGAGGTTGAGCGTCGGAAAGCGCCGCCTCGAAGCGGCGGCAGGCGGCGCTCCGGCCTCGGCGGAAACCGGGGCCACCTCGGCGGTCGGACGCGGGAGCTCGCTCATCGTCCCTCGAAGGTGCGGCGGGTCGTTGTCGCTCAGAGTGCCCCGTCCGGACTGTCGACGTGCGCCTCGCGGATCGTCCCGTTGTCGATGAAGAGGAAGAAGAGCGGGTGCCGGAGCTCGCGGTCGCCGGTCACCGAGGTCGGGCCCATCGGTCCCGGGAGATCCCTCGCGCGCAGGAGCGAATCGACCAGGGCGCGGCGGCTGGTCGGGCGGTCCGCCTCGATCGACGAGCGCATCACCTGCGACGCCTCGAAGCCGTAGGCCTCGAGGAGGCCGGGGTTGCGCCCCTTGGCGTGCTGGAAGGACTCGACGAAGCGCGCCACCTCCGGGCGCTCCGATCCCGCGTGGAAGCCGTCGACGAAGACCGAGCAGTTCACGTACTTGCCCGCCCGGGTGGGGAGCTCCGGATGGTTCCAGAGGTTCGCGCCGAGGAGCATCACGGGCTTCACGTCCTGCCCCGTGGTGCGGCGGGTCCGGTCCACGTCGGCGGCGTCGCACCAGCTCGTGATCACGTCCTCGAAGGCGAGGGCCGGCGCCACCAGGGCGATCTGCCGCCACTGGTCGGGGATGAAGAGGGCGTCGAAGTCGATCCGCGGCGAGATCGAGTTGCGCATCTTCTCCACCGCGTTCCGGTACTTCCGGGCGTCGAGGTTCTGCGCGCGGATCTCCGCGAGCTTGCGCTGGTACTCCGCCCGGCCGGTCACGTTCTCCTTGCCGACGAGCTTGCGGATCGGGTCCGAGAAGGTCGTCGCCTTGTCCGCGTAGCTCTGCGTGCCCCGGATCTCACCGCCGTGCCTCGAGACGTGCTCGTCGAAGAGGTCGCGGAGCTCCGTGCCGTAGGGGATCTCGGGGTAGAGGATCGCGAAGCGCCTCATGCCGCGGCGCTCGATGGCGAACGAGGCCAGGGCCTCGGCCATCTCGCCGTTGGTGAGCATGTCGCGGAAGACCCACTCCGAGCCCTCGACCAGCTTCTCCGCCCGGGAGAAGGAGACGATGGGGATCCCGAGCTCGTCGGCCTTGGCGGCAGCGGCCTGGGCCTCGGTGACGAGGACGCCGCCGAGGATGCCGATCACGTGGTCCTCGAAGAAGAGCCGCTCCACCGCCGCGGCGGCGTCGGTGGGCTCGCCCTTGTCGTCCCGGACGATCAGGCGGATCCCCGAGCCCTTGGTCGCCAGCTCGATCCCGTCGAGGAGCTGCTGGCCGAAGGCCTTGTAGGGCCCGGAGAGCGGCAGGACCACGCCGACGTTCAGGGGCTCCACCACGCCGCGGTTGCCGACGGAGTCGCGGAGGGTCCGCGCCTTGGCCGCGTAGGTGTGGTCGGGGTAGCGGGAGAGGAAGCTCGAGAGGGCCCGCTCCAGGGCGTCCCAGTCGCGGTGCTGCTGGTGCACCAACGCGAGCTGCCAGGAGAGGAGGGGCGCCGCGGGTGAGGAGCCGTCCTCGCGGTCCGCGAGCCGCTCCACGTCCACCGCCGAGAGGCCCTCGACCAGGCGGCGCAGGGCCTCCTGGGCCCGATCGCGCTGCGCCGGCGTCGTGGCCCTGGCGACCGCCTCCTTGCGCCAGAAGAGCGCAGCGTCGGCGTCGCCGGACTTCTCCGCGGCCTGGGCGAGCTCGTCGGCGCGCTGGAGCTTCTGGCCCTCCGGCAGGCGGCCGTAGGCCTCCCGGGCCAGCTCGAGCTCCCGATCGGATCCCCCGCCGAGGGCCGAGATCCGGGCCTCGGCCAGCCGCGCCTTGTCCGAGCGCGGGTAGCGGTCGAGGAGGGTCTCGTACGCCGCCCGGGCCTTCAGGGGCTTGCCCAGCTTCTCCCAGACGCCGCCGGCGCCGAAGAGGGCCTCGTCGGCCTCGTCCGCGCGGGGGAAGCGGCGGGCCAGGTCCTCGTAGAGCTCCGCGGCCTTGGCGAGGTCGCCGGCGCGCTCCTTGGCCCGGGCCGCGTCGAGCTGGGCCCGGGCGGCGTCGTCCACCGACATCTGGACGCCGTTGTAGGTGGCGCGGGGCGGGACGCAGGAGGCGAGCCCGGCGAGGAGCGCTGAAGCGAGGACGAGGAGTCGGACCGTCATGGCCATGGGGTGTATTCCAGCGAACCCTGGGGATCAAGGCCGCGGGTGGGATCCCGGGGCGGGTGCGGACGGGCGGGCGCCCGCCGATCGAGACCCTACCCTATGCGATGGCGCAGGACGCCCGGGCCCTCGTGCGGCTCTCGCAGCCTACAGGCAAGTGGATCCTGGTCACGACCGTCTGCGGGGCCTCGATGGCCCTCCTGGACTCGACGGTCGTGAACGTGGCCCTGCCGTCGATCGGGAAAGACCTCGGCTCGGACGTCCGCGGCCTGCAGTGGACGGTCAACGCCTACATGCTCGCGCTCTCCTCATTCCTCCTCGTGGGAGGCTCGCTGGGGGATCGCTTCGGACGGCTGCGGACCTTCCGGATCGGCGTCGCCTGGTTCACGGTCGCCTCCGTCCTCTGCGCGCTCGCGCCGGGCATGGAGTGGCTCGTCGGCGCCCGTGGCCTGCAAGGGGTGGGGAGCGCCCTGCTCACCCCCGGTTCGCTGGCGTTGATCCAGTCGACCTTCCACCCCGACGATCGCCCGCGGGCCATCGGCTACTGGTTGGGCCTGAGCGGCGTCGCGGCGGCGATCGGCCCCTTCGTGGGCGGCCTGCTCGTGGGCTCCGTGGGATGGCGCTGGATCTTCGCGATCAACGTCCCGCTGGCGGCGGCGGTCCTCCTGGCGTCGCGAAAGGTGCCGGAGAGCCGGGCCGAGAGGCTCCCGCAGAGCCTCGACCTCGCCGGCGCGGTGCTGGCGGTGTCGGGCCTGGGCGGGATCACCTTCGCGCTCGTCGAGGCGGGCGCGGCGGGCATGGGCGAGGCCGTGGTCCTGGTGAGCGCGGCGATCGGCGTGGCGGCGTTCTGCGGCCTCGTCGTCGACGAGCGCCGCAGCCCGGAGCCCATGGTCCCCCTCTCCTTGTTCCGTTCCCGCGAGTTCTCGGTCGCCAACCTGATCACGCTCTGCGCGTACGCCGCCCTGGGCGGGAGCTTCTTCTTCGTCGTCCTCTTCCTGCAGGTGGTCGCGGGCTGGTCGCCCCTGAAGTCGGGCATCTCGCTGCTGCCGGTGTCGCTGGTGATGCTGGCCCTCTCGCCGACCGTCGGCGGGCTGGCGGGCCGCTTCGGCCCGAGGAAGCTGATGTCGGGCGGCGGAATCGTGGCGGCCATCGGCCTGATCCTGCTCTCCCGAATCGGCGCTCATCCGCGGCTCGTCGGCGACGTGCTGCCGGCCATGCTCGTGCTCGGCCTCGGCCTCGTGGGGATCGCTGTGCCGGTGACGGTGGCGGTGCTCGCTTCGGCCGACCCCCGCCGCGCCGGCGCTGCGAGCGGAATCAACAACGCGGTCGCGCGGGCGGCGAGCCTCCTGGCCGTGGCCGCCCTCCCCCTCGCTACGGGACTCTCCGGAACGAACTACGGCGCCGCGCTGTCGCGGAGCTTTCCGAGGGCGATGATCCTCTGCGCCGTCCTCCTCGTGGTGGCGGCCCTCCTCTCGTGGTTCCTGATCCGCGACTCGGAGACCCTCGCGCATCCGGACCGCCCTCACGAGCGCCCGCCATCACGACGGTCCTGTCCGATCACCGGCCCGCCGCCCCCATGCGAGCAACCGGGCGTTCCGAGAAAGCACTCGTCGCCAACGCCTTGACGGGCCGCGATCAGCTCGGCGGGAGGGGGAGCTCGAAGCGAAAGGTGGTGGTCTCGCCCGGCGTGCTCTCCGCCCGGATGCGGCCGCCGTGGGCTTCGACGATCCCCTTGGCGATGTAGAGGCCGAGGCCCAGGCCCTCGGTGCGGCTCGCGCTGGCGGATCGCTGGAAGCGGCGGAACACGTGGGGGAGCTCCTCGGAGGTGATCCCTTCGCCGCGGTTGCTCACCGCCACTTCGAGGCCGTGGTCGGCCCGCGACACCTGGATCTCGATGGTGGACTTTGGCGAGGAGTACTTCACCGCGTTCGAGAGGAGGTTGTCCAAGACCTGCTCGATGCGGCCGGAATCGATGTCCACGTCCGGGAGGTGGCGCTCGATGTCGAGGTCGACGGAGTGGTCGCCCAGCGTGGCCTCGCGCCTCTCGACGACGTCGCGCACCAGCCAGCCCAGGTCGACGAGCTCGAGTTGCAGCTCGAGACGGTCGGTGTCGAGGCGCGAGGAGTCGACGAGGTCGGAGATCATCCGCGACAGGTGGTTCGCGTTCGTCAGGATGTGCCGGAGCTTCTCGGAGATGGGATCCGCGCCGGCCTGCCGCGCGAGGAGGCCGGTGTAGGAGGTGATCACCGTGACGACCTGGCGGAGGTCGTGGGCCACGATGGAGGTCCACTCCTCCCGCTGCCTCTCCATATCCTTGAGCGGGGTGATGTCCTGGAAGATCAGAACCCGCCCCGCGCTGCCGTACCGCTCCCGGGAATTGGGCTGGGAATTGGGCTGGGAGATGGGCGCGGAGCTCTCGACGGCGGGGAGCTCGGTCCCGTCCGGCCGGACGATCGAGATTTGCTGGGCTCCCGGCTCCCAGAGGCGGCCGGCCGCCAGGTCCTCCTCGGTCGCCAGCTCGCCGTCGTCGCCCCACCGGATCCGCCCCGCGAGCTGGCCGATGCCGAGGTCCGGCTCCAGGTGGAAGCCGAAGAGCTGCTCGGCCATCGGGTTGAAGATGATCCGCTCGGTCCCGCGGAGGAGGACGATCCCGGAGGGTGACTGCTCGATCACGGTGGAGAGCCAGCTCCACTCCTGATGGAGCCAGGCGAGGAGCTCCTCCTGCTCCCTCTCGGCGCGGCGCCGATCGGTGATGTCGACGATCTGGGCCACGAAGTGCAACGGGCTGCCGTCGTCGGCGAGGACCAGGCCTCCGTGGATCTCCACCTCGATCACCTGGCCATCCTTGCGGACGTAGCGCTTGGAGTAGACCGGGTTCTTCACCTCGCCGCGAACGACCCTCTCGACGATCTCCTCGGTCGACTCGCGATCGTCGGGGAAGGTGAGGTCCCGCGAGCTCATGTCCAGGAGCTCCTCCCGGGAGTAGCCGGTCATCTCGGCGAAGGCGCGGTTCACCTGGAGGAAGCGGAGGTCGAGGTCGACCACGCACATCCCGATGGGCGCGGTGCCGAGGGCCACTCGCAGGCTCTCGCTCGACTCCTGCTCGCGGCGCTGGTGGAGGAGCGCGGTGCCGACCACGGCCTCGAAGATCCCGGCGATGGCCTGGATCACGACCCGCTCCTTTCCGCTCGGAAGCTCGGGCGTCGGCATGCTCCACGCGACCACGCCGATGACCTGCTCGTCCTCGTGGAGCGGAATGGCGATGAGGGTCCGCGGCCCCTTCTTCCCTCGCCTGGTCTCGAAGACCGTCTCGCCCGCCGCCGCCCGCGCCACGACGCCCTCGCCGCCGACGGCGATGGCCTCCTCGCCACTCGGGAGGTCGAGGGAGCCGCGGCCCGCGATGGAGCGCAGGCGGCCCTTCTCCGGCTCCAGGAGGTAGACCCGGCTCCCCTCGGCACCCAGCTCCACGAGCTGGGCGGCGATCTCGCCGAAGACGTCCTCGGGCCGTGCCCTCCCCGCGATCTGCGCGGCGGTCCGTGCGAGCTCGATCACGCCTTCGGACACGAGGCCGCGCCGACTCAGAAGCGCACGCTCGGTGATGCCCCGGCGTACCCCCTCTCCCCGCTCGGCACCGGGAGTCTCCATACCGTCGAAAGTAGGGAGGGCGACCTCCCTGCGCAGCTTTGCCGCGGCCGCTTTGCGTGAGCCCGAGTGCTCGCCCTTCACTCGCGGCCCCGGCGGCTCGAGTCCGGATCGCCCGCTCGCCGGGCCATCCCCGCGCCTCCGGACGGCCTGCCCGATCCGCACAAATCGAAAAATCGCAATTAGCTGAAAAACAAACGGAGCCTACGTCTCCCCCATACTCATCCCATACCAACCCCATGTTTCTCCCATGTTTCATGTGGCACTGCTTCTGCAGTCCCCTCTGCATGGCGCGGAATCGTCCAGAACCCAACGGCGAGCGTCATTTCTGTGGCATTTCGAACATTCACATCTGGTATCTAGGTGTCACCGCACCGCGCCCATCGTTGAAAGGCATCCAGTCTCATGGCGCTCTCCGCTGATCCCCAGGTGCTTCCATACACACAGCTCGTGCATGGACCGGGCTCTCCCCTCTTGAATCTCGCGCGCCTTTGCAAACGGATCGCTGCGAGCGAGGCCACGGTCCTGATCACGGGGGAGACCGGGACCGGCAAGGAGGTCTTCGCGCGCCTCGTCCACGAGCACAGCGCCCGCGTCGAGCGCACGCTGGTGCCGGTGAACTGCGCCGCGATCCCGGAGGCGCTCCTGGAGAGCGAGCTCTTCGGCTACGTGAGGGGCGCGTTCACCGGAGCGTTCCAGTCGCGCAAGGGGCGCATCGCCCTCGCGGACGGAGGCACCCTCTTCCTGGACGAGATCGGCGAGCTCCCCCTCTCGCTGCAGGCCAAGCTCCTGCGGGTGCTGCAGGAGCGCTCGTACGAGCCGGTGGGGAGCACCGAGCCGGTCCCTGCGAACTTCCGGCTGGTGGCGGCGACGAACCGCGACCTCACCGCGGAGGTGGAGGCCGGGCGCTTCCGGAGGGACCTCTACTACCGCCTGCTGGTCTGCCCCCTGGAGCTGCCGGCCCTGCGCGAGCGCCGGGCGGACATCGCGCCCCTCTTCCTCCACTTCTGGCGCAGGCGCGGCGAGAGCCGGCGGATCGCACCCGAGGCGATGGTGCGCCTCTGCAGCCACGACTGGCCCGGCAACGTCCGCGAGCTCGAGAACCTGGTCGAGCGCCTCTCGATCTGCGCGGAGGGGGAGGTCATCGAAGCGACGGATCTGCCCGAGGAATTCCGCCGGAAGCCGATGCTGCACCCGCTCCCGGACGAGGCGACGGACGTCGTTGAGGCGACCCCGATCGTCCTCGACGGCGGGGCGTCGACCGACGACGACGCGGTAGCGGACCTCTCCGGCGTGGCGAACGAGGCGGCCGCGGAGATCTCCAGCGACGCGGCCTGGGCTGCCGGACTCGAAGACCAGGCTCCCGCCCGAGAGTCGGTGCCCCGACCCGACGCGACCTTCCAGGAGTCACCCGAGGAGCTCGAAGCGGTGCGGCTGGCGCGAGCCGGCCTCGTGGAGGAGTCCCCGTCGGATTGGGAGCCGGTGCTCCCGCTGGATCTTCCCGCCCTGCTCCGCGCGATCGAGGACCGGTACATCGAGACCGCGCTCCGGAACGCAGAGGGCAACAAGAAGGCGGCCGCCGATCTCCTCGGCCTGCAGCGGACCACGCTGGTCGAGAAGCTCCGCCGCCGGAACCGCGACGCGGCTCCGCCCGATTCGACGGCGAACACGCCGTGATGTCGCGGGCCATGCGGCGCTGGGGCCTTCGCGCGGTGGTCGGGTCGCTGTCGCTCCTGGCGCTTCTACCGGCTACCACCTCGCTGGCCTCCCCCCGTCCGTCCGGCGCCGAGGCCCGGAAGCAGGGAGCCTCGGCCCGCCTGGCGCAGGCGGCGTCGTGGGAGCGGATCCACCTGCCGGACGCGAGCCGGGTGAGCGGGATCGAGGTCGACGCCCTCGGCGCCCGCATCGTCGTCGACGCGAAGGGGCCTCTGGCCCCGCTCTCCGCGGCGCTGGAGGCGCGGAGGGGCTCCCTCTGCCCCGAGAGCGCCGTCGAGGGCGGCCGCGTCGTGCTGCGCTGTCGCAGCCGGCGGATCGACGCGGCCCTGGTCCGGAGCCGCGGCGCATCCTTCCTCGACCTCCGCGAGGTCCGCGGCCTCCCGCCCGATCCGGCGCCGCCCCGGGTGTTCTGGGATCCGGTCCCGCTCGGCCTCGGCGGCGCCTGTCCGGGCGACTCGCCCTTCTCACAGGGAGAGTGCGCGCTGGCCGCCGGGCGCGACGAGGAAGCCTCCTCCCGCTTCCGCGAAGCGCTCGAGGATCCGTCGGCGGCGGGCGCGGCGTCGATCCGCCTCGGCGATCTCGCCGCCGCGAAGGGCGCCCTCGCCGAAGCGGGCGAGCACTATCGGCGGCCGGGAGCCATCGGGATCTGGGGCCGAATCGGCGTCGCGCGATCTTGCGAGCTCCTCGGCAGCTGCCTCGGCTCTCCTGACGAGGATCGGATCTTCGATCCGGTCGGACTGCCCGAGCCGCTGCGAAGCGAGGTGGCGCTCCGCGGCGCCCGTGCCTTCGCCTTCGAGGATCGGCTCGAGGCGGCTGCACGCCTCCTCGAGAGCGACGAGAGGGCCTGCGCCCTCGATCGCGGCCTCTGCCGCCGGATCGCGGTGGAGGCGATGCGCACCGCCAACGCCGACGCGAGGACGGCGGGCCTGCTCCTCTTCCTCGCGCTCCCCGATCGCACCTCGGGTGCGCTCGCCTTCGAGCTGGCCACGGCGGCGGCGGAGGTGGCGGCCGAAGCCGGGGCGCCGAGGTTCGGGGCGAGCTCCCTCGCGGTTGTCGCCGACGCTGCGCCGCGCTCCCTCCTCGGCGCACATCTGCTCCGCACCGCGCAGCTCTATCTGCAGGCCGGAGACCGCGTCCGCGCCTCGGTGATCCTCGAGTTCGCCGACGAGAGGCTCGGCAAGAAGGTGCTCGCCTCCCGGCCGTGGGCGCAGGTCCGCGCCAGCGTTGAGTCGGCCGAAGCGAGCCCCGAGACGCCGCCTCCTCCCGAGAAGCCGGACCTCGAGGCGGCGCGACAGGCCCTCGAGCGCGCGAAGGAGATCGAGACAGGAACCTGACGCGAGAGTCGGGCACGGCTTTCGCACGAGGGCTGCTCCAACGCCTGCGCGGGACGCGGGTGGAAGGAGCGCGATGAAGCTGACCGACTCGACCCTCGCCGATCTCCAGCGCGCGCTGGACGTCCGGATGCGCAGGCACGAGGTGCTCTCGGCGAACGTCGCGAACGCCGACACGCCGGCCTACGTCGCGCGGGATCTCGACTTCGACGCGGCCATGTCCAGCGCGAGGCAGAGCGTGCCCATCACGATGCCGGGCGAAGCCTCGAGCGCCGGACATGCGGCGTTCCTTCCCTTGGCGGGCCCTGGCGGGACGGCCGGCGATCCCGCGGGCCACGACGCGGAGCTGGTTCCCCTCGCCGGCACCTCTCCCGGCCTCGACCGCAACGCCGTCGACCTCGATCGCACGATGGTCGCGATGGCGGAGAACGCCCTGCTCTACGGCGCCACCGCCCGGGCGGCGTCCAAGAAGCTGTCCATCCTCCGCTACGTCGCCTCCGACGGGAACGCCTGATGAGCTTCCTCACCTCCCTCCGGATCGGCGCCTCCGGCCTCTCGGCCCAGCGAACCCGCGTCGACCTCGCCACGTCCAACCTCGCCAACGCGGACACGACGCGGGGCCCCGACGGCCAGCCCTACCGCCGGCTCGATCCCATCCTCGAGGCCGTGCCCTTCGATCAGGCGCTCGGCGCGGCGGCACCCGCCGGGACCGCGGCGGTGCGGATCGCCGGGATCGCAGCCGATCCCGAGCCGGGCAGGCGCATCCACAGCCCCTCCCACCCCGATGCGGACGCGGACGGATTCGTGACGCTTCCGAACGTGGATCCCATCCACGAGGTGGTCAACCTGATGTCCGCGTCGCGCAGCTACGAGGCCAACGCGACCGCCATCGAGACCCTCAAGGGCATGGCGCAGCGCGCCCTCGACATCGCGAGGTAGCGAATGGAACCCATCTCGATCCGAATCTCACCGGACGGAATCGGCCTGCCGTCCGCGCCCGCAGTCAGGGCACCGGCAGGCGCCTTCGGCGACGAGCTCGGCAAGGCCCTGGGCGCGGTGGACGCGCTCCAGATCGCGGGCGATCGCCAGGCGGCGACCCTCGCCGCCGGCGGCGGCAACCTCCACGAGACCGCGCTCGCCCTCGAGACGGCCGACATCGCGATGCGCACCGCCGTCAAGGTCCGCAACAAGCTCGTCGAGTCCTACCAGGAAATCATGAGGATGAGCCTCTAATCCCGTGGAGCCCCTCCTCGCACAGCTGCGGGCGCTGCCCGCGAAGCTCAAGGCTCTCCCTTCGGCGATCCGCTGGGCCGGCCTGGGCGTCCTCGCCCTCGTCGTCGGCCTGGCCGCCATCCGCTCCCTCAACACCGGGGGTGAAGAATACCAGTACGCATTCACCAACCTCGGGCCCGAGGACGGGAGCGAGGCGTCGGCGCAGCTCAAGGCAGCGGGGATCCCGTTCCGCCTCGACGCCGGCGGCTCCGCCCTCGCCGTGCCGGCCTCCAAGGTCTACGACACGCGCCTCCTCCTCGCCGCCTCCGGGCTGCCGCGCGGCGGCGGCGTGGGTTTCGAGCTCTTCGACCGCGGCGACATCGGCGTGTCGGAGTTCACCCAGCGTGTCAACCTGCGCCGCGCGATCGAGGGCGAGCTCGCCCGCACGATCGGGAGCCTGAGCGAGGTCCGGTCGGCCCGCGTCCACGTCTCCCTGGCGGAGCGGGGGCTCTACCGCGACGAGGATCGGCGCTCGTCGGCGTCGGTTGTGCTGAACCTGCGATCGGGACGGACCCTCGGCGAGCGCGAGCTGGCCGGCATCCGCCACCTGGTCTCCGCCGCGGTGCCCGGCCTCTCGTCGGACGCGGTGACGATCGTGGACGGCAGGGGCATGGTCCTGGGCGATCAGGAGAGCTGGGGCCTCGCATCCCGCCAGCGGGACCTGGAGCGCGACCTCGAGCAGCGGATCGTGAGCCTCCTCGAACCCGCCGTCGGCGCCGGCGCCGTGGTGGCCCGCGCGACCGTGCAGATGGACGCGACGGAGGTGGACACCACCAGTGAAATCTTCGATCCCGACTCGGCGGTGATCCGCAGCGAGCGATCGCTGAACCAGTCGCAGACGCAGACCCAGCCCGCCCCAGGCGGCATCGCGGGCGCGGCGGCGAACCAGCCGATGTCCCCGACGCAGCAGACCGTCACGGCGGCCGGCTCGTCCTCGACCACCGAGGATCAGACGCGCAACTACGAGGTGAGCAAGACGGTCACCCGGACGGCCTCGAAGTCGCCCAGGCTCCACCGGCTGTCCGTGGCGATCCTCGTCGACGGCGTGGAAGGGAAGCCCCGCTCGGACGCGGAGGTGGCGCGGCTCGGCGAGCTCGCGAAGCGCGCAGTGGGCTTCGACGCGGCCCGCGGCGACCAGCTCGACATCTCGAGCGTGGTGTTCACGCCGTCCGCGGACGACGCGCCCGCGCCAACGGCTCCCGGCCTCCCCGGACTCGGAGGTCGGCCGGTCGCGCCGTGGCTCGCGGCGGGCGCCGGGCTGCTGGCCCTCGCGGTCGTCGGCGCAGGATGGATGCGGTGGCGGCGCCGCAGGATCCCGGTGATCCTCCCGCCGATCCGGCCCGGGATGACCGTGGACGAGCTCGAGGCCCTGGACGACGGCGAATCCGCCCCCATCCTCCACGCCCCGCCCATGCCCAAGCCTGCCGCCCTCGAGGATCCCGATCTGGTGCTCCGCGAGAAGGCGCGGGAGCTCGCGCGAAAGGATCCCGTCCGCGCGGCACGCCTGGTCCGCGCCTGGATCGCCAACGAAACGGAAGCGAGCTGAGCAATGCCTGCAGATCCGGCAACGAAACTAGAGGTGTCCGAATCGGGCACCGGAGCACGCCGGGCGGCGGCCCTTCTCCTCGGCCTCGGCCGCGAGTCGGCGGAGGACGTGGTGCGCCTCCTGGGCGAAGAAGAGGTGCGCAAGATCGCCCTCGGCGCCAAGGAGCTCCGACGGGGTCAGACGAACGAGGTGCCCGACGCCCTCCGAAGCTTCGTGGCCTCGATGGAGAACGTCGGCGGCGAGGTCCAGGCCGGCGAGGAGCTCCTCCGCGAGCTCACCGAGCGCGCCCACGGCCCCGAGCTCGCGCGCCGCGCCTTCGAGAGAGGAGCCTTGCCTCGGGAGCCGAACGATCCGCTGGCGCCGATCGGCGACGCGGATCCCGAGGCCCTCGCGATGATCCTCGTGCGCGAGCATCCCCAGACGGTGGCGCTCGTCCTCGGCTCCCTCCCGCCCGAGAAGGCGGCGGACACCATGGACCATCTCCCCGACGAGATGCGGTCCCAGGTGATCCGCCGGATGGCGACGGTCGACTCGGTCTCCCCCGAGGTGCTGGCCGAGGTGGCGCGGGCGCTGACCGCCGAGCTCTCCGCGGCGGCGTCCGGCGGCATGAGGCGCGTCGACGGCAAGCACGCCGCCCTCGAGATCCTGAGGCGGACGCCCGGGGCACGGCAGTCGGAGCTCGTGGCCGAGATCGAGCGGATCGATGCCTCGCTCGCGGCGGAGCTGCGCGGCAAGCTCTTTACCTTCGAGGACCTGAGCAGCCTCGGGGATCGCGACATCCAGACGCTGCTCAAGGACGTCGACATCGGACGGCTGGCGGTGGCCCTCAAGGGCGCGACCCGGGCCCTCGTCGAGAAGTTCGTCCGGAACCTGTCGGCCCGCGCGGGACAGATGCTCGCGGACGACCTGGAGGCCAAGGGCCCGGTGCGGCTCTCGGTCGTGGAGGAGGCTCAGGCCGAGATCGTCCAGCTCACCCGCGACCTCGCCGACCAGGGCCGCATCACCATCGTCTCCGCCAGCGACGCGATGGTCTGAAGGAGCGCCCCGTGCCGTTTCCCCGATCGAGCCACGTGCAGCAGCCGCCGGATCCCGCCGCGATCCGACGTCCACGCTTCCTCGCGTCCGTCCCCGAGAGCCCGGGGCCCTGGGTGCGGGCGTTCTCCCGCCACGACGAGAGCGCGACGGTCGCGGAGGAAGCGCCCTCGCCGATGGACCTGCCGGCACTGGAGGAACTCGACGTCCCGGATGCGGCACACGTCGCAGAGAAGAACGTGCCGCTGCCCTCGATCGCGCGCACGCCGGGCCCTCCGCGGCCGGCCGCTCCCCCCGCGCCGAGCTACGAGCCGCCCATCGACGCCGGCCTGATCTCGCGGGTCGTGGCGTCGGTGGAGCGCCTGCGTTCGGAGTCGGAGCGCCTCGCGGAGCAGGCCCGCGCCGACGCCCTCGAGATCGGCTTCCAGGTCGCGAGGCGCATCCTCGAGACGGAGCTCTCCGCCAGCGCGGAGCCCCTCTTCGCCCTCGTGCGATCCGCGGTGCGGCGCGCCGGCGAGTCGCGCACCCTCACCCTGCGCCTCCACCCGGCCGACAAGGAGCTGATCGAGCAGAGCGGCGGCGCCGAGCGGATCGACGTCCTCCTCGCGGCGAAGCTGAAGCTGGCGGCGGACCCCTCCCTCTCCCGCGGCGACTGCATGGTCGACGCCGACTTCGCCAGCGTGGACGGCAGGCTCGACACGCGCTTCGCGCAGCTCGAGCGCTCCGTCGGCAGGGCGCTCGCCGAGGGCAGGACTCGATGAGCCTCTTCGACCCGGCGCGCCTGCGCGAGGCCCTTGCCGAGACCGAGCCGCTCGTGGTGCAGGGGCGGATCGTGCGCGCGGCGGGGCTGGTCCTCGAGGCGGCGCTGCCGGGCGCGACGATGGGCGCCCAATGCGACATCCTCGCCGCCGGAGGCAAGGTCGTGCCTGCGGAGGTGGTGGGCTTCGACGGGAGCACGGCGCTCCTGATGCCCTTCGCCGAGGCCGCCGGCATCGGCGAGGGATCCGCGGTGATCCCGCGCCGCGACTCGTCCGATCTGCCGGTGGGTCCGGCGCTCCTGGGGCGGGTGGTGGATCCGTCGATGCGGCCCCTGGACGGAGGCCCGGCGCCCCTGCTCACGAGCCGCGTGCCACTCCAGGCCGCGCCGCCTCCCGCGATGTCGCGTCGGAGGATCTCGGCTCCGCTCCCCCTCGGGATCCGCGCCCTCGACACCTTCCTCACCCTGGGCGAGGGCCAGCGCCTGGGAATTCTCGCCGGCGCCGGCGTGGGCAAGAGCGTGCTCCTCGGCATGCTCTCGCGGAGCGCGGAGGTCGACGTCGTGGTCGTCGGCCTGGTGGGCGAGCGCGGCCGCGAGGTCCGGGAGTTCGTCGAGCGCGACCTGGGCCCCGAGGGCCGGGCGCGGTCGGTGGTGGTGGTGGCCACGAGCGACGAGCCGCCGCTGATCCGGATCCGCGCGGCGATGGCCGCCACCGCGGTGGCGGAGCACTTCCGCGCCCGGGGCAAGCGGGTGCTGCTGCTGATGGATTCGCTCACCCGCGTGGCGATGGCGCAGCGGGAGGTCGGCCTCGCCGCCGGCGAGCCGCCGACGTCCAAGGGCTACCCGCCGTCGGTCTTCGCGATGATGCCGAGGCTCCTCGAGCGCGCCGGCAACGACGCGGGCGAGGGCAGCATCACGGCGATCTACACCGTCCTCGCGGAGGGCGACGATCTCACCGATCCCGTGGTGGACACCGCGAAATCGATCCTGGACGGGCACGTGGTGCTCTCGCGGAAGCTCGCGGGCGCGGGCCACTTCCCCGCGATCGACCTGCTCGCCAGCGTGAGCCGCGTGATGACGGAGGTCGCGAGCCCTCGCCACCTCGAGCTCGCCACCGCGGCGCGGCAGCTCCTCTCCGCCCACCGCGAGGCAGCGGATCTGATCGAGGTCGGCGTCTACGCACAGGGGACGAATCCGAAGGTGGATCGGGCGATCCGGGTGATGCCGGCGCTGGAGGGATTCCTCCGCCAGGCGCCCGACGAGCGCACCGGCCTCGGCGAGAGCCTGACGAAGCTCGCCGGCCTCCTCTCGACCCCAGGAGAGCCTCGACATGCGTAGGGAGATCATCGGCGGCCTCGCCGTGGCGGTCGGCCTGACGGCGGCGTTCACCTCCTTCGCCCGCGCCTCGGCGCCGGACGTGGCATCGGTGCCGGACGCGCAGGTGGCTGCTGCATCGGCGCCTGCCGCCTCGAGCCGGACCATCCCTCCGTCGCTCTCCGCCGACGCGCTCCGCGACGAGCTCGCGCGCGGAAGGCGGGAGCGACAGGCGGAGGCGGAGCGCCTCGCGGACGAACGGAAGAGCCTCGAAGCGCTGGCGGCAGAGATCGACGGCGCGCGCAAGGCGCTGCAGAGCGAGACCACCCGACTCGAGCGGGCGCTCGAGAAGGCCAAGGACGCTGCTCCAGCGGCGGCCGATCCCGGCGGCGCGGCCCAGGCCGGCGAGGCGCCTCCGGCTGCAGACACGGGCGAGCTCCCGCAGAAGACGGACGACGCCTCTGCGACGGCGGGCGCCGACGTCGACGCCGATCGCCTCGCCCACCTCGCGAAATCGCTTCGGGGCATGAAGCCCCAGCAGGCGGCGGCGTTGGTGGGGCGGGTGGAGCGCCCCCTCGCCGCCCGTCTCCTTGCGTCGATGCGGCCCGCCGACTCCGGGCCGATCCTCGCACGCCTCCCTCCGGAGAAGGCCGGCCGCCTCGTCGAAGAGATGGCCCGCCTTCCGCTTCAGGACCAGCCGAGATGAAGAACCTCCCGATCCCGGGTGCGATCGCCCCCGCTTCTCCTCCGTCGCGGCGAGCCGGCGGCACCCGGAACGGACATCGAGCCGAGGACGAGCCCGCCTTCGGCACCGCCCTCGCCCTCGCGCTGGGCGGGGGCGTCCAGCCGGCGGCCGGCGTCGTCGAGAAGTCAGGCGGATCGGCGGTTTTTTCGCACGAGGCCGTTCGGCGAGAGACCGGCGTCGCGGAGAAGGCAGGCGGATCGGCCGGGGCGCACGTGGTCGTTCGGCGAGAGGCCGGAGTCGGCGCACCTCGCGCCGCCAGCGAGGAGCGGAACGTCGCCTCGAACCACCGCGAAGGGACCGCGGGCCTGATTCCCGGGAGACCGACCCGCGGGCAGGAGACCCACGCGAGCGGCGAAGGGATCCGAGCCGAGCACGCCAATCACCTGGCGAAGGGCGAGAGCGCTCCCGCGATGCGGGCGCTTCCCCGAGCGGAACGCGCGGGCGCTTCGAGCTCGGTCCGGCTTACGGAGAGCGAGGCGAAGTCCGAGCCCAGGGGCCTGGAGGTTGCGAAGGCCTCGCACGCGAACCCGGAGGGCGGCACCCTCCCGGGCGCCGATCGGGCCGCCGACGAGCTCACGGGCACGCGCCCTGGCACGCACTCCGGGGCGCACACGGGCACACGCCCGCCCATGCACTCCGGCGCACTCGCGGGTTCGCATTCTGACGGGCAGGCCGAAGCGCGCGTCGAGCCGAAGGTCGAAGCGCACATCGGCGAATCCGCTTCGCACCTTGCTCTGGAGCCCCCGGGGTTCATGACGAAGCCTGACGCGGACGTGAGCGAGAACGTCGGTGAGAGCCTCGGCTCGAAGGTCGATCTCGCGACCGGGAACCGCACGGACGTGACGGAGGTCGCCACGCCCCAGGCCCGATCGGGTTTCGACGCGATCCGCCCCGAGGCGACACTGCGGCCCACACTCGACTCCTCGGCCGATCACGATCCGCAGCACCGCTCCGAGCAGGCGCTCGAGCGCGTCTCAGGCGCGCCACGCGTTGACGTGCAGTCGACTGCCCGGTCGGCGCAGGAAGTCGCCGCCCGGCTCGAGGCCGAGCCCGCCTCCTCGTGGAGCCCTGCGGAGCCAGCCGAGCTCCACAGCGGAAGAGGCCCGCGAGCGCTCGAGCAGGTGCGCGACGAGGCGAAACACGCCACCCGCCCGTCGCACGACCTACCCGTGACGCCCCACCTGCGCGAGCCGGCCGCCGCGACGGCCGTCCCCGAGCCCAAGGCCGCAGAGCGCGCAGCCACCACGCCATCCATCGACGATCCGAGCCTCCTCCTCCCGACCGAAGGGCTGGGGCTCTCCCTCGATCCGGGCGGCGCCAGGATCTTCGTTCGCGATTCCCGCGGCGGCGACCTCGCCGTGGACCTCCGCATCCAGGACGGCACGCTCGAGGTACGCGCCAACGGCGCCGTCGCGCCGGCGATGGCCGCGAACGAGGCGGAGCTCCGCGTCGCCCTCGCAGGCGCCGGCCTGCGCCTCGGCCTCCTGGCCGTCAACGCCGCCGCCGAGGGCCGCGTCCACGCCGCGCCCGTCCCGGAGCGCCGCCGCACGCGCGCCGACGAGAAGGATCCCCGCGACGTGAAGCGCATAGGCGAGCGGCGAGAGCCCTCGAGCCTTCCGGACCTTCCGACTTCCGTCCACGTGAAAGCCTAGGAGAACTCCATGTACGCCTCTGGCATCCCGATCTCGCAGCCGGCCGCCGCCTCGGCCGACCGCGCCGACAGCTCCCTCGGCAAGGACGATTTCGTCAAGCTGCTCATGGCCCAGCTCGGGAACCAGGACCCGACGAGCCCCATGGACAGCCAGGCCTTCGTGGCGCAGCTCGCGCAGTTCGCGAACCTCGAGCAGCTCCAGGGGATCGGCAGCAGGCTGGACTCCCTGCTGATCGCGCAGACCTCGAGCAACCAGACCGCGACCGCGTCGCTCGTGGGCCGCGAGCTCGTCTACCGCACGGACTCGGTCCACCTGGACGGCGTCTCGGGCGCCAACGTGATGGCGGAGCTCTCCGCGCCGGCCTCCACCGTGACGGTGACCGTGACCGACTCCACGGGAAAGACCGTGCGCACCATCCGGCTCGGCGCCGCGGAGAAGGGCTCGTTCACCTACGGCTGGGACGGCCTCGACGACAGCGGCGTGCCGCTGCCCGCCGGCGACTACAAGGTCCGGATCGCCGCCGCAGACGAGAAGGGAAAGAGCGTCTCTGTCGAGCAGCGCGGGCGCGCGATCGCGTCCGGCGTGTCCTTTGCAAACGGTTACCCCGAGCTGATCGTCGCCGGCAGGCGGATCAAGCTGTCGGACGTGGTCGAGATTCACTCGTGATCGAAGGCCGCGCGAGCGCGCGGGAAAGGAATCAGCCTTGAGCCTCACCTCCTCTCTCCATACGGGCGCCAGCGGGCTTGCTTCCAGCAGCCTCGATCTCTCCGTAGTGGGCGACAACATCGCCAACGCGAACACCATCGGCTTCAAGGGGAGCCGGGTCGCCTTCGAAGAGGCGCTCGCCCAGAGCCTGATGGGCGCCGGCGGCCGCGGCCTCGGCGTCAACATCCAGGCGATCCAGCGGATCATCACCCAGGGCGCGCTGATCCAAACCGGCCTCGCCACCGATTTGGCGCTCCAGGGGAGCGGCTACTTCGTGGTGCGCGGCAACCACGCGGGCCGCGACGGCTCCTACTACACGCGGGCCGGCCAGTTCACCGTCGACTCCGACGGCTACCTCGTGAACCTCGACGGTCTCCGGGTGCAGGGCTGGCAGGCGGACGCCGTCGGGACCGTCTCGGGCAAGCTCGGAGACCTCGCCCTCGCCGGCGCGGCGTCGCCGCCGAAGGCCACCGGCTCGGTCACGATCAAGGCGAACCTCCAGGCGGACGCGGCGATCCTCCCGCCCTGGGATCCGGCGAACCCGCGGGACACGTCGAACTTCTCGAGCAGCGTCACGATCTTCGACTCCCTCGGCGCGGCGCACTCGGTGGAGGTCTTCTACCGGAAGACGGCCGACGGGAGCTGGGAGTGGCACGCCATGACGGACGGAGGCGGCCTGCAGGGCGGCGCCGCCGGCACGCTCACCGAGATCGCCGCCGGCGATCTGACCTTCGACACCGACGGCAAGCTCGTCTCCGACAACCAGACGAGCAACTTCCTGCCCAAAGGCGCGACCTCGCCCCAGGCCCTCGCCCTCGACGTCACCGGCATGACGCAGTTCGCGAACCCGTCGGCGGTCTCCTTCCTCAACCAGGACGGCTGGGCCGCAGGCGATCTCGCCGGCATCACGATCGACCAAGAGGGCCGGGTGGTCGGCGCCTTCACCAACGGTCACAGCAAAGTGCTCGGCCAGCTCGCGGTGGCGAGCTTCGCGGCCCCCGACCAGCTCGAGCGGCTGGGCGGCAACCTCCTCGGCCCGGCGCCCAGCGCAGGCGAGCCGACCATCGGCACCGCCTCCTCCGGCGGGAGGGCGGCGATCGTCGCGGGCGCGCTGGAGCAGTCCAACGTCGACATCGCCACGGAGTTCATCCGGATGATCGAGGCGCAGCGCGGCTTCCAGGCGAACTCGAAGACCGTCACCACCGCCGATCAGCTCCTCTCCGATCTGATCCAGCTCAAGCGCTGATCGAGCGGAGGGCGCCCCTCACGATCCGTGAAGGGCCCTGGAGCCACACATGATCCACGTCACGCGGCTGGACGGACGCGCGATCGTCGTCAACGCCGAGCTCATCGCCACCGTCGAGGCCACGCCGGATACCATCGTCACCCTGGTGAACGGCGCACGGATCCTCGTGCAGGAATCGACCGACGAGGTGGTGCAAGGCGTGATCGCCTATCGCCGAGCCCTCTACGAGGCGCCGGTCAAAAGGAATTAGAAGAAGATGGACATCACCAGCATCCTCGGGCTCGTCGTCGCGATCGGCTTCATCCTGCTCGGACAGATCCTCGAGGGCGGACACCCCTCGTCGATCATGCAGCTCACCGCGGCGATCATCGTCTTCGGCGGAACGCTGGGCGCGGTGATGGTGGCCTTCCCGACCCGCGACTTCATGCGCGGCGTGAAGATGCTCCGCATGGCCTTCGTCGAGACCCGCTCCGACCTGGCGGCCCTGGTGGCCCAGATCGGGGAGCTCGCCGCGGTCGCGAGGCGAGAGGGCGTGCTCGCCCTGGAGTCGCGGGTGGCGAGCCTGGAGGATCCCTTCCTCCGCAAGGCCGTCCAATACGTGGTGGACGGAGTCGATCCCTCGGTGGCCCGCGAGTCCCTGGAGGCGGAGATCGACTCCGTCTACGCGGAGCAGGTGATCGGCGCCAAGGTCTACGAGTCCGCGGGAGGCTTCGCGCCGACCGTCGGAATCCTCGGCGCCGTGCTCGGCCTCATCCACGTGATGGAGAACCTCTCCGATCCATCGAAGCTCGGCGGCGGCATCGCGGTGGCCTTCGTGGCGACGGTCTACGGCGTGGGCGCGGCGAACATCCTCTTCCTCCCCATCGCGAACAAGCTGAAGCGGAAGGTCTCCCTCGAGAAGGAGCGGAAGCTGCTCATCACCGAGGGGATCCTCGGCATCCAGGAGGGGCTGAACCCGCGGGTGCTCGAGGAGAAGCTGCGCTCCTACGCCGGCGGCCTCGGCGCAGAAGCGAAGCAGGCGGCCTGACGATGTCGCGAAGGAAGAAGAAGCACCACGAGGAGGAGCACGAGAACCACGAGCGATGGCTCGTCTCGTACGCGGACTTCATCACCCTGCTCTTCGCCTTCTTCGTGGTGATGTACGCCGTCAGCCGCGTGGACAACGAGCGGCTGATCCAGGTGTCGAGCGCGATCCGCTTCGCGTTGCACTTCGAGGGCACGGGCGGCGTCGAGAAGCTCCCGCTCTTCCAGGGGCCGCCGACCGGCGGCAGCGACGGAATCGGCCAGGAGTCGGGGAGCCCGATGCGCCCGGTCGACCGGGAGAAGGAGCGGGCCGAGCGCACGCGCCGAAAGCTGGAGACGCGGCTGCGGGCCCTGCTCCGGGACCAGCACGCCAGCGCCGTGACGGTGGAGGCCGAGGGCGAGCGGCTGATCATCCGCATGTCGGCCTCGCGGTTCTTCGCCTCGGCCGAGGCCGCCCTCCAGCCCGAGGCGATCCCGATCCTCGACGCGATCGCGGAGGAGATCGTGCCGCTCTGCATCCCGATCCGGGTCGAGGGCCACACCGACGAGCGCCCGATCCGCTCGGCCCGGTTCCGCAACAACTGGGACCTCTCCGCCGCGAGAGCGGCGTCGGTCGTGAGCTTTCTCGAGCAGGCGCACCACGTCGCGCCGGGCAGGCTCTCTGCGGCCGGCTTCGCCGCGGGTCGGCCGTTGCCCGGCCACACGGCCTGGAGCGACGAAGAGGCCGCCCGTCGCGTGGACATCGTGATGGAGCTGTCGGCGGGCGATCCCTCGGAGGGCAGCCCGTGTCCGTGACGTCAGCCGATTGACGGGCCGAGCCCTCCTCGGGCGGGCACGTCGCTTGCTATTTCGCCCGGCAATGGCTGCCGAATCGAACGAACCGAAGCGCAACGAGGGATCGGGAAAGCTCGTCCCCGCACTCCTCGCCCTCAACAGCCTGCTGGTCGCGGGTGTCCTGGCGATGCTCCTGCTCCGCCCGAGCGGTTCCGCCCCCGAGGCGAAGCCGGAGCCGCCGCCCGAGGCCGCCGCCGAAGGGCAGCCCGCGCCCGGGACGCCCGGGCCGATCGTGAGGCTGCCGGACTTCGTGATCCACCTGCGCAATCCGGAGGTCGACCGATACCTGCGCCTCACGGTGGAGATCGAGCTGGGCAAGGAGACCGACCGCGAGCTCGTCACCACGAACATGCCGCGGATCCGGGACTCGTTCATCGGCTACCTGAGCGATCGCACCCTCGAGGAGCTTCGCGGAACGGAAGGGATGAACACCCTCCGCCGCTCGCTGCTCCAGCTCCTCGGCGAGGTGATGCCCAAGTCGTCGGTCCGCGCGATCTTCCTCACGGAGTTCATGGTCCAGTGAAAGGCGCCGACCTCAACCCCGAGGAGCTCGACGCGCTAATGGGCGCGATCCGCGAGGGTCGCGTCCAGGAGAGCAACGCTCCGGCCGACGCTCGCGGCCAGGCGATCCCCTACGACCTGACCAGCCGGGATCGGGTGCTGCGCGGCCGCATGCCCGCCCTCGACTCCATCCACGAGCAGATCGCCGCGCGTCTCTCCACGGGCCTGTCCGGGCGCACACGCCTGCCGCTCCGCGTTGCGCCGACGCCGGGGACCCTGGTGCCTCTCGCGGATCTGGAGATGCTCCTGGCGCCGCCCGCCACCGTCTGCGTCATCTCCCTCGGCCGCGGAACGGAGGCGATCGCCATCCTCGATCCGGGCCTCGCGGAGTCCCTGGTGGCCGCCGCCCTCGGCGACAAGGCCCCGAGCGAGGCCGCGACAGATCGACAGGAGCTGACACCAGTCGGCAAGCAGGTCCTCCGCAAGCTCCTCGGTCTGCTCACCGACGCCATGGGACACGCGTGGGCGCCCTACCTGCCGATGCAGCCGGAGGTGGCGAGGCTCGAGGCCGATCCGCGCCTCGCGATCTCCATCGCGCCAGGCGGCGACGTCGCCGTGCTCACCTCCTTCGCCATCAGCGGCCCGATCGGCGGCCGGATCCAGCTCGCGATCCCGTACACCGCGATCCAGCCCGCCAAGAAGGTCCTCGGCAACGAGGTCCGCTCGCAGGCCACCCGCGATCCCCGCACGAGGGAGGCCCTCGCCCTCGAGGTCGAGGCCACCGTGGTCGAGGTCTGCGCCGTCCTCGGCCGCACCTCGCTCACGCTCGCGCGGCTCCTCGAGCTCGGGGAAGGCGACGTGCTCCTTTTGGGCACCGAGGAGAGCTCGGCGCTCCCGCTGTTCGTAGAAGGCCGCGAGAAGCTGAGCGGTCACCCCATGGTCGTCCACGGCGGCATGGCCGTGAAGCTGGAGCGGGCGTTCCGACCCGCGCCACGCCCGGAGGCAACGTGAACGATTCCGATCTCCTCGAGCACGAGACGCCCTCGCGTCGCCTCGAGCTCCTTCTCGACGTCCCCCTCGAGATCACGGTGGAGCTCGGCCGGTCGCGCATGACGATCCAGGAGCTCCTCGGCCTCGGGCCCGGCTCGGTCGTCGAGCTCGACAAGGTCGCGGGCGAGCCCCTCGACATCCTCGTGAACGGACGCCTGCTCGCCCGCGGCGAGGCGGTGGTGGTGAACGAGAAGTTCGGCGCCCGCATCACCGACATCGTCAGCCCATCCGAGCGCCTCGCGCGCCTCAGGTAGCCATGCCGGATCCGATCTTCCCGATCGCGGCGCTGCTCGCGGGGCTCGTACCGGACGCGGTGATCGGCGACGCGGCCGAGACCCTGCCCTCCTCGGGATCGCTGCAGGGCCTCCTCCTCCCTGGCGGCGCCCTCCTCGCCCTCGCTGGAGTCGCGATCCTTCTCACTCTCCGCAAGAAGCGGCTCCCGGGCTCGCTGCGGATCGTCGAGTCGATCTCGATCGGCCCCAAACGCAGCCTGGTGATCGCGCAGGTGGGCGACGACCAGCTGGTGCTGGGCTGCAGCGAGGCCGGCATCGCTCTGCTCGCCACGAGGCCCGCGCCGCCCGAGCCACCGATCCCGACGAAGTCGCGCAGGGGAAGTGTCGACTTCGACGAGCTCCTCGACGAGAGCGCCTCCGATCAGGAGCTGCGCCATCGCCTGGCTAACGGACTGCCGGGGAGAGTCGGATGAGCCTCCTCGCCGCCACGGCGGCCGAGCCGGGTCTCCAGCTCATCGTGGGCGGGAGCGGCTCTGCGCCCGTGAAGCTCTTCCTCCTGCTCACAGCGCTCTCGTTCGCCACGGCGGTGCTCGTCTCGATCACGTCGTTCACGCGGATCGTGATCGTGCTCTCCTTCCTCCGCCAGGCGATGGGCACGCCGCAGCTCCCGCCCAACCCGGTGCTCATCGGCCTCGCCCTCGCGATCTCCTTCTTCGTGATGGCGCCCACCGCCGAGCGCGTCTACTCGGAGGCCCTCGGCCCCTACCTCGAGGATCGCATGGAGGGCCCCGACGCCTTCGAGCGCGCCTCCGCGCCCGTGCGCGAGTTCCTCCTGCGACAGACCCGCGAGAACGACCTCCGGCTCTTCTACGACCTCTCGAGCACCGCCCGCCCCGCCCGCGGCGAGGAGATCCCCCTCTCCGTCGCCATCCCCGCGTTCATGGTCTCCGAGCTGACCACCGCGTTTCGGATGGGCCTCTTCCTCTACGTGCCGCTGCTCCTCGTCGACCTCCTCGTCGCCGCGATCCTGATGTCGATGGGCATGATGATGGTGCCGCCGACGCTGATCTCCCTCCCGCTCAAGGTCGGGATCTTCCTCCTCGCAGACGGTTGGCACCTGGTCGTCGGCTCCCTGGCGCGGAGCTTCGGATGAGCGCCTTCCCCGGCGACCTCATCCGCGAAGGCCTCGCCCTGACCGCGTGGCTGGGCGCCCCGATCTTCGGCGCGCTCCTCGTCACCGGTCTGGTGGTCGGGATCTTCCAGGCGGCCACGCAGATCAACGACCCCGCCATCGGCTTCCTGGTGCGGCTCGGCGCCGCCGGGATCGTCTGCTGGATGCTCGGGGGATGGATGACCGACCGTCTCGCCGTCTTCTTCACCGATTCGGTCCAGCGGATGGGGAATCCCTTCTGATGGACGAGCAGGCGTTCCCCTTCCTCTTCGGCTTCGGCCTCGTGCTCTTCCGAGCCGCGGGCGTGGTTGCGGTGGCCCCCGTGCTCTCGGCGAGGATGATCCCGACGCGCATCCGCATCGGCGTAGCCTTCGTCGCCGCGCTCGCTGCCCACGCCGGCGCCGGCTTTCCGTCGCCCGAGCTCCCCGCCTCGCTCTTCGCGCTCGCGGGCAGCGCCCTCTCAGAGACCGCCATCGGCCTCGCCGCGGGCCTGGGCGCCCGCATCGTCCTCGACGCGGCCCTCGCCGCCGGTCAGCTCGCCGGCCTCGGCATGGGCCTGGGCTTCAGCGCCATCGTCGATCCGGTCGGCGGCGTCCAGTCGTCCACGCTTGGCCAGCTC
Organism: Vulgatibacter incomptus; assembly: GCF_001263175.1. Taxonomy (GTDB): domain Bacteria; phylum Myxococcota; class Myxococcia; order Myxococcales; family Vulgatibacteraceae; genus Vulgatibacter; species Vulgatibacter incomptus. The sequence continues at coordinate 3,948,019 of NZ_CP012332.1, read as the reverse complement.
TTCTCCATGGCGGCCCTCGGCTTCGCCGTCACCCTCGGCGTCCACCGCGAGGCCATCGCCTGGCTCGCGCGCTCGGTCCGCGAGATGCCGCCAGGGCTCCCGCTCGATGCGAAGGCCCTCCTCGGCTCGATGGTCGCGCACTCGCTGGGCTCGTTCGCGCTCTCCGTGCGCCTCGCCTTCCCGATCCTCGCTGCGGTCACCGTCGGCCACCTGGCCCTGGGCCTGGTGGGGCGGATCGCCCCGCAGATGAACCTCTCCACCCTCGGCTTCTCGGTGGCGATCCTCGCCGGCGGCGGGGCGGTCTACCTCGTGGTGCCGACGGCTGCCGAGATCGCCGCGCGGATGGCGGTCGAAGCGTTCACGAGGAGTTAGTCGGTGTCTGACGAGAGCAGCAAGGACGACAAGACCGAGCAGGCGTCACAAAAGCGCCTGCAACACGCCGCGGACAAGGGCCAGATCGCCCTCTCCAAGGACGCGGTGACGGTCGCCTCCCTCGGCGCGGCCCTCGTCGCGCTGTCGTTCGCCGCGATCCCCCTCCGCGACGCCCTCATCGAGCTCTTCGGCGCGTCCGTCCGCGCCGCGCCGGAGGGGCGGCCCAGCGCGCTCCTGGGCCTCCTCGCGCGCCCCACCCTCCTCGCCCTCGTTCCCTGCCTGGCCGGCGCTGCCGGGGGCCTCGCGGCCACCGTCGTTCAGACCCGCGCGCGGATGTGGCCCCACCTCGCCGCGCCGGATCCCGAGAGGCTCTGGCAGGCGGGAAAGCTGAAGCGCCTCTTCTCGCGCGAGGTCGTCTCCGACCTGGGCCTCGCGGCGGTGAAGGTCCTCGCCATCCTCGGCACCGTGTGGCTCTCCGTCCGCGACGACGCGCTGGGCCTGGGCTCACTCCCCACCGCGACGCCTGCCGCCCAGCTCTCCCACTTCTCGTCGTTGATCGCTTCGGCCGGCGTCAGGGTGCTGACGGTGATGGTGGCGCTCGCGGGTGTGGACTTTGCAGTCACCCGCTACCGGTTCGGAGCCAAGATGCGGATGACCCGGGAAGAGCTGAAGCGAGAGCACAAGGAGGACGAGGGAGATCCCCTCATCCGCTCACAGCGCCGAAGGCGGCAGCGCGAGCTCGCCCGCGTCCGCGTCTCGGTGGAGGTGCCGCGAGCCGACGCCGTCCTCGTGAATCCCACCCACGTCGCGGTGGCGATCCGCTACCGCCGGGACGAGGCGCGCGCGCCCCGCGTCATCGCCAAGGGCAAGGGGCAGCTCGCCGAGATCATGCGGGAGCTCGCCCGCAGCAACGGGATCCCCATCGTCGAGGACATCCCCCTCGCACGCCTCCTCTACCGGCGGGTCAAGGTCGGCCGCGAGATCCCGGCGGAGACCTACAAGGCCGTGGCCACCATCCTCGCCTTCGTCTACCGGATCACCGGAAGGCCCGGCGCCGCGAGGGCGGCGTGAGCGCGAGCCCCCGCAGAGCGGGCGAGACCCTCTCCGCCATCGCCGTCATCGGCATCCTGGCGATCCTGATCCTGCCGGTGCCGGCGGCGGCCCTCGACGTGCTCCTGGCCTTCAACATCGGCGTCTCGGTGCTGATGCTCCTCATCGGTCTCGGGATCAAGCAGCCGCTGGAGTTCTCGGTCTTCCCGTCGCTGCTTCTCCTCACGACCCTCTTCCGCCTCGGCCTCAACGTCGCCACCACGAGGCTGATCCTCCTCCACGGCGGCGAGGGCCCCGGCGCGGCGGGCTCCGTGATCGCGACCTTCGGCCGCTTCATGGTCGGCGGCAGCCTCGTCGTCGGCCTGGTGATCTTCCTCATCCTCCTGCTGGTCAACTTCATCGTGATCACCAAGGGCTCGGGGCGCGTGTCGGAGGTGGCGGCGCGCTTCACCCTGGACGCGATGCCGGGCAAGCAGATGGCGATCGACGCCGACCTCGCCGCCGGCATCGTCGACGATCGCGAGGCGAAGCTCCGGCGCCAGACCCTCTCGCAGGAGGCCGAGTTCTTCGGCGCCATGGACGGCGCGAGCAAGTTCGTGCGCGGCGACGCGATCGCCGGCCTGCTGATCACCGCGGTGAACCTGCTGGGCGGCCTCGCCACCGGCCTCCTCAGGGACGGCCTCTCGCTGCGCCAGGCGGTCGACACCTACACCCTGCTCACCGTCGGCGACGGCCTGGTCGCCCAGATGCCGGCGCTCCTCGTCTCCACCGCCGCCGGTATCGTGGTCACCCGCGCGCAGGGCTCCGACCTCGGCTCGCAGGTGGGCGGGCAGATCTTCGGCAACGCCCGCGTGCTCGCGTCCACCGCGGCGGTCCTCGGCATCCTCGCGCTCCTGCCGGGTCTCCCCTTCGCCGCCTTCGGCTCCCTCGCCGCCGGCGCCTTCCTCCTCTCGCGCCGGGTCGACAAGGCCGCCAAGAAGGACAAGGCGCACCCGACCGCTGAGGCCGAACCCAAGGGCCCGGAGAAGATCCAGGATCTCCTCGCCGTCGACGCGCTGGAGCTGCACGTGGGCTACGGCCTCGTCGCCCTCATCGATCTCGCCAGGGGCGGCGAGCTCCCCGGCCGGGTCACAGCCCTCCGGAAGAAGCTCGCCGAGGAGCTCGGCATCGTGCTGCCGTCGGTGCACCTGCGCGACGACCTGGGACTGGGCGCGAGCGAGTACCGGCTGCTCCTGCGCGGCCACGAGATCGCGAGGGGCGCGGCCCACGCCGATCGGCTGATGGCCCTCGACCCCACCGGCCGCGCGCCCTCCGTCGACGGCATCGCCGGAAAGGAGCCCGCCTTCGGCCTGCCCGCGGTGTGGATCCAGACCCGCGACCGCCCCAAGGCGGAGGCCCTCGGCCTCACCCTGGTGGACGCGGCCTCCGTCGTCGCCACCCACCTCTCGGAGCTCCTGCGGCGGCACGCCCACGAGCTGGTCGGACGGCAGGAGACCCAGGAGCTCCTCTCCGTCTGCGCGCGGGAGGCGCCCAAGCTGGTCGAGGACGTCGTGCCGGCGACCATCACCCTGGGTGAGCTGGTCCGGGTGCTGCGCGGGCTGCTCCGAGAGCAGCTCTCGGTGCGGGATCTGCGCACGATCCTCGAGGCGGTGGCGGACGCGGCGCCCCGCAGCAAGGACACCGCCTTCCTGGTGGAGCAGGCGCGCCGCCGCCTCTCGCGCCAGATTACCGGCAGGGTCCGCGACGGCGCCGGCCCGGTGAGGGCGATCACCCTCGACCGCGCCACGGAGGAGCTGCTGCGCGGCTCCCTCGGCGTCTCCGACGGCGAGGCCGCCCTCGCCCCCGACCTCGAGACGGCGCGGCAGCTCATCGCGCAGCTCGAGACCCTCTCCGCCGCGCTCTCGGCCGCCGGCAACGTACCCGTGCTCCTGGCGCCCCCCGACCTGCGCCGGCCCCTCTTCGACTTCGCCTCCCGCTTCGTGCCGGAGCTGCAGGTGATCAGCGCCAGGGAATTGGTGCCGGGCACCTCGGTGGAGCCGGCGGGACTCTTGCAAGTGACGATGAAGACGGCGGCGTGACGCGCCAGACGATCGAGGTTCCGAGATGAGGGAGACCATCCGCAGCTTCCGGGGTGCCGACGCGAAGGAAGCCTTCGCGGCAGTACGCGCTGCGCTGGGTGGGGAGGCCGTGGTGCTCTCCGCCCGCGAGATCCCAGGTGGCCTGCTCCGAAAGAACGGGGTCGAGGTCCTGGCCATGGCGCATGCGCCCCGCTCGCCGGCACGACCTCTCGCGGAGCTCCCCCCTGCGCCGCCGACAGGACACGCCGCCTATGCAGCGCTCTCGGCGCCGGCGTCGTCGAACGTGCAGGCGCTCCGTCCCGTCCCTTCGCAGCCGCCCGAGCCGCTCCACCAGCGCGCCCCGGAGCGCCCCTTCGACGAGGCGCTCGCCGGCGAGATCCTGGCTCTCCGACGGAGCGTCGAGGAGACGAGGCGCGAGATGAGGTCGATGGCGCAGCGCACGCGCACCGAGCCTGGAACGCGCCTGCGCCCGGCCACCGCGGCGGTCTTCGGCAAGCTGATCGCCGGAGGCGTCGAGGACGCGCTCGCGGACGAGCTCGTCCGCAAGGCGGCCCGGAAGGACGGCGCCACGGAGTCGGGGAGCGCCCTCTTCGACGAGGCCCGCAGACTGGTGCGCGAGCGCCTCGCGACGGGACAGGCGCCCTGGCATCCCGGCCCCAAGCGAGCGATCGCGCTGGTGGGTCCCACCGGCGTCGGCAAGACCACCACGATCGCGAAGATCGCCGCCCGCGCCCTCCTCGACTCCCGCATGCGGGTCTCCCTGATCACCGTCGACACCTACCGCGTCGGCGCCAGCGAGCAGCTCGCAAGGTACGGCGAGATCATGGGCGTCCCGTCCTACGTGGCGAGGAGCCGGGACGAGCTCGCCAAGGCGTTGGCCCGGAGCCAGGACGCGGAGCTGGTGCTCATCGACACCGCCGGCCGCTCGACCCACGAGGCGGTGGCCCAGCAGGCGGAGCTCCTCCGCTCGGTTCCAGGCGTGCAGCTCCACCTGGTGTGCAGCGCCGCCACCGGCTGGCGGGAGCTCGCCGCGCTGGCCGATCGCTATCGCGGCCTGCGCCCCGATGGCCTGATCTTCTCCAAGCTCGACGAGGCGGTGGCCCCTGGCGGCGTGCTCTCCGCGGCAGTCCGCCTCTCCAGCCGGATCACCTGCATCGCGGACGGCCAGAAGGTCCCCGACGATCTCCACGAGGCGACCGCCGAGGAGCTGACCGAGCGCGCGCTGGCCTCCTGCCGGGATCTTCCTTTGGGGCGTGGGGCGGAGCGAGAGCGGGTGAACGGGTGAAAGTCACGGACCAGGCCGAGAGCCTTCGACTTCTCGTGAATAACAAACGCACAGAAAAGACGACCCCCCTGCGCGTCATCGCCGTGACGTCCGGCAAGGGGGGCGTGGGCAAGAGCACCGTCGCCGCCAACCTCGCCGTGATCGCCGCCCGGCAGGGAAGGCGCGTGCTCCTCCTCGACGGAGACCTCGGCCTCGCCAACGCCGAGATCCTCCTGGGCGTCGCGCCCCGCTTCCACCTCGGGCACGTCCTCGACGGCTCCGTGTCCATCCGCGAGGCGCTCACCGAGGGCCCCCACGGGATCAAGATCCTCTCGGCGGGCACCGGTGTCCTTCAGCTCGCGCGGCTCGGATCCGCGCAGAAGATGCGGATCATCGGCGAGCTCGACACCCTCGACGACGACTTCGACCTGGTGATCGCGGACTCCGCCGCGGGCATCGGCGACAACATGACCTTCTTCGTCGGCGCCTGTCAGGAGACGATCCTCGTCGTGAGCCCGGAGCCCACCTCGCTCACCGACGCCTACGCCGCGGTGAAGGTGCTCTCGCAGCAGGGGATGACCGGCGTCTTCCACGTGTTGGTCAACCCGGCGGCGAGCGAGGCCCAGGCGCGCGAGGTCTTCGGCAGGCTGCCGCGGCTCACCGAGCGCTTCCTCCACGCCAGGCTGCGATACCTCGGCTACCTGCCCCGCGACGAGAACATCCACCGCGCGGTGATGATGCAGAGGCCGCTGGTGAAGTGCTTCCCGCTGTCGCCTTCGAGCCGGAGCCTCGAGCAGATCGCCGACAAGCTTCTGGGCGAGCCCGCCGCTTCCAGGCTCGAGGGAGGGCTCAAGATCCTCTGGCAGCGCCTCCTCCGGGAGTCCTCCACGCCGGCGCGTTCTTCGCTCGCGAGCGAATAAAGAGGACCCGAGCGTGCGTCGCGTCCATGCACTCTACGCCACCGAGGGAGGAGACGCCCGGGCCCTGATCACGCGCTACGGCGCCTCGATCGATCGGCACGCTCGGCGGCTGGCGGCTCGCACCGGCGACGCGACACTCTTCGACGACCTCTGGTCCGCCGGCGCCGTCGGCCTCCTCGACGCAGCCCGGCGCTTCGACGCGGGGCGGGACATCCGCTTCGAGAGCTACGCGGAGCACCGCATCCGCGGGGCGATGATCGACGAGCTGCGCCGGCACGATCACCTGCCCCGCCGCCTGCGCGACGATCTCGATCGCGTCCACGCGGCGCGGACCCGGCTCGAAGCGACGCTGGGGCGGGAGCCCACGCTCGACGAGCTCGCCGCCGCGCTCGGGATCGAGGCGGATGCCCTCGCGGAGATGGAGGCGCTCACGCTCCCTCCCCTCCCGCTCATGGAGGACGCGCCGCTCCGGGCGGAGGAGGTTCCCGCGGACGAGCGCATCGTCGCAGCGGAGCGGAGCGAGCGCCTGGCTGCAGCGATCGCCCGCCTCCCCGAGAGGCTGCAGCTCGTGATGAGCCTCCTCTACGCGGAGTCGCTCACGAACAAGGAGGTCGCCGGGATCCTCGAGGTCAGCGAAGCCCGCGTAAGCCAGCTCCACTCGGACGCGATCAAGCGCCTGCGCGCGGATCTGGCCTCCGAGAGCTGAAGCCGCTCAGGAGCTGCGGCGCACATGGGCGAGCTGGCCGAAGGCGTCGAGCTCCTTGCGCTCGGCCTTCTCCTGCTCACGGACGATCGCCTCCCGCCTCGACTCCGCCGCGCGGCGAACCGACTCGGCCGCCCGATGGGCCGCCTCGAAGCCGGCCTTCGCTGCGCGCTCCCTGGCCTCGGCGTCGAGGACCACCGACTCCGCCAGCCGAATCGCGTCGAGCATCCGGAACGACGCGGCCTGGGCGATCTCCCACTCCAGGGCCGAGCGCGGCCCCGCCTCCCGCAGCGACGCCTCGCGCAGCGCGCGCACCCGCTCCCGGGCCTGCCGGGTGGACGCCGCGGCGGAGGCCAGCGCGAGGCGCGCCTCCTGCTCCTGGTGCTCACGGATCCGCACCACCGCGTCGAGCCGGGTCTTCGGGGCCATCGCTCGCCTCGAATGCAAAAGGCGTACGCGTCAATTCGATGTCGGCGGCGCTGGCAAGGCGCTTGCTCTCAACCCTCTCCCCAAGGAGGCCCGCGACGGATGAGTGACGGAATCTACGTCGGCATGAGCGCCGCGGTCGCGCGCTCGAAGCAGCTCGAGTCGGTGGCAGACAACCTCGCCAACGCGCGATCGGTGGGGTTCAAGGCCTCGCGTCCCGCGTTCGAGTCGTTCCTCCCCGAAGGCGGCGACGGCGGCAAGGTCTACGCGGGCGCCGTGGCCACCGGCGTCGATCTCCGCCCGGGCTCGATCGAGCCCACCGGCCGCCCCCTCGATCTCGTGCCCGACGATGGCGCCTTCTTCGGCGTGACGCTTCCCTCCGGCGCCGTCGCCTACACCCGCGACGGCCGGCTCTCCGTCGACGCCGACGGCGTGCTGCGCACCGCCGGCCATCCCGTCCTCTCGAGGAGCGGCGAGCCGATCCTCGTTCCCGTCGACGACGTGACGCCGGTGGTGGACGCGAACGGCGCGGTGCGCGTGGGCGAGCTCGAGGTCGGCCGGCTCGCGCTCTTCCGCCTGGAGGGCGCCGTCGAGCGCCACGGCGGCTCGCTCCTCACGCCGACGGAATCGGCGGCGATCCCCGTTTCAGGCCACGTCCGCACCGGCGAGCTCGAGCTCGGCAACGCGGGTCCCCTCGAGGCCGCGGTGCAGCTCATCGCCGCGCAGCGCTCCTTCGACCAGTCCATGCAAGCCATCCAGACCTACCGCAAGCTCGACGAGCGCCTCGGCGAGCTCGGCAAGGTCCGCTAAGAGGTCTCTCGATGCTCCGCTCCCTCTACACCGCCGCCACGGGCATGGAAGCCCAGCAGCTCAAGATGGACGTGACGGCGAACAACCTCGCCAACGCCAGCACCACCGGCTTCAAGAAGGGCCGCGCCGAGTTCGAGGATCTGATCTCCGAGACCATGCGCGCTCCCGCGGAGCCCACGCCGAACGGCGGCACCGATCCCGCGCCGCTGCAGGTGGGCCTCGGCGTGCGCACGGGCTCCACCACCCGCACGTGGTCCCAGGGCGACCTGCTCTCCACCGGGAACCCCCTCGACGTCGCCATCGAGGGCGACGGCTTCTTCCGCGTGCAGCGGCCCAACGGCGAGCTCGGCTACACCCGCGCCGGCAACTTCCGCGTGGACGCCATGGGCCGCCTGGTCACCCAGCGCGGCGACCTCGTCGAGCCCGGCATCGACGTGCCCGCGGGAGCGAAGCAGATCACCATCCAGTCCGACGGCAGCGTCCTCGCCCAGGTGGACGGCTCGCCCCATCCCGACGAGCTCGGCACCCTCGAGCTCTCCCTCTTCGCGAACCCGAGCGGCCTCCTCGCCATCGGCAACAACCTCTTCACCGCGACGCCGGCCAGCGGAGAGCCGATGCACGTGCGGCCCGGCGAGCAGGGCGCCGGCGGGATCTCGCAGGGCTTCCTCGAGGGCTCGAACGTGAAGGCGGTGGAGGAGATGATCGACATGATCTCCACGCAGCGCGCCTACGAGCTGAACTCCAAGGTGATCCAGACCGCGGATCAGATGCTCCAGCGGCTCACCCAGCTGCGATGATCGCGCTCGTCGCCGCCGTCCTGGCTTCGGCCGCGACCGCGAATTCGTCGCCGGCCCCGGATGCCGCGATCTCCGCGGTGCCCGAGCCGGTCCCCAGCGCACTCCAAGCCGCACTACGTGCCGCCGTCTCGAACCCGGCCGCGCGCCTGGAGATCCGCTCCTTCCGCGACCGCCTCCCTCCGGGCTGCAGGGCCTCGCGCGCCGAGGTCCCCCGCCCGATCGAGACCTCCGGCCGTCAGCACGTGAAGCTAATTGGCACCACGAGTGAAGGATTCGCGTGCGAGGGGTGGGCCTTCGCCGACGTGAAGCTCATGGCGCCCGCCTGGATCACCACCCGGGCGGTCCGAGCCGGCGAGCCGCTGGACGGCGCATCCCGCGAGGATCTGCGCGAGCTCGAGCCCGGCCGCCGCATCCTGCACGAGCTCCCGCCAGGCGCCCGCGCGTCGCGCGATCTGGCTGCCGGAGTCGCGCTCGAACCCGGCCAGATCGGCGGCGCGATCGCGCCGGGCGAGCCGCTGACGGTGCTCCTGCGCCGCGACGGCCTGACGATCGAGACACGGGGCCGCGCGATCGCCTGTGGGCCGGGCCGCGCCTGTGCACAGCTCTCCTCCGGCAAGCGGCTCGAGGGCCGGCTCGAGGGCGAGACCCTCGTCATGGAGGATCCATGATCCGTCCGATCGTCGGATTCACCGCTCTCGTGATCCTCGCGGGCTGCGGCCCCAGGCACATCTCCACCTACGTGCCCAAGCAGCGCGAGTACCAGCTCCCCTCCGAGGGCGAAGCCGCCGCCGAAGCCCGGACGCCGGGGAGCCTCTGGCGCGAGAACCGCCCGGCGGCGAACCTCTTCACCGACGCGCGGGCGCTGCGCACAAACGATCTGCTGGTGGTGAAGATCGAGGAGATCGCGGACGCGAAGCGCAGCGCCGACACCGACCTCACCCGGAGCTCGCAGGCGCAGGCGAGCATCTCGGCCTTCCTCGGCCTCATCGAGAAGATGCAGCGAAACAGCGACTTCCGGGCGAACGTCGAAGGGATGTCGGCGTCGAGCTTCCGCGGCGAGGGAGCGACCGCGCGCACCGAGCGGCTCAAGGCCACCGTTCCCGCCATCGTCCGGAAGGTGCTCCCCAACGGAAACCTCTTCATCGAGGGCCACCGCGTGGTCCTCGTGAACGAGGAGGAGCAGCACTTCTACATCTCCGGCGTGGTCCGCCCGATCGACATCGACCAGGAAAACAGCGTCAAGAGCACCATGGTCGCCGACGCCGAGATCGAGTTCACCGGAAACGGCGTCCTCACCGACAACCAGCGCCAGGGCTGGCTCTCCCGCTACCTCGGCTGGGTCTGGCCCTTCTAGGAGCTCTCCATGCGAAACGCCCTCGCCCTCGTCCTGCTCCTCCTGGCCGCGGCTCCCTCCGGCGCCGCCCCGGTGCGCGTGAAGGAGCTCGCCGCGGTGGAGGGCGTCCGGGAGAACGAGCTCTTCGGCTACGGCCTCGTGGTGGGCCTCGCCGGCACCGGCGACACCGAGCGCGTCTTCTTCACCTCGCAGTCGATCTCCAGCATGCTCGGCCGCCTGGGGATCCGGATCGATCCCCGCGAGGTGCGGGTCCGCAACGTGGCCGCGGTGATGGTGACGGCGCGGCTGCCTCCCTTCGCTCGCCCCGGCGGCAAGATCGACGTCAGCGTCAGCTCGATGGGAAACGCGCGCAGCCTCGCCGGCGGCGTGCTCGTCGTCACCCCGCTCATGGGCTCCGACGGCACGGTCTACGCCTTGTCACAGGGTCCGGTACAGGTCGGCGGTTTCGACGCCGCCGCCGCCGGATCGAGCGTGCGCAAGAACCACCCCACCTCGGGCCGGGTGCCGAACGGCGCCACGATCGAGAAGACGGTGCAGGTCGACCTCGACTCCGGCCCGCTGATCTTCACGCTGACGAACCCCGACTTCACCACCGCGAGCCGGATCGCCGCCGCCTTCAACGGCGCCCTCGGCGCCGAGGTCGCGACGGCCCTCGACCCCGCCGCCGTGGAGGTGCGCGTCCCCGATCGCGGCGATCGGGTGGGCCTGATCGCCCGGCTCGAGGCCCTGGAGGTCGACGCCGACGGAAGGGCCAAGGTCGTCATCAGCGAGCGTACCGGCACGGTGGTCGCCGGCGCGAACGTGCGGATCCGGCCGGTGGCGGTCGCCCACGGCGGCCTGCGGATCACCGTGAGCGAGACGCCGCTCGTCTCCCAGCCGGAGGCCTTCTCCAACGGCCGGACCGTCCGTACCCGCGTCGCCGGCGTCGACGCCCAGGAGGCCGGCCGCGGCGCCGTCGCCCTCCCTGCCACGTCCAACGTCGACGACCTCGTGCGCGCCCTCACCTCCCTCGGCGTCCCGCCCCGCGACCTCGTCTCCATCCTCCAGGCGATCAAGGCGGCCGGCGCCCTCGACGCCGACCTCGAGGTGCTCTGATGGCCCTCCTCCGCGACACGCCCGCCGCCGGCGCGGACCGCCAGCGCGAGGCCGAGCGCGCCTTCGACTCCCTCGTGATCAAGCAGCTCCTCCAGGCGAGCGGCGCGTTCGCAGGGAAGGAGGGCTCGCCGCTCTTCTCCGACCTGATCGTCGACGCCCTCGCGGACTCCCTGGCGGAGGCGGGCCGCCCCGCCCACGGACCCGACCGCCCCCTCCTCGACCTTCTGCCCCAGGCGTCGTCCGGACGTGAGAGGACCGACCCCGCTGCCCTCCTCCATCGGGCTCCAGCAGCAGAGGCCTTCGACCCCTGCGCCCTGGTCCACGGCCCGTCCGCCGTGACCAGCGCCTTCGGACGCCGGGCCGATCCCCTGGGCGAGGGCGTCCAGGAGCACCGCGGCGTCGACCTCGGGGCCAAGGAGGGGAGCGCCATCGTCTCGGCGGCCGATGGCGTGGTGCGGCGCGTCGGTCCCAGGGGCGGCTTCGGCCAGGCGGTCGAGGTCGACCACGGAGGCGGCGTCACCACCCTCTACGCCCACGCCTCGGAGCTCCTGGTGGCGGAGGGCGATCGGGTGCGGAAGGGCCAACCGATCGCCAGGGTCGGGCAGACCGGACGGGCGACGGGCCCCCACCTCCACTTCGAGGTCCGCGTCCACGATCGCCCCGTGAATCCCTCGACGGCCCTTAAGGCCTACGGCAAGCGTGCCGAATAGATGATTCGGACGACTTGCCTCCAGGGGGCCCAAGCCATGACGCCCAAGGACATCCACGACATCGCCAGCCTGCCGGCCGCGAGGAGCGCCACGGGGGTGCGCCCCCGCCACGAGGCCGCCACCGCCCCGGTGACGGCCGATCCGGTCCTGGCGCCGAGGGCCCCCGACAAGGTCACCACCGACACGCAGCGGGAGCTCCAGGCGGCCGTCGAGCACGCCAAGTCGACCTCGGGCGAGACCCGGACCGCCCGCCTCGCGGAGATCGAGGCCCAGGTCCGCAAGGGCAACTACAAGCCGGATCCCGCCCGGATCGCGCAGCGGATCCTCGACGAGGCGGAGCTCCTCGCCCAGATCCACGCGATCCTGCGGACGTAGAGAAGGGTTCCCGAAGGATGCTCGAAGAAGCGATCGCAACGGCCGAGGAGCTGCGCACCCTGCTCCGGCTCCAGCTCGACGAGGCGCCCGAGAGCCGCCGTCGGCTCGCGGGCCTCGACCCCGAGCGGGCGCTCGAGTGGGCAGCAGAGCGGGAGGCCCGGAACGGCCAGGCCCTCGACCTCGAGAAGCGGATCCTCGAGGCGCTCACCCGGGCCTGCGAAGGGCTCCCGGAGCCCACCCTCGCCGCGCTGCGCCGGCACGCCCCCGCGGAAGCGGCCCGCCTCGACGAGGGGCTCGACGAGCTGCGCGACCTGGCGTCCCGCCTCCGCGAGGAGGATCTCGTCACCCGCGAGGCCCTGGGCCACTCCCTCGCCTGCGTGCGCTCCTACCTCTCCCTGCTCGCTCCCGGAAGCGCTGCCTACGACCGGCGGGGCCGGGCGACCGGCCGGGATCCCCTCTCCTCCCGAAGCGTGAGCGTATGAGCAGCCTCTTCACCCTCCTCAACCAGGCGGCCTCGAGCCTCAACGCCCACCGGCTCGCCGTCGCGACGGCGGGAAACAACATCCAGAACGTCAACACCCCCGGGTATGCGCGCCAGCTCGTCCAGCTCGCGGCGGCGCTCCCCGCCGACCGGGTCGGCGGCGGCTACCTGGGCCAGGGCGTCGTCGTCCAGTCGATCGTCCAGCTCCGCGATCGCTTCTTCGAGAGCCAGTTCCCCCAGGCAGCAGCGACCGCCGCGAGGAGCCAGGCCGAGGCGACGGCGCTCCTCGGCGTCCACGTCCTCGATCCCGAGCTAGCCGGCGGCGTCGGCGACGCGCTCACCAAGTTCTACTCATCGGTCCGCGCCCTCGCGGCCGACGCCGGGAACGACGGCCTCCGCCAGACCGCGGTGGCGTCCTCCCGCGCCCTCGCCCTCGCCTTCAACCGCACCTCCGACGGCCTTCGGCAGGCTCGCCTCGGCGTCGACGCACGCCTGGACAGCCTCGCCGACCAGGCGAACGGGCTCAGCCAGCAGATCGCGGAGCTCAACCGGCAGATCCGCGTGGCGACCAGCGCGGCCGGCGGCGCGCCTCCGAACGATCTCCTGGACGCCCGCGCCCGCGCCCGGGACGAGCTCGCCCAGGTGACCGGCGCCACCGCCATCCTCGACGGCGAGGGCAACCTGAACATGTTCCTCCCGAACGGCGCCGCGCTCGTCAGCGGCGACCGCGCGTCGACGCTCTCGACCTGGCCCGACCCCGCCAACGACGGCCACCTCTCGTTCCGCCTCACGAAGGCCGACGGCTCGTCCGAGAACGTCAAGGGCATGGGCGGCGCCATCGGCGGCAACCTCGACGCGCGCGACGGCGCGCTGCGCGAGGCGGAGGAGAAGCTGGATCGTCTCGCGTGGGATCTCGCCGGCATGGTCAACGAGGTCCACCGCTCGGGCTTCGATCTGAACGGGAACCCCGGCGTGGATCTCTTCGACGCAGGCGCCACCGTGGCCGGGGCGGCGCGCCGCCTCGCGGTGGATCCGTCCATCCTCGCCGACCCGTCGCGCCTCGCAGCCTCCGACACCGCCGCCGGGATCCCCGGCAGCGGCCGCAACTTCCTCGCGCTCGGCGCGCTCGAGGATCAGGCGCTCCCGTCCGGCGCGACGGCCATCGCCACCATCGCCTCGATCATCTCCGGCTTCGGCGCCTCGTCGGCCCGGGTGAAGGCCCTGGCCGATCACGACGCCACGCTCCTCGGCAACCTCGACGCGATGCGGGAGTCCGTGAGCGGCGTCAGCATTGACGAGGAGTTGATTCGAATGACACAGGCCCAGCGGGCCTACGACGCCGTCGGCAAGGTGATCGCCACCACCGACGAGATGCTCGATACCCTCATGAAGCTCCGATAGGACCAGCCATCGTGCGCGTGACCGAACGAATGATCTTCGAGCGCGGCCTCACCACCACGGGCCGCGCAGCCGAGCAAGTGGAGCGCGCGGCCCGGGAGTCTGCGTCCGGCGCCCGGATCTTCCATCCGAGCGACGACGCCGTGGCCTCCGGCGGCGTCGTGATGGGCAAGGCCCAGGCGGAGCGCTTCGCCTCCATCGCCCGCAACGGCGAGCGGGCCCTGGACGAGCTGGGCCAGGCGGACGCCGCCCTCGGCGAGCTGGGGACGATCCTCGTCCGCGCCCAGCAGATCGCCATCCAGGCGTCCAACGACTCCGCCTCCGCCGAGGGCCGCAGGGCCGCGGGCCTCGAGGTCGAGGCGATGATCCGCGGCGCCGCCGCCGCGTTGAACGTGAAGGTCGGCAACCGCTACGTCTTCGCGGGCGATCAGAGCGCGTCGCCGGCCTGGGACGTCGACGGCAACTTCGTCGGAGACACGGGCGTCCGCTCCCTCGAGGTCGCCCCCGGCATCTTCCTCGACACCTCGATCCGCGCCGATCAGGTGGTGAACGGCACCGCCGGAGGCATCGACGTCTTCGCCGTGCTCCGCGACCTCGCCGCGGCCCTGGCGGCCGACGACGTCCCGGCGATCCGCGCCGGCCTCGACGACTATCCGAAGGCGATCGCGCAGGTCGCGTCGGGACGCGCCAGCGCCGGCGGCCTGATGAACGTGCTCGCGTCCTCGGTCGACGCCGCGAAGGCGGGCGAGAGCGCCGCGACGATCGACGTGGGCCGCATGGCCGACGCCGATCCCATCGACGCCGCGAGCCGCCTCGCCCTCGCCCAGCACGCGCTCGACGCGGCCCTCACCGTCGCCGCACAGAGCTTCCGCCTCTCCCTCCTCGACAAGCTGAGGTGAGGGCGGCCGTTCATGAGGGATCGCGCGCTGCAGACCCGCGCCCGGTCCGGGCGCTCCTCCGTTGGCGGATGCGGCGGATCCTCGCCGGCATGCCCCTGCGCGGCAGGCGCATGCTGCGCCTCCTGCCGTCCCTCTTCCACGCGAGCTATCCGACCCCCGAGCTGCGCGGCGAGCCTCCCGGCGTGGAGGGCCACTCGGCGCGGCGCTCGTGGATCGCCATCGGTCGCACGTTCGGACTCCCGGCGCCCACCGGCACCCAGCGCGCGAGGCGGACGATTCGCTCTCTCGTCGCCTTCCCCGTGCAGGGAGGCGTCGAGCTCGTGGTCCTGCCGATCCCCGACGCCCGCCAGCACGAGCTGGAGGCCGTCCGGCAGCGGTGCCGATACGCACAGGGCCTGATGCAGCGCAACGGCGTGGCGGCGACCATCCGCATCGCCGAGCCGTCGCTGGACGGCGAGCTCTTCGCCTTGAGGTTGCTGCTCTTCGGCGGCCTCCTCGCCGGCGGGCTTCCGGGCGATTCCTTCGACTCGCTGACGGTGGACTCCGCCGACGCGATCGCGGCCCTCATCGACCACGCGCCGTCGCGGCTCGTGGCGGCGTCGTTGATGATGCTCCAGGCGGGCGCGTCCACGTCGTCGCCGATGGCGCTCCTGCGCTCCCGCGGGCCAGGAAAATCCGCGGCGACCCTCTCCGATCCCGAGCTCTTCTGCGCGGTCTGGGTGTCCCGCTGGACGCTCGCCGGCATGCTCCCCCTCGAGGCGGTGCGGCTCGCCGGATCGGTGCCGGCCAGCCGAAGGGCCGCCGCGAGGTGGCTCGATGCCAGCCCGGCGGAGTCACGCATTCAGGCCCTAGTGGGTGCGGGCAGCTCCGATGCTCGATCATTCGCCGACTGGAGCATGCCGACCGTCGGCGGATCGGCCGACGGCCATGACGATGTGAGATCCATCGTCACACTCGGTCGCTCGCTCACCGTGACGGCTGCCGGGGCGGTCCGGCGCCACCCTCTCGCCGGGAGCCGCGGGCTCCGGGAGCGCTTTCGCCGCGCGTTCCTCACGCCGAGGGGGCTCCCCGCCTTCCTCGAGACGGCCTTCGACGTCGCCGCCGCCGGGAGCGGCCGCCTCGGCCTCGAGGAGCTGATCGAGCTCGGCGGCGGCGAGGCGGCGGGCCCCCTCGAGACCGCCCTCGTCCGCGGGCTCGCGATCCTGGGACGTGCGGACGGCAGCCTCGCGCCGCGCCTCGACCCGCCCTGGCCCGGGATCGCCCGCCGGCTCGAGCGCGCCGTACAGCGCCGCACCTTCCTGCTCTCGATCGGCGTCCACGCCTTCGAAGGACCGCCGCTCGATCCCCTCAACCGCGGCCCGCGACGCCGCAACAGCCTGCGCAATCCTCTCGCCGTCGCCCTCTCCCCGAAGCACCGCCCCACCGCGCGCCGCCTCCTCGCCGGAGAAGCGGTGCGCCGCGTGATCGCCGACGCCAGCAGCGGCAGGCAGGTCGAGATCCTCGCCGAGGACGCGACCGCGGAGCCGGCCGCGTCGCGGCTCGCCCGCCTCGCCGCGAGGGCAGGAGCGGAGACGCCCCTCGCCGCCGAAGTGGGCGGCAGCGTGCTCCTCCGCCACGGCGGCACGCCCCGGCGATACGGGCTGCGAGCCTTCCTCTCGAGGCCCCGCCGCTACGTCCCGGATCCGGAGGCACCCGACCTGGGCGCCGCCGGCGGCCACGTGGGGCTCCCGCCACGCGGCACCGTCGACTGCCTCGTCCTCGACGACGGCGCACCCCTGGCGACGCTGATCTACGCCGACTCGCGCGGCTTCCGCGTCCGTGAGGAGGTCCACCCCTCCCGCCTCGAGGCGCACCTCGCCGAAGCGCGCGAGCTCCTACGGAGCGCACGGGAGCCCACGGTCCTTACCGTGCGCGTCTCCGGCGCGAGGCGCGCGATGACCGCGGCGCCTCCAGAGACCGAACCCGTCGCCGTCGGCGTCGAGGGCGAGCTCCTCCATGACCTCCGTCTCACGCTGCTCGGCGAGCGCTTCGGCAGGGGCGGCGCGCTCCGGTGGGCAGGAGCGGCTACGGCGCTGCTCTCCGTCTGGCCGACGACCTCCTTTCCGGCGATGCGCTTCCACGCCTTCGACGTCCGGCTCCGCGGAGCGCCGGCATCGGGCCTCGAGCTCCTCTACGCCCGCTCGGTGGTGCTGCGCCGGCTGCTGCTCCACATGCGCCGGATGATCCGCCCTTAACCGTCCGCGGGTCCGTACCGAAGAGAGGGGAGGCGGCGCCCCTCGCGTGCCGCAAGGAGATCCTTCCCATGACGATGAGCATCCGTACCAACGTGGGCTCGCTGAACGCCCAGCGAAACCTCTACTCCACCCAGAACACCCTCAACACCAGCCTCGCCAAGCTCTCCTCGGGCTACCGGATCACCAAGGCGGGCGACGACGCCGCCGGCCTCGCCATCAGCGAGGTGCTCCGCTCGCAGATCTCGGGCCTCAACCAGGCCTCGCGCAACGCGCAGGATGGCATCTCCTTCATCCAGACGGCCGAAGGCGCGCTCCAGGAAGTCCACTCGATGCTGCAGCGCATGAACACGCTCGCGCTGCAGGCGTCGAACGCCACGCTCTCCAACGAAAACCGCGGCCTGATCGCGAAGGAGGTCGGCGACCTTCGGGCCGAAATCACCTCCATCGCCGATCGCGTGAACTTCAACGGCGTGAAGATGCTCGGCGAGGACAAGACGATCGAGTTCCAGATCGGCACCGGCAAGGACGACAAGCTGGGCGTCGACTTCAAGAGCATCAAGATGGATGAGTTCGCCTCCGACCTGGACGACGCCATCCAGGACCTCCTCGACGCCGCCGCCGACTTCGACCCGACGGATCCGGACTCCGGAGCAACCGCCGACGACGCGTCCGCGCTCATCGACGGGATCAAGGCCGCGATCAACTCGGTCAGCGACATGCGTGCGACCCTCGGCGCCGCCCAGAACCGCCTCGATCACGCCATCGAGAACATCAACGTCACCGCGGAGAACCTCTCGGCCTCCGAGAGCCGGATCCGCGACGCCGACGTTGCCGCCGAGACCGCCGAGATGACGAAGGCGCAGATCCTCATGCAGGCCGGCGTCTCCGTCCTCGCCCAGGCGAACCAGATGCCGCAGATGGCGCTGAAGCTCCTCGGCTAAAGCGTTTCGCTGAACCCGCCGGGAGGAGGATGAACGCTCCTCCCGGCCCCTTCGCACAAGGACCGAGGCGAGATGGCGAACTTCGTCGGCGGGCTGATCTCCGGGATCGACTCGCAGCTCATCATCGACAAGATGGTCTCGCTGGAGTCGCGGCCGATCGCGCTGATCCAGCAGCGCAAGTCGGCGCTGAAGGTCCAGGTCTCCGCCTTCGGCGATCTCCTCTCGCGACTCTCCACCTTCGGAAACACGACCCACTCGATGGCCCGAGACGGGGTCCGCTCAGTGAAGGTCGCCAGCACCAACAGCGCGTTCACGGCCACCGCGACCACCGGCGCGTCTCCCGGCAACTACTCCATCGCGGTCCAATCCCTGGCCACCGTGGCGCGGACCACGTCCGCCACCTTCGCCGACGCGGACGCAAAGGTTCGCGCGGGCCGTCTCGACCTCGAGGTGCAGGGCCAGAGCTTCGGCGTCGACATCGCCGAGGGCGCGACCCTCGCCGACGTCGCCGCCGCCATCGCGGCCTCCGGCGCGCCCGTGTCCGCGACGGTGATCTTCGATGGCAGGCGGGCCCACCTCTCGATCTCGAACCGGGATTCGGGCCACCCGATCGACGCCGCTCCCGACTCGGCCTTGGTGATCCGCCAGACCCTCACCGGATCCACCGGCGCCGCGCTCTTCGGCGACGACCCCGACGATCCCACGGCGAACGTGGAGGTCCGCGCCTCCGCACAGAACGCCCGCTTCACCCTCGACGACCTCGCGATCGAGCGCACGAGCAACCGGATCGACGATCTGCTCCCTGGCGTGCGCCTCGAGCTCAAGGCGCAGAGCTCCGCCCCCGAGACGCTGTCCCTCCAGGACGATCGCGACGGGACGCGCAGCCGGGTACAGGCCTTCGTCGACGCCTACAACGCGATCGCGTCGATGGTCCGCAGGCAGACCTACGCGACCGAGCTCGCCGCCGGGCCGCTCTCGGGCGACTCCGTCGCCAGGAACCTGGAGATGGACCTCCAGGGCCTCCTCTCCATGCTCATCCCGGGCGGCGGCCTGAAGACCCTCTCCGAGGCCGGCATCGCCCTCGGACGCGACGGCCTCCTCTCGGTCGACGGCGCCGCGATGGACGAGGCGCTCGCCCGCGATCCCTCCGCGCTCGATCGCCTCTTCCGGGGCGAGAACGGCCTCGACTCGGCGATCCAGGCCCTGGTCAAGCGCTACACCAACAGCAAGGACGGCCTCCTCGTCGACCGGAAGTCCGGCCTCGAGGCCACGATCAAGCGGATGGACGAGGACGTCGAGGCCAAGCAGGCGCACATCGAGAAGTTCCGGGAAGGCCTGATGCGCCGCTTCACCGCCCTCGAAGAGACCCTCTCCAAGCTCGGCAACACGAAGAACTACCTCGACGCGCTCGAGAAGGCCCGGGAGAAGAAATGAACGCCGCCGCGATCTACAACCGCACCCAGGCCCAGACCGCCGATCCGGAGCGGATCATGCTCCTGCTCTTCGAGGGCGCCCTCGCGCGGATCCGCCGCGGCGCCGCCGAGCTGGAGCAGGGGCAGCGCGGCAAGGCCGCCGACGCCCTCGAGCGGGCGAGCGAGATCGTCCTCGAGCTCCGTGGCTCCCTCGATCACGACCGCGCCCCCGAGATCTGCGAACAGCTCTCCGCCCTCTACGTCTACGTGGCCACGCGGCTCACCCGCGCCATCTCCTCCGGCGATCCGGCCTACGCTCGGGAGGCGGAGGAGACCCTCGCTCCCATCGCCGACGCCTTCGGGCAGGCGGTGGCCCAGGTACGCGCGCGATGACGCACGAACTGGCGGAGACGCTGGAGGCCACGAGGGCCGCGCTCGCACGGGGCGACGCCCTCGAGGCCTCGCACTTCGCCTCCCTGGCCTGGGAGCACTGTGAGGCCCTCCAGGCCAGCGGCAGTTCGATCCCGGCCGACCGGGTCGCCGAAGCCTCGGCGCTGGTCTCCGCCTGCATCGAGGCCGCGCAGCCCCTCCGGGACGAGCTGCGCCTCGAGCTGGAGCGCGCCGGCGCATCGAGCCGCGCCCACGCGGCCTACGCCCGCTGACGGTCGAAGCGCCCGGCGTTCGACCCAGCGCTGGGCTCGGCCTTCAGATCGTCCGAGAGAAGACCGGCAGCTTTCCCTTGCGGGTCGGAGGCAGCCGCCCGAGCCACGCGTCGAAGGCCATCGCCGCCGCGCGCACGAAGGGCTGTCCGTCCGGCGTCACCTCCACCGCACCAGGGAGCCGGCGGACGAGGCCATCCTCCTCGAGGGGCCGAAGCGCCTCGAGGGAGCTCGAGAGCTCCCGCGCTGCGTCCACGCCGTGCTTCTCGCCGAGGGCGCCCAGGTCGAGGTGGAAGTTGCACATGAGCTGCGTGATCGCGTCCCGGCGCAGGAGGTCGTCCCGCTCGAGCCACGCGCCCTTCTCGGTAGCGAAGCGGCCGGCGCGGATCGCCTCGTAGTAAGCGCCCAGCGGCCGCACGTTCTGCGCGTACGAGCCCCGCAGGTCCGAGATGGCCGTGGCTCCGACCGCGACGATGTCCGGCGCGGGCCTCACGGTGTAGCCCTGGAAGCTCCGCGAGAGGCGTCGCTCGGCCTGGGCCAGCGCGAGCTCGTCGTCCTTCCGCGCGAAGTGATCCATGCCGATCGCCACGTAGCCCTCGGCGAGGAGCCGCTCCCGCGCGTGCTGGAAGAGCGCGAGCTTCTCGGGCCCTGCCGGGAGCGTCCCCTCGTCGATCTTGCGCTGATGGGGCCGAAGATCCGGAACGTGTGCGTAGGAGAAGATCGCCACCCGGTCGGGCGCCAGGCGGATCACCTCCTCGATCGAGCGCGCGAAGGTCTCCATCCGCTGGTGCGGCAAACCGTAGATCAGGTCGAAGTTGATGCCCCGGTAGCCGAGCTTCCGCGCGTACTCGACCAGCTTCTCCGTCTCCTCCACGGTCTGGAGCCGGTTCACCGCCCTCTGCACCTCGGGTGTGAAGTCCTGCACCCCTAGCGACAGCCGGTTGAAGCCCATGCCGCGGAGGAGCGCGAGCTGTTCACGGCTCGTGACCACCGGATCGACCTCGATGGCCACCTCGGCGTCGCGCCGCACCTCGAAGCGCTCCGTGATCTTGTCCCAGAGGCGCACGAGGAGGGCCTCGTCGAGGCTCGTGGGCGTGCCGCCGCCGTAGTGGAGCTGCAGGAGCCGGTTGCGGCGCCCGAGGCGATCGGCCGCCAGGTCGAGCTCGGCCCGCACCACCTCGACGTACTCTTCGTGTTTGTCGCGATTGCTGGAGATGACGACGTTGCAGCCGCAGTAGGTGCAGAGCTCCCGGCAGAACGGGAGGTGCACGTAGAGCGAGAGCGGGAGCTCGTCGCCCGCGGCGCCGGCCTCCTCGAGCTTGGCCGCGAAGTCGTCGGGGCCGAAGGCGTCGGTCCACGCCGGCACGGTGGGGTAGCTGGTGTAGCGGGGTCCCGGCTTGTCGTGGCGTGCGACGAGCTCGGCCATCCGGTTTTCAGGGAGCATGGATCACATCCGGCCCGTGCGAGAGCTGGGCAGCGACGAGAACGGCGAGGTTGGCGGCGACGAAGATCGCGAGGAGCACGACCACGAAGAGCCAGGGTCGATCGGCGAGGAACCGTTTCATGTGCCTTCCTTATGCGACGGGGCGGGCCCAAGGAAGCGCGCCTCGATCGCCCTGCGCTTGCCGGAGGCGCCGTCCTCCACGTCGATCCGGACCTCGAAGGCGCCGGGGAAGCCTTCGCGCGGGACGCTCACGAAGATCGGCAAGCGGAAGCTCTCCAGGGACTCGAGGTGCACCTTGTGGTGGGGCAGCGTGAAGCTCGCTTCCAACGGGGCCGAGACCTCCACCATGAGGTCGGTCGGCCCGGGGTTCTTGTTCACCAGGTGGAGCTCGAACTGGTTGCGCACGGCGTCGTCCGTGAGGACGAAGGGCGCGCCCCGGACCCGGAGGAGGTTCGCCTCGAAGGGCGTGCGGCGGGAGAGGCCCAGGGCGAGGGAGGTGCAGGCCACCAGGAGGAGCGCGCCGTAGGCCACGAGACGAGGCCGGAAGGTGCGTTTCGGCTGCCCCGTGAGGCCGGCCTGCGAGTCGTAGCGGATGAGCCCGGTGGGCCTGCCGATCTTGATCATCACGTCGTCGCAGGCGTCCACGCACTGTGCGCATCCGATGCACTCGAGCTGGAGGCCGTCGCGGATGTCGATCCCGGTGGGGCAGACCACGACGCAGCGGTTGCAGTCGACGCAGTCACCCTTCTCCGCCGGAGCCTTCGGGAGCGGCTCTCCCGAGACCACCGGGAGCGGGTGGCGCTCCTCCCGCCGGATCTTCCCGCGCGGCTCGCCCCGCCCCACGTCGTAGCCGATGACCAGGCTGTGGTCGTCCTGCATGGCGGACTGGAGCCGGCCGTAGGGGCAGATCACGATGCAGAGCTGCTCCCGGAACCAGGCGAAGTTGAAGTAGAGCGCGCCGGCGACGGCCATGGTCCAGAGGAAGGCCGCCGGGTTCTCCCGCGGATCCCGCTGGACGATCTCGACGAGGGAGCCGAGGGAGACGAAGAAGCTCAGGAAGGCGTGGGAGAGCAGGAGCGAGACGACCACGAAGGCCGCGTGCTTCAGCACCTTGCGGGCGATCTTGCCGGGGCTCCACGGCGCCGAAGCGAGGCGGATCCGCGCCTCGCGGGGGCCCTCGATCCACCGCTCGATGCGGCGGTAGACCCCTTCGAGGAAGACGGTCTGCGGGCAGGCCCAGCCGCACCAGACGCGGCCCAGCCAGGCGGTGAAGAAGAGGAGCGAGAAGCCGATGGCCGCCAGCAGGAAGACCACCAGCCAGAAGTCCTGGGCGTTGAAGGTGGCGCCGAAGAGGAAGAAGCGCCTCCCGGCCACGTCGAGGAAGACCGCCGGCGCTCCCCCGATCCGCACGAAGGGGAGCGCCAGGTAGATCGCGATCAGCGCGGCGTAGGCCACCGTGCGCCTGCGCACGAATCGACCCTTCACGTCGGCGGGGTGCACGTGGTTCCTCGATCCGTCCTTGTGGATCGAGGAGAGGCGCTGGAGGCTCGGCTTCTCGCGTGTCGCCATGATTCAGTCCTGGACCAGCTCGCCCTCGGGGCCCTTGCCCGGGACGTTCTTGCCCTTCAGCGAGACCACGAAGGCCGCGAGCTGCTCGGTCTTCTCCGCGCCGAGCATCGGGCCCCACGAAGGCATGCCCTTCGCCGCGACGCCCTCGCGGATCACCTTCAGGATCTCCGTGGGCTTTCCGCCGTGGATCCAGTGGTCGTCCGTGAGGTTGGGGCCGATGCCGCCCTCCCCGCTCGCCCCGTGGCAGGCCGAGCAGGACTGCCCGAAGACCGCCGCGCCGGCGGCGGTGACCGCCGGATCCTTCGAGAAGGCGAGGAGGCTCTCGTCGGTGGCCTCACCCCGGCTCGCGGCCAGGGTCGCGGCCTTCGCCGACGCGGCGTCCATCTCCGCGTGGTACTCCGCCATCTGCAGCGGCCCGGAGCCGAGCACGTGGTAATACATCCAATAACCGAAGGCGAAGACGATCGTGATGAACAGGGTCGCGAGCCACCAGTTCGGCAGCCGGTTGTCGTACTCGCGGATGCCGTCGTAGTCGTGGCCCGTGTCGGCCGGCTCGTTCGTGATGTGGCTCATTTCCGGGGCCTTTCGTCCAGCTCGAGGGGGAGGTCGGCGAGGCGGTCGAAGCGGGGGCTCTTGCGCTGGAAGACGAAGAGCCACGCCAGCGTGCCCACGAAGACCGCCAGGAAGAGCAGGAGCGCCACGAGCGGCAGGTGGAGGAGCGCGCTGTTTCGATAGAACTCCTGGTACATCACTGCACCTCCTTCGTCGCCGTGAGGTCCTTGCCCTGTGCGGGAGCGGGCGGCGTCTTGCCCAGCCGCTGCAGGTAGGCGATCACCGCGGTGAGCTCGCGATCCCACTGCAGGTCGACACCGGACTTCGCGAGGTCCGCGCTGATCGCCTCCGCCTGCTCGCGGTAGCGGGTCTCGGCGAGATCCACGTCCTGGTCCGTGTACGGGACGCCGAGGCGCTGCATCACGCGAAGCTTGTCGGGCGCCTCGCGCACGGGGACGGGCCGCACGGCGAGCCACGGGTAGTTGGGCATGTTCGAGCCGGGGCTGGTCGCCCGCGGGTCGAGCATGTGGGTGTAGTGCCAGAGGTTCGGGTACTTGCCACCGACGCGGGCGAGGTCCGGGCCGGTGCGCTTGCTGCCCCACTGGAACGGGTGGTCGTAGATCGACTCGTCGATGGTCGACGGGTCGCCGTAGCGCAGCTTCTCCGAGCGGAAGGGGCGGATCTGCTGCGAGTGGCAGTTGTAGCAGCCCTCCTTCACGTAGATGTCCCGGCCGGCGAGCTCGAGCGGCGTGTAGGGGCGGGCCGTGCCGTTGCGCGGCACCGAGTCCTCCACCAGCACGGTCGGGAGGATCTCCGCCACGCCGCCGATGAGGATCGCGACCAGCGTGAGCACCGTGAACAGCAGCGACCGGCCCTCGAGGAGCCCGTGCCAGCCCGGGCTGGAAGGGTCGCGGCGCGAGAAGAGCGCGAAGAGGCCGACCACCGCGATCCCGGCGAGGGCCGCCACCGCCACGAAGACGTTGCCGAGGGCGAAGACCACCGCCAGGGCGAAGAGCCCGACCACGTAGAACACGGGCCGGCTCGCGACGAGGCCCCAGCTCGAGACCGGAGGCGCGGGCCGCGTCTCCACCACCACCTTCGCCTCGCCGTTCACCGCGGCGCCGGCGCGCGCCGTCATCACGAGGTTCCAGCCCATGAGGACGAAGCCGCCCAGGTAGAGCGAGCCACCCACCAGGCGCACGATGTAGAGCGGCCGGATGGCGAGGAGCGTCTCGACGAAGTCCGGGTAGAGCAGCGTGCCGTCGGGGTTGAACGCCCGCCACATCAGGCCCTGGCTGATCCCCGAGACCCACATCGCCACGACGTAGAGGAGGATGCCGGCGGTCCCGATCCAGAAGTGGGCGTCGGCGGCCCGGGTCGAGTGGAGCTTCGTGCCGTAGAGCCTGGGCACGAGCCAGTAGAACATGCCCGCGGCCATGAAGCCGTTCCAGCCGAGGGCGGCGCCGTGGACGTGGCCGATGATCCAGTCGGTGTAGTGACCCAGCGCCGAGACGCTCTTGATCGAGAGCAGCGGCCCCTCGAACGTGGCCATGCCGTAGAAGGTCACGCCCGCGATCAGGAACTTGATCACCGGGTCGGTGCGAAGCTTGTCCCAGGCGCCGCGGAGCGTGAGCAGGCCGTTGAGCATGCCGCCCCACGACGGCGCCCAGAGCATCACGCTGAAGACCATGCCCAGCGACTGCGCCCAGTCGGGCAGCGAGGTGTAGAGCAGGTGGTGGGGGCCGGCCCAGATGTATACGAATACCAGGGCCCAGAAGTGCACGATCGAGAGGCGGTACGAGTACACCGGCCTCCCGGCGGCCTTGGGGAGGAAGTAGTACATGATCCCGAGGATCGGCGTGGTGAGGAAGAACGCCACCGCGTTGTGGCCGTACCACCATTGCACCAGCGCGTCCTGGACCCCGCCGAAGATCGAGTAGCTCTTGAGGGCGCCGAGCGGGAGCGCGAGGTTGTTGACGATGTGGAGCACCGCCACGGTGACGATCGTGGCGATGTAGAACCAGATCGCGACGTAGAGGTTCTTCTCGGTGCGCTTCGCCAGGGTCCAGAAGAAGTTGATCGCGAAGATCACCCATACGACCGCGATGGCGATGTCGATGGGCCACTCGAGCTCCGCGTACTCCTTCGACTGCGAGTAGCCCAGGGGCAGCGTGATCGCCGCGGCGACGATGATCGCCTGCCAGCCCCAGAAGTGGATCCTGGAGAGGAGATCGGAGGCCAGCCGCGCCTTCACCAGGCGCTGGGTCGAGTAGTAGATGCCGGCGAACATCATGTTGCCCACGAAGGCGAAGATCACCGCGTTCGTGTGCAGCGGGCGCAGTCGCGAGAAGGTCAGCCAGGGGATGTCGAAGTTCGCCTGCCACCAGGCGAGCTGGGTGGCGACGAGAGCCCCGACGGCCATGCCGACGATGCCCCAGAGGATGGCGGCCCAGGTGAACTGCCTCACCACTCCGTCGTTGTATACGATGTGTCTCTCTTCCACGTTTCTTCCTCTTCTCAGGAATTCTCTTCGCGGTCTTCCGGCTCGCATGGGAGGAGCGAGAGCCGGTCTGCGTGCTCGTGATCGTCCTGCTTGATGCTGATGGCGAGGAGGACGACCGAGCCGACCACGAGCATGAGGCTCACGAAGACCTGCAGGACCATGACGCTCATCGCCACGCCTCCGTCATCCGGTTCGTCTCCATTTTCGGCTCCCGCCCCTCGAGGCTGGCCAGGGTGAAGAGCAGGATCCCGATCGAGCTGAGCGGCATGACGATCGCCGCGCGCAGCGGGGTCATCCACCCGGCCAGCGAGACCACGACGGCCAGGAGGTTGTAGGCGACCGCCACGGCGATCAGCCTCCGGTTGACCTGGCGCAGCCGCAGGGAGAGCGAGATCGCCTCGCGGATCGGGCGGATGCCCTCGCCGAGCAGGAAGAAGTCCGCCTTGCCCGGGACCACGGGGCGGTCGATGGCCGGCGTGCCGGCGCACGTCGCCCGCTCGAACGCGAGGCTGTCGTTGACGCCGTCTCCGAGGAAGAGCGTGTCTCCCTCGTCGAGCTCGTCCACCAGGGCCGCCTTCGCCTCGGGAGAGAGCGCGCCCTTGGCGAGCTCCTCGTCGATCCCGAGGCGGGTGGCGACGGCGGCGACCTTCGCGGGCGCGTCGCCCGAGAGGAGCCAGACCTCGAGACCCTGCTCGCGGAGGGCGTCGAGCTCCCGGCGCGCGTCCACCCGAAGCGTCTCCTCGGTGCGGAATGCGGCGACGGCGGCGCCGTCCATCGAGAGCACGGTCGAAGCGGGATCCGCCGCGTCGGCGCCCGCCCAGGCCGGCCGTCCCAGCCGGAACGTGTGGCCACCTCTCACGAGCTGGAGGCCGAGGCCCGGGAGCTCCTCCACCGAGGCGTCGGCGTCGAAGCGCGCGCCCATTCTGGCGAGCTCCTCCGAGAGGCAGCGGCTCACGGGGTGGTTGCTGCGCGAGGCCATGTCGAAGGCGGCATCCCGCAGCTCGGGTGCGAGGGCGGTGAGGCCTTCGGTCTCGCGCAGCCTCAGGCGGCCGAGGGTGAGCGTCCCCGTCTTGTCGAAGAGGAGCTTGCGGACGCGGGGGAGCTCGTCGAGGAGATCCTGGCGGCGGACGAAGAAGCCCGCCTTGCGCAGCCGCGACTGGGCGAGCTCGTAGGCCAGGGGAATCGCGATGCCGATCGCGCAGGGGCAGGTGACCACCAGGAGCGCCGCCGTGACCTCGAGGGCGCGCTCGGGATCCATAGGCCACCAGACGCCGAGGCCGAGGGCGGCGATCGCCAGGACGGCGACCACGTAGATGCGCGAGAGCCGATCCCAGAAGCGGGCGTGGGTGGACGAGGACCGCGGCGCCGTGGTGCGCAGCAGCGCCGGAAGCGGCGACTCCTCGAAGTCGGTATCGGCCACCAGGGCGATGGCGCGCCTGCCGGCGTTGAACGCTCCCGCCGGAACCCGCTGTCCCGCCGGGATCTCGCGGACCTCGGCCTCACCCGTGATCCAGTCGGTCGAGAACGAGCCCGCCTCGAGAGCCTGGGCGTCTACGGGGACGAGGTCGCCGGGCGCCGCCACCAGGTGATCGCCTGCCCGCACCAGGGGCGCCCGCACCGCGACCAGGCGATCGCCCTCGCGGCGGCGGACGAGGATGCCGTCGGCGCCTCCGTCCTCGAGGAGGAAGCGGCGGTTGCGGTCCAGGATCCGCTGCTGGAGCCAGCGGCCCACCAGCATCAGCGTCGTGAAGGTGTTGAGCGTGTCGAAGTAGAAGAGGCCCCTGCCGCCGCGGGCCTGGTGGAGCGAGGTTCCGAAGACGAGGAGGATCCCGAGGGCGATCGGCAGGTCCAGATGCAGCACGCCCCGCCGCAGGGAGAGCCACGCCGACTTGAAGAAGGGCCAGCCGCCGATGCAGACCACCGCCGCCGAGAGCCAGACGGAGAGCTCGGTGAAGAGCCGGTAGATGCGCTCCTCCTGCGGCGCGAGGCCCACGTAGAAGGCCACGGAGAAGAGCATCACGTTCATCGCCAGCGCGGCGGTGATGCCCAGGCGAAGCAGCAGCCCGCGCGATCCGTCGACCGTGCGCTTGCGGCTGGGGCCGAAGCGGTAGCCGAAGCGCTCCACGTCGGCGAGGAAGGCGCGGGGGTCGAAGCGGCCCCGCTGCCACGAGACGCGGAGCTTCCCCAGCGCCGGGTTCACCGTGAGTGCCGAGCCGCCTTCGCGGCGGCGGAAGAGCTCGTCCATCAGCCACACGCATGCGGCGCAGTGGAGGCCCTGGACGTCGAGGTCGAGGGTGCAGACGGCTCCTTCGCCCTCGAGGCTCCGCGCGAGGATCGGCTCGAGCCAGGCGTCGCTGCGCTCGCCGCTCGAATCGGCCACCGGCACGACGCTCTCGCCGGCCAGATCGTAGTAGCGCTCGAGACCCTGCTCTCGAAGGAGGCCGAAGACCGCCTTGCAGCCCGTGCAGCAGAACGCCGGGTCGGCCGCCCCTTCGGGCACGGGGCTCTTGCAATGGAGACAGCCGTTCGGAGCCATGCCGCGGCAGGGATGCGAATGCCGTGCCGAGCGCGTCCTCAGACGTAACGTAACTGCCGCTTTTGCCTTGGTTTTTCGAAAATCGAGCCTGGAGCGGAGGAACGGATGGCACGCCCATTGCGATGGAGCGCCGACATGGACCTCTTCTCCCCGGATATTCGAGCCGCGATCGACAATCCTGCCGCAGCGGTGGGCTTTCTTGCCGCGGCGGTCGTGGGGATCGCGGGCAGCCTCCACTGCTTCCTGATGTGCGGTCCCCTCGCGTGCTCCGGCCTCGCGACGTTACGAAACGAGAACCGGGCGGAGCGACGCGCCCGGGTGGCCGCCTACCAGGGAGGCAGGCTCGCGGCCTACACCGCGGTCGGCGCGCTCCTGGGGGCCCTGGGTGGAGGCATCGCGAGCCTGGTCTCGATCCCGGTTCGCCAGATCCTGCCGTGGGTGATGGCGGCGACCCTGGTGGCCACCGCCCT
Source organism: Vulgatibacter incomptus (assembly GCF_001263175.1). Lineage (GTDB taxonomy): Bacteria > Myxococcota > Myxococcia > Myxococcales > Vulgatibacteraceae > Vulgatibacter > Vulgatibacter incomptus. The sequence continues at coordinate 3,918,967 of NZ_CP012332.1, read as the reverse complement.
CGAGCTGGGAAAGAAGCTGCCGGCGATACCCGGCGTCGGGAAGATCCTCGGGGTCGTCGGGAGGGCCAGCGCCGGATTTCCGCCGGTGGCCCGATCCGCCGTGATCGGCGCCCTCACGCCGCTCCTCCCCTGCGGCCTGCTCTACGGGATCTCGGCCGCGGCTCTGGCCACGGGATCCGCGGGGGGCGGCGCCCTGGTCATGGGCGGCTTCGCCCTCGGGAGCGGACCGGCGCTGCTCCTCGCCCAGGCGGGAATGGGGCGCCGGCTCCCGAACTTTGCCCGTGTGGGGCTGCAGCGGGGCGTACCCCTGGTCGCCGCGGCGGTTCTGGTGTACCGGGCGGTCCAAGCCGGCGGCGCCGATGGCGCGCCCTCCTGCCACTGAGAACCGATCCACGAAGGAGCCGAGATGGAAGCCGGAAAATGGAGCCAGTCGCCAGGCGAGACGCCGTTCGAGAAGCTCGGCGGCGAGGACGTGGTACGTGCGCTGGCGATGCGGTTCTACGACGCGATGGACCGGGACGAGCCGGCCCTCGCCCATCTCCACCGCCTGGACGAGAACGGCAGGGTGCACCCCGAGAGCCGCGAGCACTTCGCCCTCTTCCTGCGCTTCTGGCTCGGCGGGCCGAACGATTACCTCCTGCAGCGCGGCCACCCGATGCTCCGCGCCCGTCACGCTCCCTTTCCGGTAGACGCCGACATGCGCGACGCCTGGCTGCGCGCGATGACCACGGCCATGGACGAGCTCGGCCTCCACGGCGAGGTGCGCGAGTTCCTCGATGGCCGTTTCGCCCACGTGGCCGAGTTCCTCCGCAACGTTCCCTGAGGAGGGACAGCCCTTTGGGGGTGCTTCCAGCTGGGGGCAACTTGCCAACGAAATCGGCTCGATGGAGGATGGACGGATCCCCAGGGAGGGATCATGGCCCATCGAATCCGCTGGCTCGTCTCAGTGATTGGTGTCTGTCTCGCCACCATCGCGTTGGTGTCCTGCAGCCAGGAGGGTTCCCCGCTCATCCAACCGACTGGGCCGCAGAAGGAGCCGCAGCCCGGTGAGAGCCGCTTCGTCTCCGCAGACGGCTACCAGGGGCAGAAGAGCCCCGACCGCGGAGGTGGAGACGGAGTAGGGAGCTCGCCCGATACGCCGGAGACGGGCGGCGGCGACGGCGGATCGAGCGGCCGCACCGTGGAGGAGGGCGACATCTACCGCTCCTTCGGCTCGGGCCTCGTCCTCGGCCTCAACGCCTACCGCGGGCTGCAGGTCCTCGATCTCCGCGATCTGTCCGCGCCCGCCGTGCTGGGCCGCGCCGAGCTCAGCGGAACCCCGGTGGAGCTCTACGTGGTCGGCGACCACGCGATCGTCCTCCTGAACGACTGGCAGGGCTACTACGGCAGCCGGTACGCGGCGACGGTGAACCGCGCGTCCGGCGGCGTCGTGATGACCGTCGACCTCAGCGACCCGGCCCGGCCCGTCGTGATCGACCGGCAGGTGGTGCCGGGCTGGATCTACAAGAGCCGGCTCAGCCGCGGCAACGGCCAGACCGCGCTTTACGTCGTGGCCCAGAACTACGGCTACGTCGACGCCGACGGCCAGTCCACCTGGTCCACGAACACAGTCGTGAAGAGCTTCCAGGTCGACGGCGGCACGATCGCGGCACGCACGGAGCTCGCGCTCGGCGGCTGGATCCGAGACATCCAGGCGACCCCCGAGGCCCTCCTGGTCGCCCGGGACGACTGGACCGACAGCTATTACCGCAGCAGCGTCTCCGTGATCGACATCTCCAGCGCCGACGGCACCATGATCGCCGGGGGCGAGGTCCAGGTCGCGGGCCGGGTGGCGAACCAGTTCAACATGGATCTGTACAACGGGGTGCTACGGGTGGTGTCCGGTCGCACCTGGGGCACGTCGGGCAACGCCAACCACCTGGAGACCTTCGACGCCACCGACATCGCCAACCTGCGGCGGATCGACTCGAAGAACTTCGGCGTCAACGAAGACCTGTACGCCACGCTCTTCGTCGGCAACAGCGCCTTCTTCGTCACCTACGAGCGAAGGGATCCCTTCCACGCGTTCGAGATCCGCGACGACGGCGTCGCCACGGAGAAGTCGCAGTTCATCGTCTCGGGCTGGAACGATTTCTTCCGCCCCACGTTCGGCGGCGACAGGCTCATCGGCATCGGCACGGAGGACACCGGCGGGCGCACCATGGCCGTGAGCCTCTACGACACGACCAATCTCGAGAACCCCCAGCCCCTCGTGCAGCGGGCGACGGTCGCGGTCTCGTCGAGCTGGTCGGAGGCGAGCTGGGATCACCGCGCGTTCTCCGTGGTGGAGAACGCCGTCTCGGTTCCCGGCCCTGACGGCGTGGTGGAGACCGGCCTGGTGCTCCTCCCGTTCTCCGGCTGGAACTCCGGCACCGACGAGTGGACCGCCTCCGTGCAGATCTTCACGTTCTCGCGCACCAGCCTCACGCGGCGCGGGCTGATGTCCCACGGCACGCCCGTGCTCCGGAGCTTCCTCGTGGCGGACGCCTCTACCGCCAACCTCTCGGAGGAGAGCTTGAGCCTCTTCTCCACCGTCGATCCCGACCGCCCCACGGAGCTGGGCCGCCTCGACCTGGCGCCGCGCTACGGCGACCTCCTGGTCTTCGGCGAGTGGTCGGCCCGCCTGCGTGAGGCCTCCGATCTCTGGTCGTATCGCTCGGGCTCCGGACGCTCGTCGTCCGTGCAGATCATCCCGAGCAGCGCCCACCCCGACGACGCCGCACCGGTGGCGACCATCCAGGTGCCCGCCGGCACGTCGATCCACAAGGTCGGAGGCAGGCTCGTGACCCTCTCGATGGAGTATGCGACGAGCGGTTGGGAGACGACGATCCGCACTTGGGATCTCTCGGATCCCGCCCATCCGAGCCAGAGCGGTAGCCTCGTGACCCGGGACATCGCTCCGTTCCAGAGATGGGGCTGGGGCTGGTATGGAGACAAGGAGGTTCCCCCCATGAGCGATTGTTTCGGCTGCGGGTACTACGGGTATGGCACGTCCCAACCCGAGATGTACCAGGTCGGAAACGCCCTCGCCTTCGTGGACCGCACGCCGCAGAGCGCAAGCATGGGCACCGCCCGGATCTGCAACTCGTGGCCTCGCGACGAGGACAGCTGCTGGAGGACCCCCGGCCGATGCACCGACCACCGGGGCTACCGGACCTGCGTGACGCTCAGAGGTTCGACCACGTGTGAAGGAGAAGTTTACGAGTGCACGTGGAGAGACGGCGAATACCAGAGCTGCGACGAGGTGGATCCGACGGGCGTATCGATGTCCCAGTCGTGCTACCAGCAGGAGCTCACCCGGTACTGGAGCAGCTTCGTCGTGCGCGTCCTGGATCTGGGCCGGCCGGATGCGCTGGAGCTCGGTCGGCCGCTGGCCATGCCCGCGAACGAGGAGGCGGTCGACGTAGTGCCCGAGGGGAACCGCCTCTTCCTCTCCTACAAGAAGCCCTACGCGGTTGCCGGCGATTCCCGTCCCTACGTCCAGTATTTCATCCGCGCGTTCGACCTCTCCACGCCCTCCGATCCCCGTCAGGGCGCCGCGGTCAACGTGCCCGGCCAGCTCCTGTCGCTGGACGGCAACACGATCTTCACCCGGAACCTGGTGTGGGGCTCCTCGTCGATCGAGTCTGCGGTGGCCCGGCTCGTGCTCCGCGGCGACGTCGCCGAGCTCCAGGCCCACAAGCGCTTCCCCAATCGCATCGTGGACCAGACGCTGCTGGACGGAGCCGGCCACCTGCTCGTGAGCCATCGGCCGAGATGGACGGACGGCGGGGCCGTGTACGGAAGCTCCGCCGGCGTTGGAAGCAGCGACGGCGGCTCGGCCGAGACCTCCTACGTCCAATCCTTCTCGATCCTGGACGCGCGCTCGCCGACCCTCGCAGACCTCGCGACTGCCGAGGTCGACGACTGGGCCTCGCTGGAGGACGCCCGCTCCGGTCGAGCGCTCTTCCAGGTGCCGGGCGGCCTGCTGGTCTTCAACCTCGACCGCCCGGAGGCACCGTATCCCCAGGCCTTCTTCGCCCTGAAGGGCTGGCCGGAGCGGCTGCACGTGGAGGGACGCCGGATCCTCGTGCCTGCCGGGCCGTACGGCATCTACTCGCTGGGTCTCGACGAGGAGAACCTCGTCAGCGCGCCCTGAGGGCCGCTGCGGGATCCGAGAGGGGGCCGCCGCGCCAACGGCGGGCGGTCCTCTCCTCGACCATCGGAGCCGCTTGGTTCACGGATAGCGAACGACCGCGGGGCCGGTTCCCGGCAGCGGGATCCACTCCGTCTCGCCGGGGACCTGGCCGATGCGGCCGGCCTGCCAGTCGGCCTTCGCGCGCTCGATCCGCTCGCGGGAGCTGGAGACGAAGTTCCACCAAACGTGGCGGGAGCCGTCCATCGGCGGCCCGCCCAGCAGCATGAGGCGGGCGTCGGACGCCGCCTTCACCGCCACGGTCTGGCCCGGCTTGAGCACCAAGAGCCTCCCGCTCTCGTAGCGCGTCCCGTCCGCGGGGATCTCCACCGTGCCGTTCGCAACGTAGACCGCGCGCTCCTCGAAGCCCGCCGGGACGGCGACCTCGGCCCCGGCGTCGACCTGTGCGTCCACGTAGAACATCTCGGACAGGAGGCGCGCCGGCGACCGCGCGCCGAATAGCTCACCCGCGATCACGCGGGCCCGAACGCCGTCGCCTTCGACGACGGGGAGCTCGGCCCCGCCGTGATGCGCGAAGGAGGCATCCGCCTCCTCGTGCTCCTGCGGCAGCGCGACCCACGCCTGGATTCCGAAGAGCGGCGCCTCCACGGGCCTCAGCTCCGGCGGCGTCCGCTCCGAGTGCACGATCCCGCTCCCGGCCGTCATCCAGTTGAGCTCGCCGGGGCGAATCGGCTGCACCGATCCGAGGCTGTCGCGGTGGAGGATCTCGCCGTCGAAGAGGTAGGTCACCGTCGCCAGACCGATGTGCGGATGCGGCCGGACGTCGAGCCCCTTCCCCACCTCGAGGAGCGTCGGCCCCATCTGATCGAAGAAGACGAACGGTCCCACCATCCGCCGCTCGATCGACGGCAGCGCCCGCCGGACCTGGAAGCCATCGCCGAGATCCCTCGTCGGCGGCACGATCACGATATCGACTTCGCTCACCCATCCTCCGTCGTCCGGGACGCGGCCTTGCGCTCCCCACGAACTTTGCGCCTCGTCGGCCCTCTGCAGGCGGACCTACCTCGCCGCGACCTCGAGGACGATCTTGCCGCGCCCGTGGCCCGAGTCCAGCCGCCGATGGGCGTCCGCGACCCTGTCGAGCGGCATTACCTCTTCCACCAGGGGCCGCAGCTTTCCGATGTCGATGGCGGCGGAAAGTTCCTCGAGCCTGCGGCCCTCCCGCATGAGCCTCACGCCGTGCAGCTCGAGGTTGCGTCGGTAGGCCTCCGAGAGATCGCCCTTCGGGCCGAGGATGAACGCCATCCGTCCGAAGGGACGCACCGCGGGGCAGCTCTTCGGCGTCAGGTCGCCGCCCACGAGGTCGAGGACCGCGTCGACGCCGACGCCACCAGTCTCCCGCAGTGCGACCTCCGTCGGATCCTCCTTGTGGTAGTCGACCGCGACGTGCGCGCCGAGGTCACGCAAGGTCTCGAGGTTTCCCGCCGAGGCCGTCGCGATCACCTTCGCGCCGCAAGCAGCGGCGATCTGCACCGCGAACGAGCCCACGCCCCCCGCGCCGCCGTGGATCAAGATCGTCTGCCCGACCTGGAGTCGAAGGCGCCGCACCACCGCCTCCCACGCCGTGCCGCCGGCGAGGGGAACGGCCGCGGCATCGAGGTGCGTGAGCTTCCGCGGCTTGCGCGCGACGATCGCCGCCGGAACCGTCGTGTACTCGGCATAGGTCCCGTGTACGTCTCCCGTCAGCTCGGCCGCGAAGTAGACCTCGTCGCCGACCTCGAAGCCCTTGGCGCCAGGTCCCAACTCCTCCACGACTCCTGACGCGTCCGAGCCCAGGACCGTCGGTAGCGCGCGCTTCGCCCAGGAGCCCGTGGCGCGAATCTTCGCGTCGACCGGATTCACGGACGCCGCGATCACCCAAACCAGGAGCTCGCCGGGCCCCGGCTTCGGCCGCTCCACCTCCCGCATCTCGAGGACACCGGGATCCCCGAACTTCTCGATCACGATCGCACGCATCGCCACGTCCTCCGTCGGCGGAGAATGGATCGCTGCGCCAGAGCGGAGCCAGGAGCCGGAGTGGCCGAAAGGTCGGCTCCCTCACTCCTGATGGGTGCGGCCCGACTCGGCTCGCCGGCGGTCCGTCTCGAGGATCATCCGCTCGATTCGCCGGTCGGGGACCAGCCAGAGCATGGCGACGAGAAAGTAGATCGCCTGCGCGATCCAGTGGGAGACGAACGCCAACGCGATCCCGACGATGTAGAGGATGACCGAGACCACTCCCTTCCATTCCGAGCCGACCGCCGCCTTCAGGACCGAGCCCTTCCCCTGTGACGCGATGATGGTCCGCTCGAGGATCCAGTACGCGATCGCCGCCATCAGGAGAACGAACCCGTACAGCGCCGACGGCGTCGCGGAGAAATGGTTCTCGCCCATCCAACCCGTCGTGAAGGGGATGAGCGACAGCCAGAACAGGAGGTGGAGGTTCGCCCACAGGATGACGCCGCTCACGTGGCGCGTGACGAAGAGCATGTGGTGGTGGTTGTTCCAATAGATGCCCAGGTAGATGAAGCTCAGCACGTAGCTGAGGAAGAACGGAAGGATCGACGCCAGCATCGACGGCTCGTCCCCGACCGGCGGCCGCAGGTCGAGCACGGTGATCGTGATGATGATGGCCAGGAAGCCGTCGCTGAAGGCCTCCAGTCGGTTCTTGTCCATCGGCTCCTCGGCCGATTGCGCGGGAAGGCTCAAGCGTAGTCGAACGATTCACCGGCGAGTTGGCTTTCTATCAGACACCCCGAATCGCCCAAGGCCCCTGCGAGCGAGTCGATGAAAACTCCAGCCTTTCGAGGAGGTCGGCATGGAGACGCGCGAGCTGGGGAAGCAGGGCCTGAAGGTTTCGGCAATGGGCCTGGGCTGCATGGGGATGAGCGAGTTCTACGGGCGCGCCGACGAGGCCCAGGCGATCAAGGTGATCCATCGCGCGCTCGAGCTCGGGGTCACGCTCCTCGACACCGCCGACATCTACGGCCCGTACACCAACGAGAAACTCGTGGGCCGTGCGATCGCCGATCGCCGCGACCGCGCGATCCTCGCGACCAAGTTCGGCAACGTTCGAGACTCCGACGGCAACTTCGTCGGCGTGGACGGCCGCCCGGAGTACGTCCGCAAGTCGTGCGACGCATCGCTCAAGAGGCTCGGCGTCGACCGGATCGATCTCTACTACCAGCACCGCGTCGATCCGGATGTGCCCATCGAAGAAACGGTGGGTGCGATGTCGGATCTCGTTCGAGCCGGCAAGGTGCGATGGCTCGGCCTCTCCGAGGCAGCGCCCGACACGATTCGACGCGCGCACGCCGTCCATCCGATCAGCGCGCTGCAATCCGAGTATTCGCTGTGGAGCCGGGGTCCCGAGGACGAGATCCTGCCGACCGTGCGCGAGCTCGGGATCGGCTTCGTCCCCTACAGCCCCCTCGGCCGCGGCTTCCTCACCGGCCACATCCGTACGCCGGACGATCTACCCGAGGGCGACTGGCGGCGAAAAAGCCCTCGTTTCCAGGGAAAGAACTTCGAGAAGAACCTCGAGCTGGTCGACCGGATCCGGACCTTCGCCGAGCGGAAGGGCGCGACACCAGGGCAGCTCGCCCTCGCCTGGGTCATGGAACAGGGAGACGACATCGTCCCGATCCCCGGCACCAAGCACATCCGCTACCTCGAGGAGAACGTCGGCGCGCTCGATTTCCACCTCGACGATTCCGAGCTGAAGGAGCTGAACGCGATCGCGCCCAAGGGCGTCGCGGCGGGAGGGCGGTACACGGAGGTCGAGATGCAGACTGTGGATCACTGAGCCACACGGGAACCTATGGCGGCTTGGCTCCCTCACTCCTCATGGGTGCGGCTCGACTCGGCGCGCCGGCGGTCCGCCTCGATGATCATCCGATCGATTCGCCGGTCGGGGACCAGCCAGAGCATGGCGACGAGAAAGTAGATCGCCTGCGCGATCCAGTGGGAGACGAACGCCAACACGATCCCGGCGACGTAGAGGATGACCGAGAGCACCAGCTTCCATTCCCTTCCGACCGCCGCCTTCAAAACCGAGCGCCTCCCCTGTGACGCGATGATGACCCGCTCGAGGATCCAATAGGCGATCGCCGCCATCAGGAGGACGACTCCGTACACCGCCGTCGGCGTCGCGGAGAAGTGGTTGGCGCCCATCCAACCCGTCGTGAAGGGGATGAGCGACAGCCAGAACAGGAAGTTGAGGTTCGCCCACAGGATGGCCTCGCTCACGTCGCGCGTGAGGTAGAGCATGTGGTGATGGTTTTTCCAGGCGATGGCCAGGAAGATGAAGCTCAGCAAGTAGCTGAGGAAGACCGGAAGGAGCGCCCCCAGCAGCGACGGCTCGTCCCCGACCGGGGGCCGCAGCTCGAGCACGGTGACCGTAATGATGATGGCCAGGAAGCCGTCGCTGAAGGCCTCCAGACGGCTCTTGTCCATCGGTTCCTCGGCCGATTGCGCGGCAGGCGCAACCTGGAGCTCCCACGGGAACCTATGGCGGGTCTGCCGTGTCCGACCGGGTGGAACCCACACCCGAGGACGCGATGCCCCTTCCGAGCCGATCGTTCCACCCCTTGCACGCCTTCGGGCGGCGCCTCGCCGTGCTCGCGCTGGCGGCAGGGCTCTTTCCCGCAGCCGCAGCCGCAACACCCACGCCCGCGCCGACGCCCGCGAGCGCAGAGACCGCGAAGGCGGACGCTGCGCGCGTGCTCTTCCTCGTGCAGCAGCCGCCCCAGCTCGACGCCGCGTTGAAGACGGGCCTCGAGCTGCTCTCGGGCAAGCACCTCCCGACCCGCGAGGTGGAGATCGTGGTCTGCGGGCCGGCGATCGAGTCGCTTCTCCAGGGCTCGAAGTCAGCGACGTCGGTGGACGAGGCGAGCGCTCGAGGGATCCGGGTCGTCGCCTGCGGCCTCACCCTGGCCCAGAAGGACATCGCTCCCACGCGCCTCGTCCCCAAGGTCGTCGTCGTGGAGAACGGCCTCGTCGAGGTCCTCCAGCGGAAGGCCGAGGGCTTCCTCTCGGTCGAGCTCTGATCCGGCCGGACTAGCGCGCGCCGAAATCGACGGGAACGACCTCCATCGGGAGGTCGAGCTCGGCGGCGATGTCCAACACAATTCGTGAATTGGTCGAACACCGCGCATCGTAGAGATTCATCGACTCAGATGCTCTTCCCGTCGTAGTGCATGACCTCGAGGGTGCGCGGATCGACGCCGTCGAGGCAGCGCACGTTCACGGCGTACGTCTCCTTCCCGTCGGGGCCCTTTCCGCGCCCGAACGGGTGGATGCCGCAGGTCGAGCAGAAGAGGTGCGCGATCTTCTTGGCGTTGAAACGGTAGTCGACCAGCGAGTCCTCCCCCGACAGGAGCCGGAACTGCTCCACGGGAACGAAGGCCAGCAGGTGGCCCACGCGGTTGCAGATGGAGCAATTGCAGGCAACGACCTGGCCGAGCGCCAGCGTGGCCTCGTAGCGAACGTTCCCGCAGTGACAGGATCCGGAATGGGTCTTCGGCTCGCTCACGGTGCACCTCTTTGGAAAAGGGGGCTCCAAGGATGCTCCGACCGATAGACGAGCGCGACGGCTTTTTCCGAAGACGCCCGCTCGTCCGGGGAAGGGAAGTGCCGACGGACGCCCGGCCGCGGCTTCCGAACGGGCGGGCCGATCGCCACGTTGGCGGAAGACCTTCGCGACGAGGTGCACGCCATGGCGGACCTGAACATCAAGCACCAGGACGAAGCGGACGAGACCCGAGAGTTCGCAGACAAGGGCCGCGTCGAGATCTTCGACCTCGACGGATCGAAGATGGGCCTCGTTCGGATGGAGCCCGGCTGGCGCTGGTCGGTCCACGTGAAGCCTCAAATGGGGACCGAGCGCTGCATGGCCCACCACCTCGGCTACTGCGCCGCCGGGCGGATGAAGATCCGCATGGAGAGCGGCGAGGAGGGCGAGATCGGCCCTGGCGACACCTTCTCGATCTCGCCCGGGCACGACGCCTGGGTGGAGGGCGACGAGGCCTTCGTCGCGGTGGACTTCGGCGCGCCGGAAGCCTTCGCCCGCAAGGCGCCGCCGGCCGAGGCCGCCCCGCCGCCCATCCACTGAAACACGGAGATGCTCCACGAGCTGGCGATCGTCGGCGCGGGGCCGGCGGGCCTGGCCCTGGCCATCCAGGCCGCCTCGCGGGGCATCGCCACCGTGGTCTTCGATGCCCGCGCGTCGCCTCTCGACAAGGCCTGCGGCGAAGGGCTGATGCCCGGCGGCGTCCGGGCCCTCGAGGCGCTCGGTGTAGCCCTTCCCTCACGCGACGCGTGCGTTCCGTTCAACGGCATCCGCTACGTGCAGGAGGACGGCTCGGAGGTGAGCGCGCGCTTTCGCCGCGGCGTCGGCCTCGGGATCCGGCGGGTCGCGCTCCAGCAGGCCCTCCTCGCTCGTGCCAACGCTCTCGGGGTGGAGCTTCGTCTGGGGTGCGGCGTCAGCGGCTTCTCCCGCATGCCCGGCGCTCTCTCGCTTCACACCGAGGCCGGCGTCGTTCGAGCACGTATGGTCGTGGCCGCCGACGGCCTCGCTTCGCCCTTGCGGCGTCAGGCCGGACTCGAGGGCTGCCCACCGGCGATCCGGCGCTTCGGTGCGCGGCGCCACTACCGCCTCGCGCCCTGGAGCGATCACGTGGAAGTCCATTGGGCCGAAGGCGTCGAGGCCTACGTCACGCCGGCAGGCGAACGCCGCGTGGGCGTCGCTCTCCTCTGGGACGCGGCGCACCTCGGCCCCAGACGCCACGGAGAGCTCCTGGCGCGTTTCCCGCTCCTCGCAGAGCGGCTCGCCGGCGCCCCCGTCGACTCGGACGTCCGCGGCGCCGGCCCCATGGCCCGCAGCGTGAAGCGCCGGATCGGCGAGCGGCTCGCGCTCCTCGGCGATGCGGCCGGCTACGTCGACGCGATCAGCGGCGAGGGCTTGTCGTCTGCGTTCCAGGCCTCGTCGAAGCTCGCGAGCCTCCTCCCGGACGCTCTCGCCAGGCACGCGAGCCCGCGCGCGCTCATGCCGTACGAGAAGGCCGCTGCCGCCGCGTTTCGACGCCACGAGGCGGTTACGCGCGCCATGCTGCTGCTCTCGCGTCACCCGGCCGCGAGGCGGCACGCGTTCGCGGTCCTGGCGCGCCGGCCGTCACTCTTCGAAGCGCTCGTAGCAGCCGTAGAAAATCTCGGCTTCCCCGACGAGAATCGAGCTCCCTGAGCTCGCGCTCGACGCTCATTGGCTGGCCCCTGGAGGTCCCCTGATCCGAGGCGTCGACGAATTCGTGTTCGGAGCTCGGCGATTCCCTACCCGGCGAGCCGCGTGGCCCTGCCGAGGCCGGCGACCACCGAGGTGAAGGCGTCGCCCTCCCGCAGCCGCGCCTCGCCGAACCGCTCCGCGAAGAGGGCGCGGACGGAGGGGATCTTCGACGTTCCACCCGTGAGGAAGATCGCGTCCGGTTCGACGCCGCCTGAGCGGGCGAGGACCCTGTCGACACATGCGTCGAGCTCGGCGCGCAGGGGCGCGGTCCATGCCTCGAACTCGGCGCGGGTCACCCGCTCGTCGAGCTCGATGCCCGACTCGTGGAAGCGCACCTTCGCCTCGTCGGCGCCGCTCAGCTCGCGCTTCGCGGCCTCCACCGAGCGGTAGAGGTGGAAGGCGAGGTTGTCCTCCACCAGCCGGATCAGATTGCCGAGGGCCTCCGGCTGGTCCGAGTCCACCTTCGCCTTCTTGAGGAACTCCATCGTGCTGCGCTCCCGAAGCAGCGCCAGCTCGTGCCAGGCGAGCAGCTTGCGCGCGATCCAGGCCGGGAGCGGCATCCGCCGGGTGAGCGAGAGGTACGTGGAGCCCGCGCCGAAGCGCTCGAGCAGCCGATGCTCCACGATCGCCGAGTCGAAGTCGTCGCCGCCGATGTACACGCCGTCCGACGCGATCACGTCGCCCCGCCGATCGAGGTTCCCCGCCCGGGACGGCCCCAGTCGCATCAGCGTGAAGTCGCTGGTACCCGCGCCGAAGTCCCCGACGAGCACCACCTCCTCGCGATTCAGCGATTCCTCGTAGCCGAGGGCGGCGGCAATCGGCTCGATGAGGAAGGTGGGCCTCGGAAAGCCCGCGATCTCGGCCGCCGCCGCGAGGCGCTCCTCCGCGAGGCGGTCGCGCTCCGGCTCCGGCGAGAACACCGCCGGACGCCCGAAGACCGCGCGCTCGACCGGCGCGCCGACGATCTCCTCCGCCCGTACCCGCATCGCGCGCAGCACGATCGCCACCAGCTCCTCGAGCTTGTAGCGGCGCTGCCGGATCTCGGTCGCCGTGAACGTCGGCGACTTGAGGAAGCTCTTCGCCGACTGGACGAACCGCCCCTCCCACTCGTCTAGATAGCGGCTGATCGCCTCGTCGGCGACCAGGACCTCGCGGCTCTCCGCCGGAAAGAAGATCACGCTCCGAAAGAGCCTCGGGTCGGCCGCGTCCGAGTCTAGCGGCAGCACCGCCGATCGTCCCGCCGCGTCCACGATCGCCGCCGCGCTATTCGACGTCCCGAAGTCGATCCCGATCGAAATCCCTGCCACGCCGCCTCCGCCCCCAAAGGCCCGCAAAGTAGCGTCCGCGCCCGTGCCGTCCAACTACTTCCCTCCAACATCGTACTCGTCTGCGGGTCGCGGAGCGGTCTACGGCATGAGGAGTGGATTGGGGGCAGCGCGGACGGCGAACTCAGTCCAGCTCGTCCCCGCATCTGGCCCGGCAAGTTCGCTCGAGCGCATCCAAGCTGGCCCCATCCCAGCGAGAGGTGCCGTCAGAACGTTCGTCCTGCGTACTTCTCCCGATGCCAGTACAGATCGTCTGCCAGCTCTTTCAAGAACTCCTGGTCGTTCCGTCGAAGCGCTTCGATCTCGTCCTGATTCATCTTGAGGCGGAGCTCGTACGCCAAGAGGGCACCTACATACACTCCTAGATAGACTCCGTGCTCGTCGGACTCGAACACGCCAAACTTCCGTTCATTGCAGCAATACAGCCTTCGATACGATTCCAGACTCGACTCCTGTCATGACGTCGTTTGCGCTGACTCGCGGCAGTCGCGAAATAATGACGCCGGAACGGCTCAAGCCCCGGCAGTCAGGGCATCGTCTCTCGACGCGGGGTGGGCGCCACCGGGGGAGGCGCGATTCCAGCGAGAGCGGTCGCGGGCTCGCGGTAAAGGGCGGGCGACTAGAGGCGCCGGAGCTGCCAGCCCTGGGCCTCCAGCATGGCGGTACGGAAGAGGTCCCACTCCACCGGATCGTCCGACTTGTCGAAGCGCGACCCGCCGCAGAGCAGCCCCACCGCGGACGCCGGATCGTCTGGCGGGTAGTGGGCCAGGTCGACCATGAAGCCGTCTTGGGCGCCAATGAGCGCGCGGTGTTGCTCCTCCAAAAGCACCTCGATCGTGGCCTGGATGGCCATGCGGAACCGGGAACTGAGGTCCGAAGCGCCCTCCTCTTGCGTGAGAGAACGAAGAACGGCAACTTCCGGCATGGGGTTTCTCCTTCACCTCCTGCAATGGAGGCGAGCCTATGTGGGACCTCGGGAAGGAGCTTCCCCTTTCTCGTTCCTACCGGTCAGCTACTATTCATTCAGAATACGGAACGGAACCACGCGACAGCCACCCTGGCACAGAGAGCGATCACTGCCGGCTCAACTCCGAACAGTGGTCCAATATGTATTGGGGGACGCCACGTTGCCTCGCCGCTTGATTGCAGCCCGAAAATGCCCCAAACTGCGAGATTCACGTGCCGTCGGTAATGATCATTGCAGAAGAGTCAGGAGGGCCCAGCTTTGCCGAGGCGCCCTGCAACCCGAGCAGCCACTTCTGCGACGAGTTCCGGTTCACCAGCAACGCTGACGCCCAGATAGGTCTCGGATTCGATCGTAAGGGTTTTCGACCCGGCCGAGACTACGATCGTTATCAGTTCCTGAGACCCCCCTACCCCCCATTCCTCTGAGTTAACTACTAATCCAAGCTCCGAGAGCACATCCCTCAACGCGGTCCAAACTCTCTGATCGTACTCGTCTCCAATCCGTACTTTCCGATCTGTCAAATCATTTCCCATTCTAAAATCCCAAATCCTTTCCACCTGCCCGAACAGCCGAATCAATGATATCATCCCAACTCTTGCCTGCATTGCGAAGCCAGTCGATCGAGGGGCCAAGGGGATCGCCGTACTTGGCTTCATTCCTAGCGTAGATCTCGGCAAGCTTGTCCGGGGGTGTAAGAGCCTTGAACTGAACGCCAAGCGCACGACGCTCAGCGTGTAGGGCACGAGCGATCTCTTCCGAACTATTGCCAGCGGCGCGCATTTCCGGCACCTTATTTGCCAATTTGGAAACTGCGTCAACGTACTGCTGCCTTAGGGCCGGCAGGACCTGGCCGGTGGGGGCCGCCATTTCGGCGGCTTCCAGCTTACCCGCAGCTTTTACCTCGGTCATCTGGCGAGCGCTAGCGGCCTCGTCCAAGGCTTCCACACCCGCCGCCCGTGCCCCGCCTCCCATTGCCCGAAGTTCCTTCGAGACGGCTCCTTCAAGTTTCAATGCTTTCCCTGCCGCGGCAGCCGCGGTCGCGGTCGATGCCAGAACATCGACCGAGGTAGCGACAATCTCAGAGGTTTGAGGCGACGCACCAGCCGACTGAGCAATGCTCGAAATTGCCTGATGGGTATACGATTGGCTCTCCTTCCCGGTTAGCATCATTTTCAAACCGTTCGCGCCATCATCGAGCGCCTTCGCCATCACTAGGACACCAACTACTTGTGTCACGCCTGTCGGAGCTGCCATTAAACCTAGAGCGATTCCGCCCTCGATCAACGCGCCTGTGGTCTGGAGCGCTCCCTGAACTCGGGGGTTGGCGACGATAGCAGCAACAACGTCCCATGGGTTGAGCGCATTCTTGTTTCGGGAAGCGGTTCCGGCCGCACGAGAACCGAGTTGTTCGTCGGTCATTCGCTGAGTCCCCGTGGGATCGAGTCCACCCACCGGGCTATCGTCGCAGTATCGGAAAAGATTCAATCCATCAACGAAGCCTGCAGGATCGGCACTCGTCCATCGTCCGAGCCAAGGCGCAAAATACCTAGCACTGTGGTAATTGAGCCCGGTCTCCTCGTCGCGCTCCATGCCTGTGTAGCGGTAGCGCTTCTCGCTGACGTCGACTCCGGATTTGAGCGCTCGGAAAGACGTGGCCCCGTAGGGAAAGTACTCCTCGTACGAAATGATCTGGGCGGCATCGTCGAGCTCGAGAGCCGCGGAACCCAAGTGATTATCGAGCTGGTAGCGGAAGCGAGGGGTGGGTGTCGAGACGTCAGTTCCGTTATCGCGGGTCTTGGTCTCGACCATCGCGATGCGGCGCTTATCGTCCATGAGGTGGAGAGTCTCGCGCTGGAGCTGAACAGTGCCGGACTGCCGCCGCCGGAAGAGCTCGAACGTGCCGAGGTAGATACGCTCCTCGATGACGCCGCTGTGCTCGTAGACCTTGCGGACGCGCTGGTTGGATGTGTCGTAGGTGAAGTAGACCTTGCCCCCGCCGCCCTTGTCGGCATGCTGGAGCCTGCCGGCCCAGTCCCATGCCATGCTGGCGAGGTGCGGCATTCGCACCATGTTGCCGGCTGGGTCGTGAGTGTAGGTCTGGGAGTTCGGACCGCCCACCGGATCGGACGGGAGGCTGGTGGAGAGAAGGCGGTTGCTCTCGTCGTCGTATTCGTACCTGCGCGTCCAGCCGGCGCCGCCCGCGCTGTGGGCCATCTCGAGGATGTTTCCGACCTTGTCGTACGTGTAGCGCTCCTCGTATCGCTGCATGGCCTGGACGTCGTTGGCGTGGGGCAGCGATGACCAGGGCAGGTCGGCGTGAGTGGGCTGCTGGCCGGCGTGCTCTCGGCCTTTCGCCTCGCTGAGCCGATAGAGGGCGTCGTAGCGGTAGAGACCATTCGCAGGGACGACCTCGTTTGCGAAGTAGAGATCCTGCTGGGCGCCATCCCGGATCTCAGTGATGTTTCCGACCGGATCGTGGGTGTAGACGAGATCCTGGAGGACCTTGCCGTCGGATTGACGGGTGGTCCGCAGTCGCTTCAGGCGGAAGGTCTTCGGGTCGTAGGTCGAGTCGGTGGTGGTGCCGTTGGCGTAGACGATTCGTTCGCGCTGGCCTTTCGCGTTGTGTGCGAGCTCGGTGACGAACGGGCTCCAGGCGGAGGAGGTCCGCAACTTGGCGTCGACCCCGGCGAGGAGGCCCCCTTCGTCATAGTGGAAGCGGGAGACGCTCTCGTCGGGCGTGTGGAGATGTGTGATCCGGCCGAGAGCGTCGTATTGACTCTCGGTGGAGAAGGCCTCCGTCTCGAGGAGGGCGGCGACCACGCCTTGCGCCTGGAGCGGACCTTGAACGAGGGAGAGGGCGGACCAATCCGCCGTCTCGGTGTAGCTCTTTGCCAGGCGCCGGGTGGAGAGCTCGAGGCCGCCCTTGAAGTCGTAGCGCTCGAAGGCGACCAAGCCAGCGCCATCGAAGTGCGCGGCGACCTGTCCACGAAGGTTGAAGACGGCGGCATCGATAACAGTCTCGCCGTAATAGAGTCGCTCGGCGAGGAGCCAGGGGGCGACATCTTCTCGGGCCCAGACGTGGGTCGGGCGCCGGAGCGCATCGTACGAGGTGCGGACGAAGACCTCGCGCTCGTCCCAGGAGCGCGCCGGGCTGTCGGCGGCATCCGGGAACGTCCAGCTCATGCCGGCGTCGCAGCTATGCAGGGCGATGCGCCGCTGTAGGGGATCGAAGACCTGAAGAGCCGCAGTCTTGTCCTCGGCGTCCTTCACCTCTACTTGGTTGCCCTGGATGTCGAGGGTGAGGGTGGTGGTGTAGACGGCGCCACCGCCGTTGTCTTCGTCGGTTCGAAACGGTCGGCCCAGGCTGTCGAGGTGGGTGACTGTGGGCGTTCCCGCGTGAGCGAGGGTGCGCTGCGCGGCCCGGCGCTCCTGCTTGTCGGCGGTAGGAACCTCGCGCTCGATGAGCCAAGCCGTGCCGAGGACGGCGTCGTTCTCGTCCCAGCTCTCCTGCCGCCAGGCGTCGAAGACCACCCGGGCCCTGGTGCCATTGGGCTGCTCGGTCTCGATGAGCCGCCCGAGAGGGTCGTAGTGGAGCACGGGCGTGACACCCCACTCCACCAGCTCCGCCTCGTCCTCGTACTCGTGGGTGCTGCTGAAGAATGGCTCGTATTTCTTGACCGGGTTGCCCTTGTTGTCGAGGACCGTGCGGCCACTGCACGGCTGCGAGAGGACGACACCTTCACCTCGGCCTCGACCGATCGGTAGAGGTGGAAGGCGAGGTTGTCCTCAACTAGCCGGATCAGTTCCCGAGGGCCTCCGGCTGGTCCGAGTCCACCTTCGCCTTCTTGAGGAACTCCATCGTGCTGCGCTCCCGCAAAAGCGCGAGTTTGTGCCGCGCGAGGAGCTTGCGCGCGATCCAGACCGGGAGCGGCATGCGCGGGTGAGCGAGAGGTAGGTGGAGCCTGCGCCGAAGCGATCGAGCAGCCGATGCTCCACGATTGCCGCGTCGAAGTCGTCGCCGCCGATGTAGACGCCGTCCGACGCGATCACGTCCCCTCGGCGGTCGAGGTCCCCAGCTCGTGACGGCCCCAGCCGCATGAGCGTGAAGTCGCTGGTACCCGCGCCGAAACCCCGACCAGCACCACCTCGTCGCGCTCGAGGGCCTCCTCGTAGCCGAGTGCAGCGGCAATGGGCTCGAGAGGATGGTGGGCGTTGGAAAGCCCGCGAGCTCGGCCGCCGCCGTGAGTCGCTCACCGCAAGGCGATCGCGCTCCGAATCCGG
This sequence comes from Vulgatibacter incomptus, assembly GCF_001263175.1. Taxonomy (GTDB): domain Bacteria; phylum Myxococcota; class Myxococcia; order Myxococcales; family Vulgatibacteraceae; genus Vulgatibacter; species Vulgatibacter incomptus. The sequence continues at coordinate 3,900,902 of NZ_CP012332.1, read as the reverse complement.
CGAGAACACGGCCGGCCGACCGAAGACCGCGCGCTCGATCGGCGCGCCGACGATCTCCTCCGCCCGCACCCGCATCGCGCGCAAAACGATCGCCACCAGCTCCTCGAGCTTGTACCGCCGCTGCCGGATCTCAGTGGCGGTGAGGGTCGGCGACTTGAGGAAGCTCTTCGCCGACTGGACGAACCGCCCCTCCCACTCGTCCCGATAGCGGCTGATCGCCTCGTCGGCGACCAGGACTTCCCGGCTCTCCGCCGGGAAGAAGATCACGCTCCGAAAGAGCCGGGGGCGGCCGCGCCCGCGTCGAGCGAAAGCACCGCCGATCGCCCCGCCGCGTCGACGATCGCCGCCGCGCTGTTCGAAGTCCCGAAGTCGATCCCAATGGAAATCCCTGCCACGCCGCCTCCGCCCCAAAAGCTGGAGAAACTAGCGTCCGCCCAAAGGCAGGCCAACCATTTCCGACCAAACCCATTCTTCTAGACGAGTCGAGGAGAGCCGACGGCGCGAGGACTGCCGACAAGTTCGAGCGTCGCGCTTAGCCCTCGCCGAGTGCCCACCCGACTCGGAGGAAATCTATTCAGCGCAATCAGCGGCCTGCACCAGGCACGAGAATGTCTGAAACTCTTCACTATGGATGAGCTCGATCGAGTCTGAAGCAGGGCCTCAAGTCAGCTTCGGACATATCATGAGAGCCCTAAAAGACCAGCTCCCAAGTGGTCATGGGTGCGCGCGGAGGAGGCGTCGAGGTGGCGAGTTACCTGCCGCCTACGCTCGGCTCCTCGCAATCGAGCAGGGACCGAGCGCATCCCGCAATCAGTAGCGGAAGCAAGCCAGTCGAAATGCACCCATACCATCAGACATATCAAGCGCTTTGCACTTCAGAACCGGGTCCCTACACTTCATTGTGTCCTTGTCACATGTATCGTAACACCAGCCCCGTGGGCGGCCAATGGAGCATTTTTGACCCATCTCACAGTCCGCCTCACTGTCGCACTGCTTCATGCACACTCCCTTATAGCGCACATACCGCTCCCCTCCAGGGTGAGTCGTTTTCGCCCCGCTGCAGAGATCATCCCCCTGACTCGCCGAGTCGGCGGCGACTGCGACAGTCGCCGCACTCACACGCTCCCCCGAACGAGAACAGCCAATCGCCACAACCAACGCCAAAAGAGAAACGACTCGCGACACCTAGTCCTCCTTCCTTACCACGCCCCAAACAGAGGCCTATCTCGAACGCTAAACGTCAAATAAGAAAATGGCAAAACACTAAAAGTTCCCTCCCGATGCTTAGGCCATTCTCCATTGGGCCCGCTCATGGGCATCCGAAGTAGGTTCTCGTTCGCCGTGGCCTGCTTATTGCCCTCACGGGTGGCGAGTCTAAACTGTTTCTCGGTCATTTCATACGCAGCCTCAAGATATCCCTTTTCACTCATATCAAAGAAGCCCTCCATTGCCTTGAAGAAGCCTTGGGCGTGGCCAATCTCATGCGCCAGGATTTGCTCAAGGGTATACTCCTGGGGAACCCCATCGAGCGCGCGAAGTTTTTCGATCAGATCCTGATTGTACGTCACCTCAAACTTTCCGTCGTCATTGATCGACATAAATGCACCACGTGCATTAACCAGATCCTCATACCCAAGATCACCCTCATTGAGTCTCTTGATGACCACCTCCAGTTTCATTTTACCCTCGACCAGCCTCATCATCTCTCTTGTCCGAGGATCGGTTCGAAGATTTTCAAGGGCAACTTCTGTCGCCTTGTCCTCTGTTTCGATCGTCTTCTTCCACTCGTCTTTCGTCTCCAGACCGGCCCCAAGCTGCGTGTCCGTGGTGTCGTCTTTCGCCTCGAGACCGGCCCCTAGCTGCGTGTCCGTAGTCAGGGTACCATGAGGATCCACGAAACGAAATGGGCTGTTTCTAAGATACACGTAAAGGTCAATGCCATCGACATAGCCCTCGGGGTCGGGACTTAGCCAGCGACCTAACCATGATACGGCGTATCGCGCATTGTTATAGAGCAGGCTGGTCTCCTCGTCCCGCTCCATACCCGTGTAGCGGTAGCGCTTATCGCTGACGTCGACTCCGGATTTGAGCGCTCGGAAGGCGGTGCTGCCGTAAGGGAAGTACTCCTCGTAGGAGATGATCTGGCCGGCGTCATCCAGTTCGAGGGCGGCGGAGCCCAAGTGGTTGTCGATCTGGTAGCGATAGCGCGGGGTGAGCGTCGGAACGGCCATGCCTCCGTCGCGGGTCTTGGTTTCGACCATCGCGATGCGGCGCTTTTCATCCATGAGGTGCAGGGTCTCGCGCTCGAGCTGGACGGTGCCGGACTGCCGACGGCGGAAGAGTTCGAAACTGCCGAGGTAGATGCGCTCCTCGATGACTCCGCTGTGCTCGTAGACCTTGCGGACACGCTGTCCGCCCGAGTCGTACGTGAAATAGACCTGGCCGCCGCCGCCCTTGTCGGCCACCTGGAGCCGGCCCGCCCAGTCCCACGCCATGCCGGCGAGGTGGGGCATCTGGACCATGTTGCCGGCGTTGTCGTGTGCGTAGCGCTGCGAGTTTGCGTTGGGCGGGTCAGACGGGAGGCTGGTGGAGAGAAGGCGGTTGCTCTCGTCGTCGTATTCGTACCTGCGCGTCCAGCCGGCGCCGCCCGCGCTGTGGGCCATCTCGAGGATGTTTCCGACCTTGTCGTACGTGTAGCGCTCCTCGTATCGCTGCATGGCCTGGACGTCGTTGGCGTGGGGCAGCGATGACCAGGGCAGGTCGGTGTGAGTGGGCTGCTGGCCGGCGTGCTCTCGGCCTTTCGCCTCGCTGAGCCGATAGAGGGCGTCGTAGCGGTAGAGACCATTCGCAGGGACGACCTCGTTTGCGAAGTAGAGATCCTGCTGGGCGCCATCCCGGATCTCAGTGATGTTCCCGACCGGATCGTGGGTGTAGACGAGATCCTGGAGGACCTTGCCGTCGGATTGACGGGTGGTCCGCAGGCGCTTCAGGCGAAAGGTCTTCGGGTCGTAGGTCGAGTCGGTGGTGGTGCCGTTGGCGTAGACGATCCGTTCCCGCTGGCCTCGCGCGTTGTGCGCGAGCTCGATGACGAACGGGCTCCAGGTGGAGGAGGCCCGGAGCTTCGCATCAACGCCGGCAAGGAGCCCGGCCTGGTCATAGCGGAAGCGGGAGATGCTCTGATCGGGCGTATGGACGTGTGTGATCCGGCCGAGAGCATTGTATTGGTTCTCGGTGGAGAACGCTTCCGTCTCGAGGAGGGCGGCGACGGCGCCTTGCGCCTGGAGCGGACCTTGAACGAGGGAGAGGGCGGACCAATCCGCCGTCTCGGTGTAGCTCTTTGCCAGGCGCCGGGTGGAGAGCTCGAGGCCGCCCTTGAAGTCGTAGCGCTCGAAGGCGACCAAGCCAGCGCCATCGAAGTGCGCGGCGACCTGTCCACGAAGGTTGAAGACGGCGGCATCGATAACAGTCTCGCCGTAATAGAGTCGCTCGGCGAGGAGCCAGGGGGCGACATCTTCTCGGGCCCAGACGTGGGTCGGGCGCCGGAGCGCATCGTACGAGGTGCGGACGAAGACCTCGCGCTCGTCCCAGGAGCGCGCCGGGCTGTCGGCGGCATCCGGGAACGTCCAGCTCATGCCGGCGTCGCAGCTATGCAGGGCGATGCGCCGCTGTAGGGGATCGAAGACCTGAAGAGCCGCAGTCTTGTCCTCGGCGTCCTTCACCTCTACTTGGTTGCCCTGGATGTCGAGGGTGAGGGTGGTGGTGTAGACGGCGCCACCGCCGTTGTCTTCGTCGGTTCGAAACGGTCGGCCCAGGCTGTCGAGGTGGGTGACTGTGGGCGTTCCCGCGTGAGCGAGGGTGCGCTGCGCGGCCCGGCGCTCCTGCTTGTCGGCGGTAGGAACCTCGCGCTCGATGAGCCAAGCCGTGCCGAGGACGGCGTCGTTCTCGTCCCAGCTCTCCTGCCGCCAGGCGTCGAAGACCACCCGGGCCCTGGTGCCATTGGGCTGCTCGGTCTCGATGAGCCGCCCGAGAGGGTCGTAGTGGAGCACGGGCGTGACACCCCACTCCACCAGCTCCGCCTCGTCCTCGTACTCGTGGGTGCTGCTGAAGAATGGCTCGTATTTCTTGACCGGGTTGCCCTTGTTGTCGAAGACGGTGCGGCCGCTGCCGACCCAGCGGTTCGAGGTCGGCGGCATCACGAGCTCGCTGCTCGAATCGTGGAGGAGCGCGCCGTCGGGCCCCCTCGCGGGCGCGAGGCCCGGGGCCGCTCGGGCCTTGGCCATCACCTCCTGCCCGTGGCCGTCCGAGTAGCTGTAGGACTCGATCCAGCGCGTGTTCGGGTCGCCGTGGGTCTCTCGGGCGAGGGTCCGCGCGTACGCCGGCTTGCCCTGGGAAACGAAGCGGTGGAGGTCGTATTCGAAGCGGGTGGTCGGATCGGAGAGGGTGTCGCCCTCGCCCTTCCCCATCTGGGCCGTCTTCACCACCAGACCCAGCGCGTCGAACTCGAAGTAGGTGAGGTTCTCGTTGGGGTCGAGGATCCGCCACGGCGCCTGCACCCGGTAGTCGTTGAGGACCGAGGTGACGTTGCCCGCAGGATCGATCGTCTCGGCGACGAGCAGGCTGAAGGCGTCGTAGGAGAGGTGATTCACGCCGCCGAAGGGATCGGTCGCCTGGACGAGCTGGAGGAAGCGCGCCGGGTCGTAGACGAGGCGTCCGGTGGGGGCCCACCACATCCCATCGAGCTCGACGTAGCCGCCCTCGCCCGTGAGGATGATCTCGTCGACCTCCTCGCGGAAGGCGCGCTCCACGAGGCTCTTCGTGAACGCGAGCCGATAGGTGTCGTAGGGGAGCGCGTGATAGGAGATTTCACCGAACGCAAGCGGCGAGAGATCCTCGTCGAGGTAGCGCGTGCGGGTAGCCGAGAGCCGGCGCAGTGCCTTGGTGCCAGGCGGAGGCGATGCATCGAAGGCGACCTCCGCGGCGTCGGCGATGGCGGCCCGAAGCGATTCTGCCGTAACGATCTCGTCGTCCGGCACGTCGAGGCCGATCAGCTCCCAGGCGCTCTCCTCGATGGGTACGCCGTGCCGAAGCCAAGGCGCATCGTCCGGGCTCCAGGCGAGCTGGCTCTCGGTGACGCTGGCCCAGAGCTTCCCCTGCGGGTCGTCGTCGTCTGCGTGGTCTCGGCGCGGATAGCCGAGGGCCGCGGTGCGCGTCGGGTGGCCAAAGCGGTCCACCTCGAGCACGAGCTGATGCTGGATCCGCGGGTCGACCGGATTGCGCTCGTAGTGGAGCTCGACCGTCTCGGCATCGTGCGGGAAGAACACGCCGTGCTCGGCGTAGGTAGCCGGCTGGAACGTTTGGAGCGCGTAGCTGCGCTCGGTGACGAGGTAGGGATGCGCGCTCGCCGCCGTGCCGTCCTCGGCGTAGATCTCCTGGCGCAGGAGCTTGCCGCGAAGCGCCCGGGCGGCCTCCCGCTCCTCCTTCGCCGTGAGATCCGGGGGAAGGACCGTCCGCGGAAGCCGAGGCGCCTTGGGATCCCCGCCGTAGTACTCGCGGGAGATGGCCTCCTCGAGGGCCTCGCGGCCCAACCACGCGCCGGTGTGGAACCACGACTTCACCAGCACCGGCGGCAGCTCTAGCGGCGCCGCGCCGGCGAAGGTCTCGGCATCCCACTGCTCTACGAAGGCGAAGCCGCGGAACTCCCGCTCGAACTCGTCGTAGAAGCCGTGGTGGTAGCGGTAGCGGGTGACGAGCTTTGTACCTGTGACGTGATCGAGGCTCTCGACCCGCTCGACCACGTGCACGGGGAAAGAGAGGCGCGTGAGCCAAGAGCGCCCTTCGGCCTTGTCCTGCAGGTAGAACTTCGTCGACGGCGCGTAGATGATCTTCGTCTCCGCGCCGAGGTTGTTGGTCACCTTGCAGAGCAGGTTGGACTTCTGGCTCCCGAGGAGATCGACGTAGCGGATCGGGTGCGCTCGATCGCCCGGCAGATCCGAGGAGATCACCAGGCAGGAGGTCCCGCTGCCGAGGAGGTCCGCGACGCTCACGCGGGTGTGCGAGTCCACGGTGGGGACGGAGCGCAACGTCTGCCGCTCCCCCCATCCGTTGCCGGACTGGTTCAGCCAGAACGAGACGCCGTCTCCGCCGAGGTAGAGCATGTCGCTCGGGCCCGTGCCGTCGATGTCTGCGAAACGGACCCGCTTCGGATCGAAGAGGTCCCGGGAGGCGAAGACGGGGCTCCCGCTCATCACCACCCGCGCGCCGAAGCGGCCGTAGCCGAGGTTGGGCCAGTAGCAGACCTCCCCGTTGCGGACGCGGACGATGTCCATGAGTCCGTCGCCCGAGAGGTCCACGAGCTGGATGCTCTCGGTCCCGTCGGCGAAGACCACGGCCGGACCCGTCCGCTCGTCGGGGCTCTTCGACACCAGGGCCGCGGGCTCGAAACCCTTCTTCCCCTTGGAGCGGTACCAGACGAAGACGTCCTGCTGGGTGATCAGGAGGTCGGCGATACCGTCACCGTCGAGGTCGATGAAGCGGAGATTGGAATCCTTCCAATCGATCCCCGGGACGGCATCGAAGGCGCGAAAGGGGCGCCACGTCTCGCCGTCCCGCTCGAAGAATCCCGGCAGCGGGGCGCCGAAGGACACAAGCGAGAGCCGTCCGGAGCCGTCGAGATCGGAGAGCTGCTGCGGCCCGAGCGACGCGGGGGCGGGCAGGCTGTCGAGCCGCCTGGGGGCAGAGAGGACGCCGCCGCCGAGGTTGGCCTTGTAGAACCAGGCCCCGTCGGTGGCCACGAGGAAGCCGGGGATCCCTTCGCCGTTGAGGTCGATCCACTGGCCTCCATCGGCGCCGGGGTAGCCGGCGAGGCTCGCCTTCGGCAGATCCTCGAGGCGGTCGTGGACCTCGGCCGAGGTGTAGGTGAAGTCTAGAGACGGGAGCGCCGCGGACTCGTCGACACCGGACAGCCCGCGCCGGTATCCGCGCTGGGTGACCGACGTAAGCCTGCTTCCGGCAGGATCCGGCTGGTGGCACAGATCCGTCGATCGGACGAGGCACGGCTCGGAGCCGAGCTCCTCGAAGCGGTGGAACATCAGCACCCGGCGACAAAGTCGGTAGGTCCGGATGTCGAAGCCGCTACGGAACGAGGAAAAGGGATCGGCTCTCACGGGCCAGGGACGGTCCGGCTGGACTGCGGGCGCGACCTCGTCGTGATCGCCGTAGTCGAAGACGACCTCGAAATGGAAGTCGCGCGCCTCGTACGGGGCCTGGTTGCCGTAGCGGATCCGCTTCAGGTAACGCTGCGCCTCGGCCGTGAAACGGCCCCCGGGATCGAATCGGCCTGCCTCGCATGGGCTGTTTTTGAGGACACCCTTGTCGTCTTCCTGCTCATATTCGTAGACGATGAAGTTCCCGCGGTCGTCTTCGGACCGCTCCAGGAGCCACGAGAAGGTACGGAGCTCGTTCCCGGGCTCGAAGACCCGTCCCGAGCTCGTCTCGCCATAGGTGTGAAGTACGTTGTCGCCCGTCCTGACCTGCCAATGGAAAGTTCCATCGGAATTGGGCCAGCGCTCTATGCGGGAGAACGCCCCCTCCACCCGCGGGCGGTAGCGCTGGACGCGCACAGTCCCGCGCTCGACAGGTTCTCCGTCCGGGACGAGATCCTCGAAGCCGGCGAGAACGAAGGTATCCTCCCTTTCGTCGTAGCGTGGCAGGCCGCGGTCCGTTTTTCGGGAAATGGAAGGGATCGGAAGGTTCCAGCCGAGGCCGAAGACGCCGTTCCCGCCGCCGGAATCGTAGGAGAGTTCGAGGGACGGTCCGAAGCCGCCCCGCCCAGGCGTGGTTGCAACGGGTACGGAGAACGAGCCGGTACCCGTCGCCGGGTTCGCGGAGAACTTCTCGCCGATGCCCCGGATGGCGCCGCCGCCCTTCGGCATGGACACCGACGGCAGGAGCGGAGAGCGTTCCTTCTTGGCCTCGCCACCTCCGCTCGACGCAGCTCTGCCACTTCCCTGGAACTTTGGCCTGTCTCTCTTGAAATTCTCGCTCACAAAAATCTCCACGCGAGACACGCACATGCGAAATGCGCCATCTCGTCTCGCTCAATCCGCTCTCGCCGTAGAGCGCCGCAGGTCCGGAGCCGGTGGCTCGACGGAAGCGCTCCGGCCACCCGGGCGAATGGCATGAAAAAGGGGTGCCGAGCTTCAGGCCCGACACCCCCCAAAAAATTGGTTTCCCTATGATCCATCCTGCAGGCTGAAGGCTCGGCCCCCTCATCTACGGCCTATGCTACGTCTGTCCTCCGAGGCCTTCCCCCCGCAGGGATCTCGCTCCTCGAGCCCGCCCCGAAAAAATAAAACCAGTCTCAATAGACAAGTGCGAGGCCGAGCAGATCGAAGACGACGCCACCAACGACCATCCAGCCCGCGGCGCTTGAGCCTCCGCCGTGCACCGAGAGGCCCAGCCCGGTAGCGGCCACTGCGGTCCCGACGATGGAGAGACCGACCGCAATGCGGGGAGAGCTTCGCGCCCACCCGGATTCGGGCGTGGTTTCGCAGGATCCCGAGCGGCGTCCTGAACACGCCAACCGATCGAAGGCCGTCCGCTCCGCTGCGTCGGCGGCGGCGTCCTCGAGGTGGCTTCGCGCCAGGCTCAGCTCTGCGCGAAGCTCTTCGAACTCGTCCTCCAGGAGGCGGAACGCCAAAGCGTCACAGATGACGTAGCGTCCCGACCGCCAACAGGGCCGGGTCTCCTCCGCCGGATCCGGCTCAGCCGGCCCCGTCGCCTCCGCCAGCGCCGGTCCCGCCGCCAGAGCCAGCGCCAGGGCGCCAACCCAGGCGAGAGGCACGCTCGTTCGCCCGGTCCACCGCATCTCTCGTCTTCCTCTTGTTCGACTCCAGGCGAATACCCGCATCCCGCACCTCCCGTTCACGCTCCACCGCGGCGCGGCGATTCATGGACTGCCGAGCCAGCTCGAGGGCCTCCAGCCGATCGGCGTTCGTTCTCTGTGCTCGGCCCCGAAGCCACCCGGCCACTGCCGCGAGGAGCGCCAGCGCCACTGCAACGACGGTCTTCACGGCTCGACTCCCTGCCTATCCGACGGCGCGTCGAGACCGAAACCGAGCAGCGTCGTTCGCCCGATCTTGAATCCATGCGCTGCGATGGCTCCCGCGAGGACCCCGCTGGCCAGTCGACTGGTCCAACCGCCCGCGGAGCCGAGGCCTGCGAAGGATCCGGCGACCGCGAAGGCGATCGGAGCGAGAGGAAGCAATCGACGTCCCAACGCAGATCCCCAGAGCCGCGGGCAGAGCTCTCGCCAGATCGCGGTCAGGATGGTCGCGCCGGCGCCCAACGTCAGAAGCTGCCCGCCCAGGAGCAGACTCAGGTCTTCCATGTCATCAACCTTCTATTTCCGACCCATCAGTCTGGATCGGATGATCTTGCGTGTAGTTTCCATGTCGAGGCTGGGACACGCCTTCCCCTCCCGCCGGCCGCTCTCGGTCTCGCAATGCCCGAGGATCCGCTCCGGCGGGATCGAGTACTGGCGGCACTTTCCTTCTAGAAAGTCGTAGAGCGTCTCGACCTGGGCCTCGGAGTAACAGCCGTGCTTTCCGATCAGGCAGACGCCGATGGATCTCGTGTTGAAGCCGAGGCAATGGGCTCCGATCTGCATGTCGACGTCGTCCGGATCACCGAGCGATCGACCCGTGCGGAGCTTTCCATCGAGTCGAACGACCGGCTCGTGCTTCCGCCAGGAGGCGGCCGTCGGATAGGCGTTGCCGATCACGTAGTGGTACCCGATCGAGCGGAATCCCCTCGCCCGGTGCCACTCGTCGATGTCCTCGACGGTGCCCCAGCTGGAGTCGGACTCATGGACGATCAGGAATTCCGGACAGTTTCTTCCATTGGAGAGCCGGAGATCGTCCGACCCACGTTCTGATTTCATGGAGCTCCCCTTCGAGAGATCGATTCTAGTTCCTTGATTCGAAGTCACACGATCACCGAAAGCCGTTTCGAATCTCGAGCTGCGTCCGGATCTCGGTCAAAGCGATCCGAATGCTCTCCAGCTCGCCGGCGAGCTTCTCCCGCCTCGCGAGCTCGGCGTTTCGCATGCTGCAAATTTCGTCATGCTGATCTGCCAGCTTTTCCTGGATGTCGAGAATCTGACGGGTTGTGCGGCCCCAGGCCGCTGCCAACGCCATGAGCACGACAACCATCGGCCAGTTTGTCGCGAGCCAGTCCACGGCTCCCACCTCCTCAAAAGGAACACCGCCGATCCGAAGCCGGCGGCGTTCCTGGCCCCCTTTCGCCGCCGGCCGGCGACACCTATTCGGTTTCAAATCCAATCTTCATCGCCACGCTCGCGCATCCGCGAAACGCACGAATCCCACTACGGTGGATGCCGGCGCATTCCGTTCTCCTCGCCACAAATGCAGATAAAAGAGCCGTCCGCGCTACCGCAGGCTGGCTCGACGATCAATAAAAGCTGCGCTCACCGATCGAATCAGCGAGCAGCATGGAGCGATCCTATGGATGTTCTGGCTGGCGTGCCACCATCCATCTCGTATCACTTCGTCTCAGGATCGAAATCCCCTTCGAACTCCCTTTTCGCGTAGCGGGTGGCACCCGTGCCTTCGTGGACCCAAAGGTTGAGAGCCGATGGAAACGCGAGGACGGTGCCGGAGCCGGGACGACACACGGGAAGGCCACGGGCCTCCCACCGCTTGGCCGTGATCTCGGAGACTCCGAGATGGGTCGCGATCCCCTTCCATCCGGCGATCGGGCGCTCGTCCGATGGTGCATCACTCTCGACCGCGTCCCACGCGGCGACGTCCTCGGAGTCGATCACCTTCAGCTCGGAGAGACGCTGACGAAACTGCCGCGACCGAATGCCGAGCGTGTACTGGGTGAGCCCCTGGGGGAGCGCGGGCGGAAGCCCCGCCCGTTCGAGGTAGTCACCTGTACGCAGGCGGCGAATTCCGATTCCCCAGCCGAGATGGACGAGGACCACCGGATGCCACTCCGGGTGGATCCCTTCCAGACCACGCTCGATGGAATGGAGGACTGCTTCGATATCCAGGTCGTTGGTCGATCGGCCCATCGGAGCGGCCAGGCGTCGAGGATCCATGGGAGATCGTTTTCGCGGCGTCCTCTGCTCCAGCCAGAATCGCGCGGCCTCCCGTTCGTCGGCGAAGACCCTCTCGACGGTCTCCCGGCTGGGAGGTTCCTTCGGGTACGGATCCCCGCTCGCCCTGTTCTCCCGCTTGGACTCTGATTCGAACATTTTTTTCTCCTCCCTATCTCTCGATTGGCTCCGAATCCCCTCAGGCGGCCGGAACCACCGCTCCATCCGGCACTTCGATGGACGCTCCCTCGGTTGCTCCCCTGAAGGCACAACTCCTGCAGGAAAATCCGGACCAGCTATCGAGGATCGCTACGTCCAGACAGTGCTCGTAATGGACGCACCAGAAGTCGCGATCGGGCTCGACGGTTCGACCGTCTGCCACCGGGTTTGGGACTCGCACTTTCACTTCCATTTTCGACTCGTGGGTCGGGCGCACGTTCGCGCCCGCCGGAATGATCCTTGGAGGGATCGATCCATACTGGATGGGTCTGACATCGCCCGCGATCCGGGATCCCCGACGGCGAGCGGCATCTGCCTTTCTCGTCAGGATAGTCCCGTTACAACGCGAGCCAGGGAGGCCAAGTCGTATCAATTCGACTCACATCCCGAGCTTCGACGCCGAGGCAACAGGATCGGTGCGAATCGAGTGTGTTCATTTGGATACAGGTGAGGCGAACACGCCGACGATGTGTGCGAGCGTCCTCCTCGCCGCCCCCTGGTCGACGACCTCTCCACAATGAGCGGAAGGATCATTCACCTCCAACGCCCGAAGCGTCGGGTCGCCGAGAGCGCGGGCAGGAAGAGGTCGCGAGCATCCCAGTAGGATGCACACTGAACACCCGTTCATCAACAGGAAGGTGCCGGCTCCTGGCTTTTCGTCAAAGCCTTGGGGAGCCGGCAGGGATGGCGGGCGTGAAACGACGATGAGGCGTCGATCCCGAGCGATGGCCGCCTACGGGGGGTGCCCAGGCGGTCGCAGGGCTCCAATCGCCCCGAGAGAACGGGGCGGACATCCGGCTACGCGATGGGCGCTCGAGGGATCCCGGGGAAGAGGGCCCCCGGAGGCTCAGCCGAAGAGCGACTTCACCTTCTCGAGGAAGTTCTTCGACTGCGGGTGCACGTCCTCCCCGGCCTCGGCGGCGAACTCCTCGAGGAGCTCGCGCTGGCGCTTGGAGAGGGAGCTGGGCGTCTCGATGACGACGCGCACGTGCTGGTCGCCGCGGCCGTAGCCGCCGAGCACGGGGACGCCCTTGCCGCGCAGGCGGAAGACCTTGCCGGACTGGGTCCCGGCGGGGACCTTCATCTTCACCTTGCCGTCGAGGGTGGGCACGTCGATGGTGGCGCCCAGGGCGGCCTGGGTGAAGCTGATCGGCACCTCGCAGACGATCTCGGTCTCCTCCCGCAGGAAGATCGGGTGCTCCTTCACGTGGAGCACTACGTAGAGATCGCCGGGAGGGCCGCCCATGGGGCCGGGCTCGCCCTCGCCGGTGAGCTTGAGGCGCGAGCCGGTGTCGACGCCGGGCGGGATCTTGACGGGGATCTTGGCGGTGGCGGTGACGGTGCCCTTGCCGCTGCAGTTGGTGCACGGGTCGGGGATCACCTTGCCCTCGCCGCCGCAGGTCGGACACGGGCGGGAGACGGAGAAGAATCCCTGGGTGAAGCGCTGGGCGCCGCTGCCGCCGCAGGTGTTGCACGTTCGCGGGCTGGTGCCGGGCTTGCAGCCGGAGCCGGAGCAGGTGTCGCAGCGCTTGCGGCGCGGAATCTCGAGCTCGAGGTCGGTGCCGAAGGCGGCCTTTTCGAACTCGATCTCCCGGTCGACGCGGAGGTCGGCGCCGCGGCCGCGGGTACGCCTCTGCTGGCCGCCGCCGCCGAAGATCTCGCCGAAGATGTCTCCGAAGATGTCGCCGAAGCCGGCGCCGCCGAAGCCCTCGAAGCCGAATCCGCCGTCACCGAAGGGCCGGCCCTCGTGGCCGAAGCGGTCGTAGCGGGCGCGCTTCTCCGGGTCGGAGAGGCAGGCGTAGGCCTCGGAGGCCTCCTTGAACTTCTCCTCGGCCTCGGGGTTGTCGGGGTTCTTGTCCGGGTGGTGCTGGAGCGCGAGCTTGCGGTACGCGCTCTTGATCTCCTGCGCGGAGGCGCTCTTCTCGACGCCCAGGACTTCGTAGTAATCGCGCTTCAACGTGTCTTCCCCATGGGGCGAGCGGCCCGCCGTGCGATGCCCTGCGTCGAAAAACCCATCGCGGGCTCAAACAACGCGCCGAGCCGCGGCGCCGCCGACGGCGCCGGAAAAATTCCCAAGCTAACGCGGGGTCACGACCTCGCAAGCCGTGTTGATCGCCTCGCGCAGCTCTTTTGCAGAACCCCTGGCGGCGATGGCGAAATCCGACCCGCGCGAGGCGTACTCCACGGAGCGGCTGGCGGAGACGATGGCACCCCGCCCGCCCGGATGGAAGGCGGGCGCCAGATCGGCGGGCTTGCCGCCCTGGGCCCCGACGCCGGGGAGGAGCAGCAGGCTTCGCGGAAGGAGCTGCCGGAAGCGGTGGAGCTCCACGGGTCGGGTGGCTCCGACGACCGCGCCGACCGGACCGTAGCCCTTGCCGACCTCGTTCCAATCGGTGGTCCAGCTCGACACGACCTCGGAGACGGTGCCGCGGTCGGTGGAGAGGTCCTGCAGGTCGCCGGCGCCGGGGTTGCTGGTCTTCACCAGGCAGAAGATCGCCCCGCCCTCTTCCTTCGCCGCGTCGACGAAGGGCTGCACGGTGTCGCGGCCGAGGTAGGGGTTCACGGTGAGGGCCGCGCCCGCGTTGGCGCCCCGCATCCACGCCGCGGCGTAGGCCTCGGCGGTGCTCCCGATGTCGCCGCGCTTGGCGTCGATGATCACGGGGATCTCGATCTGCCTGGCGAGCTCGAGGACGCGGAAGAGCGCCTCGAGGCCGCGCAGCCCCTGCGCCTCGAAGAAGGCCACCTGGGGCTTCACCGCACACGCGTAGCGCTCGCACGCCTCGAGGACGTCGCGGCAGTGATCCCAGAGATCGACGCCGGCGGGGTGCCACTCCGGACGCGGATCGAGGCCGATGCACAGCCGCGTGCCAAGCCGCTCCATTCGGTCGTTGATTCGTTCGGCGAAGGTCATGGCTCGGCTTGTAGCACGCCAGGCCAGGGTATTGGCGACGGCATCCTCGCCCCTGGTCCCCCCTGGAACTCCATAGACCTGAAGCGCGACCCCTTCAGCCCGACTTCGCCCCGTAGATCGCGTCGGCGATCCGATACGCCGAGCCCTCGAGGCGCTGGATGGCCTCCTTGATCCGATGCGCCTCCCCGGTGGCGAGGATCGAACGGAGCCTCTCCATGTCCGCCCGGATCTCCAGCACATCCTTCTCGGTGAGCATCCCGCCGTACTCCTCGAGGCTCCGCTCGGTGGTGTACAGCAGCCCATCGGCGTTGTTCTTGAGCTCCGCGAGCTCCTTCTTGACCTTGTCGTCGCCCTCGTGGGCGCTGGCGTCCGCGATCATCCGCGAGATCTCGTCCTCGGTGAGCCCGGAGGAGGCGAGGATCCGGATCTTCTGCTGCTTGCCGGTGCCGAGGTCCTTGGCGCCCACGTTCACGATTCCGTTGGCGTCGATGTCGAAGGAGACCTCGATCTGCGGCACGCCTCGCGGCGCCGGCGGGATGCCGACGAGCTCGAAGCGCGCGAGGGTCTTGTTGTCCTCGGCCATCTCCCGCTCGCCCTGGAGCACGTGCACGGAGACGATCGGCTGGTTGTCCTGCGCGGTGGAGAAGACCTGCGACGCCCGGCGGGGGATCGTGGTGTTCTTCTCGATGATCTTGGTGAAGACGCCGCCAGCGGTCTCGACGCCGAGGCTCAAGGGGGTCACGTCGAGGAGGAGGACCTCGCGGACGTCGCCGAGGAGGACGGCGCCCTGGATCGCCGCGCCTACGGCAACCACCTCGTCGGGATTGACGCCCTTGTGCGGCTCCCTGCCGAAGAACTCCCGCACCCGCGCCTGGACCTTGGGCATGCGGGTCATGCCGCCCACCAGCAGCACGCGATCGATCTGCCGCGCGGTGAGCCCGGCGTCGCGGAGCGCGACCTTGCAGGGCTCGAGGGTGCGCTCGATCAGGTCGGCGCAGAGCTCCTCGAGGGTGGCGCGGTCGAGGGTCTCGACGAGGTGCTTGGGGCCCGTCGCGTCGGCGACGAGGAAGGGAAGGTTCACCTCCGCCTCGGTGGACGACGAGAGCTCGTGTTTGGCGCGCTCCGCGGCCTCCTTGAGCCGCTGCAGCGCCATCCGATCGCTCATGAGATCGATGGCGTTCTTGGCGGCGAACTCCCTGGCGAGCCACTCGATGATCCGCTGATCGAAGTCCTCGCCGCCGAGGAGCGTGTCGCCGTTGGTGGCCTTCACCTCGAAGACGCCCTGGTTGAGCTCGAGGATCGAGATATCGAAGGTGCCGCCGCCGAGATCGTAGACCGCGATGCGCTCGGTCTGCGGGTTCCCCGACTTGTCGAGGCCGTAGGCGAGCGCAGCCGCGGTGGGCTCGTTGATGATGCGCTCGACCTCGAGGCCCGCCACCCGGCCCGCGTCCTTGGTGGCCTGCCGCTGGGCGTCGTCGAAATACGCGGGCACCGTGATCACGGCCGAGGAGACCGGCTCGCCCAGGTAGTCCTCCGCGGTCTGCTTCATCTTCGCGAGGACCATCGCGGAGATCTCGGGCGGCGAGAAGCTGCGGCCCTCTGCGCGGATCCACGCGTCGCCGTTCCCGTTCTCCGACTCCACCACCTGGAACGGGAACGTCCTGCAGACGGTGCGGACCTCGTCGCTCCCCAGCTTGCGGCCGATCAGCCGCTTCACGCCGTAGATGGTGTTCTCGGGGTTGGTGACCGCCTGTCGCCTGGCGATCTGCCCGACGAGGCGCTCTCCCCTCTCGGTGAACGCCACCACCGAGGGCGTCGTACGGCCGCCCTCCGAGTTCGGGATCACGATCGGTTCCCCACCATCCATCACGGAGACGCACGAGTTCGTCGTCCCCAGATCGATCCCGATGATCTTGCCCACGTCGTGCTCCTACTGCTGTCGGGAGATGTGTTCCTCCGCCTACCTAGAGACGCACGGTCCTGCCCCGGCCCTTCTACGAATCGTCGGACACCGCTCCCGGGTCCGGCGCCGCGCCGTCGCCGGCGGCCTCGGCGGCAGGCCCGGGGCCCCTCGACACCGAGACCAGCGCGGCCCGCACCAGGCGGTCGTGGAGCAGATAGCCGCGCATGTGCTCCCGCGCGACGACGTTGGCCGGGTGCTCCCCGCTCTCGACCTGCTCCATGGCCTCGTGGAGCCGGGGATCGAACTCCTTTCCGACCGCCGAGAAGGACTGGACGCCGAAGCGGCCCAGGGTCTCCTCGAAGAGGCGCCGGGTCATGGAGACGCCCTGGCTGAAGCTCGCGAGGTCGGCGCCGCCGCCCGCGTGCTCGAGGGCGCGATCGAAGTTGTCGAGGACGGGCACGAGGTCCCGGAGCAGCCTCTCGATGCCGAAGCGCTGGGCCTCCTCCTTCTCCCGCTGGGACCGCTTGCGGAAGTTGTCGAAGTCGGCGGCCATCCGCGTCAGACGGTCGGCGGCCTCCTGCAGGCGCTCCGTCGAGTCGCGGCCCCGCTGGAGGGACTCTTCGAGGAGGCGCGCGTTGGTTTCGAGAGCGCTCTCGAGCTCGGCGATGCGCGCGGCGGCCGCGTCGGAAGCGGGCTCCAGGTCGAGGATCTCGCCCTCGGGAGCCGCACGGGTCTCGCGTTCCTCCACGGCGCGGAGGGCTTCGGCGACGGCGTCGTCGCTGATGTCGGCGCTGAACGCGCCTTTCGGACCGAGGGTGTCGGACAAGGGCATACTCCGCCGCTGGGTGGCCCGCCAGCTTCTCATACCCCCGCTCGTAACGGCAATGATTCCAGTGCCTTTGTAGGTTTTCGCAAGGAGAGCGCCGCTCTCGCGGAAGGCGGTCTTCGTGGTATGCCCTGCGCTCGTTTGCCGCCGCGCCTGACGGTCTCAGGCCCGCGGCGAAGAGGTGCGCGGGGCGACCGCGACGAAGACGGAAGTGCAGGAGATGAGCAAGCAGCCCGACAAAGCCGACACCGCCTTCGTCAGGCTCGCGGCGGCGGCAGGAGCGGCACCGGGCGAGTCGATCGCCGTCCTCGGCGTGAAGGGTGGCGCCAGGGGCTTCGTCGGCGCCTCCCTCCACCGCGCGCTCGGCAGGCCGTTGCTGGCGGTCGCCGCTGACGAGGATGCGGCGGATCGGCTCGCGGCGGATCTCGCCTTCTTCCTGGGAGGCGACGGCGAGGAGCGCCGGGTGCTGCGGATCCCGGCCGATGCGGTGCTGCCCTACGACGGCCTCTCCCCCGATCGCGCCACCGAGCTCGACCGCCTCGCGGGGCTCCACCTGCTCTCGCGGCGTCCCGACGCCATCGCCGTCGTCTCGGCTCGTGCGCTGGCGCGCCGGGTGCCGCCGCCGCGAACCGCCAGGAAGTCCGCCGAGACCCTGGTCGTCGGACAGGTTCGCGACCGCGACGATCTCGCCCGCGCCCTCGTGGGGCTGGGCTACCAAAGCGTGCCGATGGTGGAGGATCCCGGCACCTTCGCCGTCCGCGGCGGGATCCTCGACGTCTGGCCGCCCGTGTACGAGCAGCCCGCGCGGATCGAGCTCTTCGGCGACGAGATCGAGAGCCTGCGCCTCTTCGACGCCGCCACCCAGCGGACCCTGCGCCCGCTGGACGAGCTCGAGGTCTGCGCCGCCCGGGAGATCCTCTTCGACGAGACGAGCAAGCGCCTCGGCATCGAAGCGGCCCGCGCAGCAGCCGATCGCGTGAACCGCCCCACCGCCAAGGTGCGGGAGCTGGTGGAGGCGATCCAGGAGGCGATCCCGGCCTTCGGCGTCGAGGCGCTCCTCCCCGGCTTCTTCGAGGAGGGCCTCGCTCCGCTCCCGGACTACCTCCGCGACGACGCCCTGATCCTCCTCGACGATCCGGTGGCGATCGAGAGGGAGCTCGAGGAGCTCCACGCCGAGCTCGAGCGGGAGCACGCGGCGGCGGTGCAGAGGGGCGAGCTCGCCCTGCCTCCCGAGGCGCACTTCGTGGCGGCGGACGAGCTCACACGCCGGCTCGGGGCCTTCACTCGGGTCGAGCTCCACGGTCTGTGGCTCGGTGTGCCTGGGGGCAGGGAGCCCATCCGCTTCGACCTCGAGCCCACCGAGGGGATCCGCAAGGAGATCGAGAGCCACCTCGGCGAGGAGGGCGCCCTCACGCCGCTGGTCGAGCGACTGAAGCGCTGGCGCGAGCGCGGCTGGACCACGATGATCGCCTGCGGCTCCGCCGGCCAGGCGGACAAGCTCCGGCGGATGCTCTCCGAGCGACGGCTCCACGTGAAGGTCCGCGAGGGGCACCCGCCGCCGGAGCCCCGGGACCTCCACGATCTCGCCGTCCACGCCCACCTCTTAACGGGCGAGCTCTCCTCGGGCTTCCTCTCGCAGCAGGACGGCTTCGTCGTCATCTCCGACGAGGAGATCGTCGGCCCCCGCACCCGGCGGAAGGTCCGCGCCGCCAAGCGCGCCGACCTCCCCTTCGTCGCCGCCTTCCGCGACCTCGACGAGGGCGATCTCTGTGTCCACGTCGACCACGGATTGTGCAAGTACGGCGGGCTGCAGAAGCTGAACGTGCGCGGCGTGGAAGGCGACTTCCTCGTGCTGCACTTCGCCGGCCAGGACAAGCTCTTCCTCCCGGTTTCGAAGCTGCGCCAGGTGCAGAAGTTCGTCGGCGCCGGCGCCGAGCACGCGAGGCTCGACAAGCTCGGCGGCATCTCCTGGGAGCGGACCAAAAAGAAGGTCAAGGACGAGCTCCTCAAGATGGCGGCGGAGCTCCTCGACATCTACGCGCGGCGCAAGGCGCATCCGGGAACGGCGTTCCCTGCACCCGAGCGCTACTTCCGGCAGTTCGAGGAGGACTTCCCCTTCGACGAGACGCCGGATCAGGCGAAGGCCATCGCCGACGTGCTCGCCGACATGGGCTCGCCGGAGCCGATGGATCGGCTGATCTGCGGCGACGTGGGCTACGGCAAGACCGAGGTGGCGATGCGCGCCGCCTTCCTCGCGGTGATGGGGCAGAAGCAGGTGGCGGTGCTCGTCCCCACCACCATCCTCGCCCTCCAGCACTTCAACTCCTTCCGCAAGCGGATGAAGGACTTCCCGGTGCAGCTGGACTGGGTGTCGTCGCTCCGCACCGCCCAGGAGAACAAGGAGGTGCTGCGCAAGGCGGCGGCGGGTCAGGTGGACATCGTGATCGGCACCCACGCCCTCCTCGGCAGCTCCGTCTCCTTCCGCGACCTGGGGCTGGTGGTGGTGGACGAGGAGCAGAAGTTCGGCGTCGCCCACAAGGAGAAGCTCAAGAAGCTCCGCGCCGCGGTGGACGTGCTCACCCTCACGGCCACCCCGATTCCGCGCACCCTCCACATGTCGATGGCCGGCGTGCGCGACATGTCGATCATCCAGACCGCCCCCGCCGATCGCCGCGCGATCCGCACCTTCGTCGCCCGCTTCTCGCCCACCGAGATCCGCGAGGCGATCCTGCGGGAGAAGGCCCGCGGCGGGCAGGTCTTCTTCGTGCACAACCGGGTGGAGTCCATCGGCGCCATGCAGCGCTTCCTGGTGGAGCTGGTGCCCGAGGCCTCGGTGGGCGTGGGCCACGGACAGATGCCCGAGCACGCGCTGGAGCGGGTGATCGGCGAGTTCATCGACCGCAAGTACGACGTGCTCCTGTGCACGACGATCATTGAGAGCGGCCTGGACATCCCCAGCGCGAACACGATAATTGTGAACGACTCGGACACTTTCGGTCTGGCGCAGCTCTACCAGATCCGCGGCCGGGTCGGCCGCTCGGCGGAGCGGGCCTACGCCTACCTCCTGGTGCCGGCCCAGCGGCAGATCACCAAGGATGCCCAGCGCAGGCTCGAGGTGCTGCAGCAGTTCACCGAGCTCGGGGCGGGCTTCCACATCGCCTCCCACGACCTGGAGATCCGCGGCGCCGGCAACCTCCTCGGCGCCAAGCAGTCGGGCCAGATCGAGGCGGTGGGCTTCGACCTCTACGCGGAGCTCCTCGAGGAGGCGGTCGCGGAGCTCCGGGGCGAGCCGCAGCAGACCGTGGTGGAGCCCGAGGTGCAGCTCCCGATCCCGGCGTTCATCCCGGACGAGTATCTGCCGGACGTGCACCAGCGCCTGCTCTTCTACAAGAAGCTCTCCCAGGCCAACACGGACGAGGAGATCGAGGAGGTGCGGGAGGAGCTGGTGGATCGGTGCGGCCAGCCGACACGCGAGGTGGACGCGCTCTGCCGGGTGATGGCGATCAAGGCGGACCTCCGCGCCCTGAGGCTGCGGGCCCTCGAGGCCGGCCCGTCGCGGATCGCGATCACCCTGGGCCCCGACGCCGCCCTCGATCCTGCGAAGCTGACCGGCCTCGTCTCCACTGGCGGCAAGGAGCCCCGCTACCGCCTGACGCCGGACCTGAAGCTCCTGGTACGCACCCCCCCGGACATGGGGGCCGAAGCCCTCCTCGAGGCAGCACGCGACGCTTTGCGCGACCTCGCCCGCTGCTCGGCGTAGACTGGTCCTTTCGATCGGGAGGGACCCATGGCCAACTCGTTCCATTCGACCCGGATCTGGCTCACAGGACTCCTGCTCGTTCTCACTGCGTGTGGCGGAAGCCACAAGGCGGAGGAGGTCGAGCCCGAGGCCCCGGTCGCCCGAATCCTCGGGCCCTCGACCGGCCAATCCGGACAGAGGGTGGAGCTGGACGGCACCGGCAGCACCGGCGAGGGCTCGCTGGTCTACACCTGGGAATTCGATGGGCCGGCGGGGAGCGACGCCGCGCTCTGGACCTCCGATTCCGACATCGCCTGGCTGATCCCCGACGTCGCCGGCCGCTACGAGGTCCGGCTCACGATCCGCGACGCGATGGGCGCCACGGACACGGCCGTACATCCGATCTCGGTGGTCGCGATCCCGGTGGCCCGTCCCGGCCTCGACCGCCTCGTCGAGGTGGGCTCCGAGGTTGTCCTCGACGGCAGCGAGAGCCGCGATCCCGCTGGCGCCCCGCTCTCGTTCCGCTGGGAGTTCGTCTCGAGGCCGGAGGAGAGCGCCGCGACCCTGATCGGCTCCCGCGAGGAGCGGGCGCGTTTCACCGCCGACGTCGTCGGGACCTGGGTCGTGGGCCTGATGGTGGACAACGGCACGGAGCCGAGCGAGACGGCCCTCGTGTCGATCATCGCGCACGATCCCTGACCGGAGCCTACTCCCGCAGCAGGAGGCCGCCGTCGATCACGTGCTCGGTTCCCGTGGTCCACGGAGCGCCGAGGAGGTGGACGATGGCCTCCGCGACCTCCTCCGAGCCTCCCAGGCGGCCGAGGGGATGGAGGGCGGCGAGGTGCGCCAGCTGCTCCTCGAGGCGCGCGTCGCGCTCCGCCGGCTCGGGCCCGACCTCGCCCGGCGCGAGGCGCAGGGTCCGCACCATCTCCGTGTCGACCACTCCTGGGCTCACGGCGTTGAAGCGGATCCTCTTTGGCGCTCCCGCGAGGGCCAGGGAGCGCATCGCCGCGAGCAGGCCCGCTTTCGCCGCGCTGTAGACCGCGCTGGTCTCCACGGGCCGCGACGCGAGGGTGGAGGCCACGAAGACCACCGCGCCGCCGGGTTCCAGCGTCGAGAGCGCCTGCTCGCCCAGCCGCAAGGGGGCCACCAGGTTCAGCTCGAGCTGGCGCCGGAGCGCGCCCTCGTCGATGTGGCCCGGCAGTTGATGCACGGCGGCGCCGGCGCAGGAGACCAGGCCGTCGAGGCCACCGAGCATCGCGCTCGCGCGGCGCAGGAGACGGCTCCTCTCGGCGCTCGACTCCAGGTCACAAGGTAGAATCCGAATGCACTCCGGGTGCTCGTCCCGGACCTCCGCGAGGCGCTCCTCCCGGCGCCCCGCCACCACCACCAGCCCGCCCTGCCTGGCGAGGGCGATCGCGACCGCGCGGCCGATCCCGCTGCCGCCGCCGGTGACGAGCACCCGCCTCGTCCCGGCAGCGCTCACGGGCTCCCTTCGCGCGCATGCTCCGCCGCCGCCCGCCGGTAGAAGGAGACGGGCTCGATCGACCGCAGCGATTCCAGGGGAACATCGACGAGCCGCTCGTCCGAAGGGATGAACGCAGGGCGGTCGACGCAGAGGATGGTCTGCTCGATCGACAGGGGGTTGTCGTAGCGATGTGGAAGGCCCTTCGGCCAATGGAAGGCGTCGCCGGGCGCCACCGGCCTCCCCTGCAGGAGGAGGCGGGGGCCGAGCACGAGCTCCCACTCGTCCATCTCCTCGTGGACGTGGGTGGGGATCGATCGGCCCGGCGCGACGCGGAGGCGGTAGATCCCGCAGCCCGGCGTCTCGTGGATCACGTCGACCTCGCCGAAGGCGTTCTTCTCCACCTCGTAGGCGTACTCCGCCGCGGTCCGGTGGATCCGCAGCGAAGCCACGGCGTCGCCCGGCAGCGCGTGGGGTTTCGCGAGGCGGACCGTCACCTCCTCCACCCGCGCCCGGGGAACGTCGCCGGTGGGCGGCGCGAGCACGTAGCGCGCCAGCGCTTCCGCCGCCGTCTCCAGGAGGCGAAAGCGGCAGGCGCCGACGAGGAAGCGGACCTCCCCGGTCAGGCGAGCGTAGTCGACCGTCGCCTCGAGGCCTCCGCCGCTGGCGGCACCGCGCGTGTCCAAGCCGAGCGAGAGATCGATCTCGAGGGGCTGCGGCTCGCTTCGCTCTTCCGGATAGACGCCGACGATGCAGTCGGCCCGAATGCCGCGGAGCTCGATCACGTCCAGACCCGGATTCACAGCATCGCGCTCCGGCCGCCGTCCACGTCGAGGACGTGCCCGGTGACGTAGGGTGCGTGACGGGCGAGGAAGACCACGGCCTTGGCCACGTCCTCCACCGTCCCTTCGCGCTCCATCGGGATCCGATCGAGGATCTCCTGCTTCGCCTCCGAATCGAGCCCTGGCGGGAACGCGACCGTCCCCGGCGAGATCGCGTTCACGCGGATCTTCGGCGCGAGCTCCACCGCGAGCGCCTTGGTGAGCATCAGCAGCGCAGCCTTGCTAACCGAGTAGTGCGAGAAGCCCGGCACGGGACGCTCGCCCCCGATGTCGCCGAGGTGGATCACCGACGGCGCCGGAGAGGCGTTCAGCGAAGGCAGGAGCTGCTGGGTGAGGAAGAACGGCGCCTCGACGTTGATCGCCTGCATGCGGCGATAGTCCTCGCGGCTGACCCGGTCGAACGGACGGGCCTCGTAGATCCCGGCGTTGTGCACCACCAGGTCGAGGCGCGGGTGCATGTCGCGGACGCCGTGCGCCAAGCGCTCGACCTCCGCCGGATCCGAGAGGTCCGCGGAGACCATGAAGGCGTCGCGGCCCAGGTCGCGGATCTCTCGTGCGAGCGTCTCGAGCGATGCCCGGCTGCTATGGGCGTGAAGGATCACGTCGTAGCCGGCCCTGGCGAGCTCGAGGGCGATCGCCCTCCCCACCCGGATCCCGGCGCCGGTGACGAATGCTGTGAGCGAGGCCTCTTCGGCCTTGGGCGAATCGGGCATGGGCGCATATGACCACGCCCGATTCACGTTAGGAAGGTCGGAGCGTATGAAGGAACGGCCCCGCCTGAAGCGGGCCCGTTCCTTCAGCCGCGCTCCGCGCGGAAACGCTCTTCTTTGCGTTTGCTCCGCCTTCGGCTTCGCGTGAGCTCGTGATTACTTCACGAGCTCAGGCCTGCTCTTCCTCTTCGCCTTCCTCGTCCTCGAGATCGTCACAGCCCTCGGCGTCGTGCGCGTGGCCGTGCTCGAGCTCCTCCTCCGTGGCCGGCCGGAGGCCGACGATCTCCACGTCGAAGGTCAGGTCCATCCCGGCGAAGGGGTGGTTCGTGTCGAGGATCGCGCCGTTCTCGGTGAGCTTCACCACGGTGAAGGACATCGGCTCGCCGTCCTCGTCCTCGCCGAAGATCTCCTCGCCGGCCTCGATCCCCTCGGGGAGCTCGTCCTTCGGCGCCTCGAAGACCGCGTCCTCGTCGCGCTCGCCGTAGGCGTCGGCGGCGGGGACCATCACGCGGCTCTTGAAGCCGATCTCCTTGCCCTCGAGCTCCCGCTCCAGGCCCGGGACGATCTCGCCCTCTCCGTGCAGATAGGCGAGGGGCTCGCTGCCCACGCTGGTCTCCAGCTCCTCGCCCTTCGCGTTCATGAGGGTGTACTGCAGGGAGACCACCACGCCGTTCGTTGCCTTCATCGCTTGCCTCTAGAGAGTCGGTTGCTGCGTTCGGCGCGCACCATAGAGCCAGACCGCCCGTGTGGCAATGGCGGCCTCCGGGCATCGATTGCTGCTCGGAGAACGAGGTTTTCCCGGGGCTCAGGCGCTCGCGGAGACCTCCGCTTCGGCGCCGTCCGGCGGGCGGGCCGAGCGCCTTCCGGCGCGGATCCCGTCGGCGGCGTAGAGGATCACCGCCGCCCAGATCAGGGCGAAGGTAAAGGCATGCCGCTCGGTGAACGGCTCGCCATAGACGAGCACCGCGCACGCGAGCTGCCCGGTGGGCGCGAGGTACTGGATGATCCCCATCGTCGAGTAGCGGAGGCGCTTCGCACCGATGGCGAACCATAGGAGCGGGAGGGCCGTCGCGATGCCGGTGCCGAGGAGGAACGCCGTATCCCGCGCCGACGCGCCGAGGACGGGCGCGCCGGTCTGGTGGGAATTCCAGATCAGGAAGGTCGCGGCCAGCGGCATCACGAGGCCGGTCTCCACGGAGAGGGCGGTGAGCGGCTCCACCGGAGCGACCTTCCGTACGAGGCCGTAGAGAGCGAAGGTGGTGGCGAGGGTCAGCGCAACCCAGGGTATCGTCGCCTCGCCGATCGCGAGGATCGTCACGCCGGCGCCGGCGAGCGCGACGGCCACGAGCTTTGCCGGGCGCAGCTTCTCGCCCAGGAAGACCCGGGCGAAGAGGACGTTCAGGAGCGGGTTGATGTAGTAGCCCAGGCTGGCCTGGGTGACGTGGCCGCTGTTCACCGCCCAGATGAAGAGGAACCAGTTCCCCGAGATCAGCGTCGTCGTGACGAGCATCGGCGCGAGCGTGCGCCCCGTCGTGAGCGTCCGCAGGAACTCCGGCCACCGCCGCTGCCAGCTGACGAGGATCGCGACGAAGACGAACGACCAGACCACGCGGTGCCCGAGGATCTCGATGGGCGGCACGTGACCGAGCTGCTTCCAATAGAGGGGAAAGAGGCCCCAGGCCAGGTACGCCCCGACCGCGGGGATCACCCCGCTACTCGCCCTCACCCCACCCGATGCTGCGCTCGTCGCCATGCGGCGCTCTATCGCACGGGATCGGCCGCCGGCGCCAGAGCCCGCCATCAAGCCGGCGGCACGGGACGCGGGCGGACTCGATTCCCGCCCCCGTCCCTCCGAGCGACCACTACATCGAAAGCTCGTCGAAGCGGATCAAGTGAATGACGTCCGCTCCATCGACGTACGCCATCCTATCGAGCTGGATATCGAAGCCGACATCGCCGCCCCCTACCGCGTCCACGAAGTAGAGGTTGCCATTGTCGATGTTCGCGACGAAGAGGTAGCGGCCGCCACCGCATTCCGCCTGGTACGCGACGAGCTGCCCCCACCTACCGCCGATCTTGGGGCGACTGTACCTCGTGCACCACGACGCGAGCGGAACCTGCTTCTCGGTCCAGGGCTGACCCATGTACTGCCAGGCGAGCTCCCATGAACGACTCTCGTAGACCAGCTTCCCCATGCTGAGGTTCGGGTGCCGATCGTCGCCCGAGGGATACGGCTCAGGAAGGGTCGTGTCGGTCGGGATGTGGTGAAGGCCGATGGACGGCCAGCTGCCGTTGTAGAAGGTGTATGCGACCCATCCCTCCCAGGTGGACGGATCGTACGGATCTCGTCCGAGCCATCCTGCGACGCTCCCTCCCGCCCCCGTCACGACGTTCGTGTACGCGAGCGCTCCCCCACCGTTCCAGACCATCACGTCCCGGTGAATCGACATCCGATCCGAAGGACCAGGAACGGCCGTGTTCGTGACGAAGTTGTAGAGGAGCTGCTCGCTCACCAGGTAGTCGCCGGACGCATTCCCGACCTTGGTGTACGGAATTGCACCAGCCGGCGTCACGTACTCGATGGCGTGGAGCACGTCCCACCGCATATCGTGGCCGCCCGATTCGAAGAACACGTCCGTAGCGCCGTCGGGCTGCGATCGGATCCTCGGATAGGCGCCTCGGTTTCGAGCGGTCTGATCCGACACCAGGGGTGCAGGCGGCTCCGGTGGAGCCGCGTAGCTCTTCGACGAGCCGAGAAGGATCGAAAGCGCGAGAGCCGACAGCACAGCCAGTTTCTTCATGAAGCACCGTCCTATTCGTTTTCGAGTTGAACTTCCGTGCTACCTATGACTGCAACTGGAACCGAACGATCACCACTTCTTGCACGACCCTCTACATGGAGATCTCGTCGAAGCGGATCACGTGGATGACATCCGAACTATCTGAATAGGCCATCCGATCGAGCTGGATGTCGAACGCGAGATCGCCGTTGTTTGAGGCCTGATCGACGTAGTACAGCCTCCCATTGTCGAGGTTCGCGACGAACAAATGCCGACCGCCGCCGCACCTCGCCTGGTACGCGACGAGCTGTCCCCACCGTCCGCCGATCCGCGGAAAGCTGAAATAGGTGCACCACGACGCGAGCGGCACCTGCTGCTCGGTCCACGGCTGGCGAGCTCACGAGAACGGCTCTCGTAGACCAGCTTCCCCATGCTGAGGTTGGGGTGCCGATCGTTGCCGGATGGATACGGTTCGGGAAGGGCCGAATCGGTCGGGATGTGATGGAGCCCGATGGATTCCCCGCTGCCGTTGTAATAGCTATAGGCGACCCAGTCCTCCCAGTTCGACGGATAGCCTGGATATCGAC
The DNA here is from genome assembly GCF_001263175.1 of Vulgatibacter incomptus. GTDB lineage: Bacteria > Myxococcota > Myxococcia > Myxococcales > Vulgatibacteraceae > Vulgatibacter > Vulgatibacter incomptus. The sequence continues at coordinate 3,873,801 of NZ_CP012332.1, read as the reverse complement.
CAAACGATCCCAAGATGCCCCCCGTGGCGCCCGTCACGACGTTCTGGTACTCCAGCTTGCTCCCGCTCGGCCACACCATCACGTCGCGGTGGATCGACATGTTGCCGAAGGGAACCGCGACAGCCGTGTTGGTGACGAAGTTGTAAAGTAGCCCCTCGCTTACCAAGTAGTCGCCGGATGCGTTTCCGATCTTGGTGTACGGGTTCGATCCAGCCGGCGGGATGTACTCGATGGCGTGGAGCAGATCCCACCGGATGTCGTGGCCGCCTGCATCAAAGACAACGTCCGTCGCGCCGTTGGGCTGCGAACGGATGATGGGGTACCAACCCCTGTTCCGCGCCCTCTGATCCGACAGCAGAGGCGCAGGCGGCTCGGGTGGAGCCGCGAAGCTCGTCGACGAGCCGAGAACGATCGAGAGCGCGAGAGCCGACAGCACAGCCATCTTCTTCATGAGGAAAACCGTCCTTGCTGTTTCGGGTTGGACTTCCGTGCTTCTTCCGACTGCACCTGAAAAACCGATCGAACGTCACTCCGTGACGGTCGCCCTGACAGTCCCGCCGCCCTCATCCCGCGCATACGAGTGCCCACGGAGCGGGAATCACCTCGCTCCGGGCACTCGGACAAGACGGACGAAACGCCTCAGTTTTCCGGGGGATGGACCACCGGCGAGATGTCCGCCTCGGTCTTTCCGGTGTCGCCGAAGGCGGTGACGTGGAAGGTGGTCGGTCCAGCGATGTCGATGTCGATCGAGTCCTGGCGGGGAGACAATCCCGCAACGTTCACGTTGCCGCCGGGAACGGCTTTGACCTGGATGCGGGACGCGCCGTCGATCCGCCAGCTCAGCGTGACCGTGGCTAGGGTCCCGTCACCGGCTACGACGCCGGCGGGCGGATCGATCGAGAGCTCGACGCGCGGTTCGAAGGACATGGGCACGCTGGCCCGGGCCGTCGTCTCCGCGATGCCGCTGGCCGCAACCAGGACGAAGGCGCCCCCGACGCCGGCGGGCGCGATCTTATGGCCCGAGGCGAGGTCGCCAGCGGGGATCGTGTAGACGAAGCCGTCGAGGTTCGAGAGGGTGGCGTTCGTGGCTCCGCGGATCGACCAGCGGAGCTCCACCTCCGTCCCGGGCCTCGACGGCCCCGGGGCGATCGCCACGAAGGAGTCGATCGAAGGCGCCACCTCGACGGTCACCGTCACGGCTTCGGGCCCACCGGGGCCGTTGGCCTCGAGGATGTATTTCGTCGTCGCACTCGGAGTGACCTGCTTCTCTCCGACCGGCTCGACAGTCATCCGGTTCGCACCCTCGACGAGCGCGACCTCAGTGGCGCGTACGGCCTCCCAGCGGAGGACGGTCGACTCGCCGATGGTGATCCGCGTGGACTCGGCGCGGAGTCTGGCCCCGGCCGGAGCCACTACCCCAACGTTCGCGGTTGCGTTCGCCTCGCCACCGGGACCCGTCGCAACGAGCTCGTAGGTCGTGTAGCCGGAGGGCCGCACCTCCACCGAGCCTTCTGCCGGGTTCAATCCGGAGAGCGAGAAGGAGCGCCCCTCGGAATCGCGGAGCGACAGCGAGGTGGCGCCGCTGGTGCGCCACGAGAGCGTGACGATTCCCCCGAACCCGACCTCGCTCGCGCTCGCGGCGAAGGACTCGATCACGACCTCGTCGAACGGCTCGACGTTCACGGTCGTCTGTTCCATCGCCTTCGACGCATTCGCGCCGACGGCCTCGAGGCGGAAGGTCGTGGTCTCGCGGACCCGAACCTCGGCCGTTCCCGAGGCGGGGTCGTCGACCAGGACGGAGAGAGGCTCGGCGCCAGCGAAGAAGTGGAGCTCGGCTGCGTTCTCGGTCGTCCAGGTGAGGGTGACGCGATCGCCCGGAGACACCGAGTCGGGAGAGGCTTTGAACGCGACGATGGAGACGTCGGGCTCGGCGCGCTCCTTGTCGGAACCGCATCCAGCAACAAGTAGCGACAACGTCACGGTCGCGAAGATGGAACGCCGAAGCATCCGCAGCATAAATCCCTCCGTTGTCCTCTCGCGGTTCGCGGGAGGGCCGTACTCGGATCCACAGAGCTTTCCGCGCGAGATCGCGTCAGCTCGAATGCCTTAACCGCTTAAGGAGAGCGCATGCGGCGAGCCGTGTCAAAGCCCCTCATTCCGATTTGAGTTCAAAACCATTGAAACCCGTGAATTCACGAGAAGATGAACGAATCCTCGGAGATCCATGGAACTCCACCCTCCCCACACAATCGGCGAGGTCGACCAGCACACCGGTCCCACGGGAGGGCCAGGAGAGCGAAGCGATCCGGCGAGCGCACACCGATCCGCCACGCCACATCGTGCACGGCGGTCCGCGGCGAACCTGGTGTTGTCGTCAGCGCAGGGTGGTGAGGTCGATCACGGCCAGGCCGCCCTGGGCGACCTCCACAGTCCGATACACACGCACGGGAACGCCCATGCCCCGGACCTCGAGCTCGACCTCATGGGTCCCGGGCTCGACGGCGATCCGCGTGAGCTGGACGCGGGCGGGCAGCGTGCTCCAGCTCCGGGTGTCGGGCTTGTCGAGGGCGACCATCGTCCCTTCGACGAGCGCGGCCGCAAGGAAGCCGAGACCGCTGCTCTGCTGCCGTCCCGCATAGCGAGCGGCCTCGGCCGCCGCAGCGCGGACGATCATGCGCGTGAGCGCCGCGCCGACGATCTTCGGCTTGAGCGCCTCGTATTCGCGGGAGATCTCGGCCGAGACATTCGTGATCGGATCGAGCGCCACCGCGCTCTCCCCCAGCCGAACCGACGCCGAGGTGAAGACGCTCTTCGCCGGCATGAGGTCCGGGTACGAGACCACCTTGAACATCCCGTACTCGAGGACCTTGGTGTCGCCGGAGACGTAATTGGCAGCGAGGCCCAGCGCGGCGCCCACGGGGATCCGCCTGGCCTCCTTCACCGGCGACTGGCCCGTCTTGACGATCACGACGATCTCGGCAGGCAACGGCTGCGCGGGCTGCCCGCTCTCCGCTTCGTCGAGGACCGCGGAGATCCTCGGAGTGCGGTAGGACGAGAGCCGTGCCAGGCGGCGGATCGGCTCGCTCAGCGACGGCGCCTGGCTCTCGGCGAGGACCTCGTCGTAGTAACGCAGCGCCTCCTCCGCGTCGCCCGACCGCTCGGCGATGAGGCCCGCGAGGTACGCGCCGAAGGCGCCGTGGCTCTCGTCGGGGGCATAGTCGCGCAGGTACTTGCGCATCACCTCGAAGCGCCTGGCCTCCACCCTCGCCCCGGCGAGATCGCCCTGGGCCAGGTAATTCACCATGTTGAAGGCGTTCAGCAGCAGCTTCTCGGTGGGGGTCGTCTTGTACTTGGTGGCGTCGTCGCTGTAGACGTACTTGCCGATGGAGCCCACGTCGTCGCGGGCGATGTCGAGGAGCTCGAGCTCCTTCTCGGCGGCGCTGAAGTCCCTGGCGCTGACCCGATAATGGCCCTGCGCCTGGAGCACCGTGGCCCGCTCGAGGAGCGTGAGCGCCGTCTCGCTCCCCCACTTGCTGGGAAGATCGCGGCTGCTGTCCACGCCGAGGAGACCGTTGAGCTTGGCCTCCCCGCCGTGGAGATCGCCCTTGAGGAGCGAGTTTCGCGCGGCGAGGGTGCGATCGGAGTAGGTGGCGCAGCCGGCGCCGAGCGCAAGTACGAGCGCCAACGGAAGCCAGGCGCGGCGACCGATGGGCACGATGGTCTTCGAATACATCGGGCTTGTCGCCATCGACTGGCTCACATGAGGGGGCCGCTCGCGGCTACGCAGGGCGTCGCCGCGAGCGATCGGATATCCGGCTGATGCTGCCAGTCTAGCGGACGATCGCCTTGGTGCGGGCGGCCGTGTTCTGGAACTCGATCACGCTGGACTCGACTTCGATCATCTGGAGCGTGAGCGTGTACTGCACGCGGCGCTCACCATCGGCGCGCTCGTCGACCGCCTGCACCTTGCCGGTGAGGAAGTACTGGGCGCCGACCTGCTTCGAGAGCTGCGCGACCGTGGAGGGATCGTAGACCGCGTTCGTGTTCTGGAGGCCCACCTCCGCCGCCATCTCGCGCTGCCGCTCGCGGCTCACCACGCGCACGTCGCCGCTCTCGACCATGCGGCTCTCGATGGTGGCGAGAAGCGTGTTGAGCTGGTTCTCGACGTGCTCGGTGGTGTCGTTGCGGATCGGCCAGATCGCGACCACCGGGGCGTTCGGCCCGCCGCGGAACCTCGCCCACGCCCGGGAGGCGAAGAGCTTGTCGAGGTTCTCCTTCATCAGGTAGTCGAGGTCGACCCGATCGAGGCCCGTGCTCATGGCGGCGCGATCGAGGTTCGGGTTTTCCGTGCCCGGCCCTCCCGAACGGCGGACGGCCCGGCGCAGGCAGAGGCGGCCAGCGCCACGAGGGCGAGGAGAAGCGAGAGTCGGGTAGTGCGGGTTCCGATCATGTCCGTTTCGGCTCCGTGAAGTAGGGCGGATGCCCGGCAGGGCTGAGATTCTATCCTGTAACGCTCGATTTTTCCAACGGGATTTTTCGCTGAACCCCTGGGACCGTCGAGCCGGTCGGCGAGTGGGGACGAGCGACGGAAACGGGTATTCAACGAGGGGAGCGAGACCCATACGGGTCGATTAGGATTCCCGCGCGCCCGGGAGGCGCCCGAGGCGAAGAGAGAGTCGATGAGCGAAGCGAAGATCCTGAAGGAAGAGACGGGGCCGAACGGAAACCTCAGGGCCCTGGTCGAGGACGACGGTCGCTCGATCCACCTCTACCTGGAGGGCACGGAGGCCAGCGGCTTCGGCGTGCGCTCGTGCTGGGTGCGCAACCGCAAGGCGGCGCCGGCGATGCTCGAGGTCGAGCGGATGCAGGCGGGCCTGGCGCCCATGCTGCCGGCGAAGTACTGCGTAGACCGCGAGGGCGCGCTCCCGCTCAACCCGAACAAGCTCGAGCTCCTGTGGACGGAGGCGGGGGACGCCGTGGCCCTCCTCGAGGACGGCGACGTGCTGGCGGTGATCCCGCCGTGGAGCGGCGTGAACGGCTTTGCCGGCTACGCCCGCGACTGCGCGATGGCGGGGATCCTCTGCGAGCCGCTGGGATCGCCCACCCACGATCACCACGGGATCTTCGGGAGGCTCTCGCGTGCCGCGCGCTTCTGGTCCTCGTGGGACGAGAACCCGTGGCCCGCGATCCAGGAGGGCCTGATGCAGGGGCTCGAGCGGGCGCTCGGCCCTCATCAGCGATACTTCAGCTCGCCCCCCGAGCAGTTTCCGCCCCGCTCGCTCACGCTCTTCGGGCCCGACGGCGCGACGGCGATCTGCACCGGCGGGATGTCGCTGCGGCCCCAGCCCCGCGCCGAGCGGCTCACGGAGGATCCCTCCGGCATTCGGCGGATCGAATTGGGCCTGGCGATCGGCGAAGCGCCAGAGGCATTGGAGCCGCTGCTCTCCTACGTCATCGCCCAGTCGACCCTGCCCTGGGATCGCTACGTCTGCCTCGGCGAAGGGCAGACGATCGGCTGCGGCGTGATCCCCGAGGGTCCGTCGGGGGTGCGTTTCAGCAAGGTCCTGCTCTGGAAGCGGCCGCCGGGGGCGCCGGAGGTGGTTCTCCCGGCCTTCAACCACGATCCCGTGAACCTGCTGTGGATGGTTCCCGTAACTGAGGGTGAAGCCGACTTCCTCGGAACCCACGGCGCCGAGGCGCTGATGGAGCGGCTGCGGGCGGCGGGCGCGAGCTGGGTGCACCGCGACAGGCCGGAGGCGGATCTCTCGGCGTGACGTGGAGAACCGAGCGCCTCCCTTGAGGGAGGTGTCCGATCGGCGAGCCGAGCAGCAAAGTCCAAGCGGCATGAGACCGCTCGCTCCCCTGGCTGCCCTCGCGGCGCTCCTCCTTGCCGCGTGCGCCGGCGATCCCCCTGGAATCACCCAGAACACCGTGGTCTCACGGGAGAACGCGCTGCCCGGAAATCCGGACTGGAACGACGGCCCGCTGGCGGTGCCAAGCGCCCTGGCGGGGTACGCGGACCACGTCTCGGCCGTGGCCGGCGATTCGATCGCGCTGCAGATCTCCTCGTCGCCGGCGAGCAACGTGAGCTGGACCCTCTACCGCCTCGGCTGGTACGGCGGCGCGGGTGCCCGACAGCTCGCGTCCGGCTCCGCGGGATCCGTGGGGACCCAGCCGAGTTGCCCTGTCGAGGGGAGCTCCGGCCTCGTGCGCTGCGCATGGTCCACCAGCGCCCGGATGCAGCTCCCGGCCGACGCCCTCTCCGGGCTCTACCTGTTCAAGCTGGTCCGGGAGGACGGCCGGCACTCGTTCGTCCCTCTGGTCGTAAAGGACGACCGAAGCGCGACCTTCCTCTTCCAGTCGAGCGTCACCACCTGGCAGGCCTACAACCCGTGGGGCGGCACCTCGCTCTACGTCGATCGGACCGGCTCCCTGCCCTTCGGCCGCGCGGTGAAGGTGAGCTTCGACCGGCCGTATGAGACCGACTACGGGAGCGGAGAGGTGCTGCGCTGGGAGGTTCACTTCGCCCGCTTCATGGAGCGCTACGGCTACGACGTGAGCTACACGACCAACCTCGACGTCTCCTCGGCGGGCCTGGGCCGGCTCTCCAAGGGGCAGGCCTTCCTCTCGGTAGGGCACGACGAGTACTGGACCCTCGCGGAGCGCGACGCGATCGAGGCCGCCCGGGATCGAGGCGTCTCCACCCTCTTCTTCGGCGCAAACACCGGCTACTGGAAGATCCGCCTCGAGGATTCGAGGACCATCGTCTCGTACAAGTCGAACGCCTTCTCCGATCCGGAGAAGGGAGCGGAGCGCACGGGCTTGTGGCGCGCGCGCGTCATCGGACGGCCCGAGAACGCCCTCGTAGGCGTGATGTACGAGTCGTGGATGAAGCTCTCGTCGGCCTGGGTGGTCTCGGACGACAGCCACTTCCTCTATCGGGGCACCGGGCTCCACAACCGCGACACCATCCCCCGGATCGTCGGCTACGAATACGACCGGACCTTCGACAACGGGAACCAGCCGAGCGGACTCTCGGTGATGGCGCGATCGCCCGTCCTCGACATTTTCGGGAAACCAGGGGTGTCGGAGGCGGGGAGCTACCGCGCGGCGTCGGGAGCCCTGGTCTTCTCCTCGGCGAGCATCGAGTGGTCCTACGGGCTGGGGCAGCCGGGGATCGCGGATCCGCGGGTGGAGCGAATGACGGCCAACGTGCTCGACGCGGCGACGAAGGTCGGGATCCCCGCGGGCGTGGGCTCGGGCCCGATCCCGGAGGCCCCCCGGCGGGAGGACGCGCCCGCCACCGTCTCCACGGTCGGGAAGGGCCTCGAGGCTCCCACCGGGGTGGCAGAGCTGCCAGACGGAGTCGCGGTCGCCGATCCCCGCGCCAACCGGATCTTCCTGGTGAAGATGGACGGGACCACGAGCGTGATCGCCGGCGATGGCGTGCCCTCCTCGGACGCTGGTTTCGACCAAGTTCCCGGCGCCCAGGCCCGCTTCAACTTCCCGACCTCGGTGGTGGCCGACGAGGCGGGAGTCCTCTACGTGGCCGATACCAGCAACCACTGCATCCGGCGGATCGCCCCGGACGGGCAGCGCGAGGTCACGACTCTGGCGGGATCGATCGGCCAGCCCGGCATGGTCGACGCAACCGGCAGCGGGGCGCGCTTCAGCCTGCCGATGGGTCTGGCGATCGATCCGAGGACAGGGCTCCTGCTGGTGGCGGACGCCGACAACGGGCGGATCCGCGCGGTCGACCGGCACAGCGGCGCCACCACCACCGTGGCGGGAGGAGGCACCAACCCCGCAGACGGACCCGGGGCCCAGGTCGGGTTCGCGTATCCTACAGCGGTGGCAGCCGGCCCCGACGGGACGATCTACGTGGTCGACACGGAATACGCCCAGCTCCGCTCCATCGGCACTGATCCGGCCCGGAGCGTGGTGACGCTCGTACGCGGGCCCAAGGCCGGGGGAGACGGCACCGGAGACGTCGCCGGGCTCGCTGCGCAAGGCGGCGCAGCCTGGATGAGCGACGGGCTCTTTCTGACCGAGCCCACTCGCTTCCAGGTCCGCAAGGTGGTGCCGGGAGCGGACGCCAGCTCGACACGGGTTTATACAGTGGCAGGCGGACGGTACGGCGCCGCGGACGGTCGGGGCCACTCGGCGAGCTTCGGGATGCCGGTCGGGCTCGGCGCCGGGCGAGGCGGCGCGCTCTGGGTCACGGACGCGGGGAACGGCTCGCTGCGCAAGATCGTCCCGTAGGGGATCGAACGTCCTCCGTACAGGCTCCGTTGCAATCATGGATGGGTGTCCGTTATATCGGACGAAACCAGCGCCTGCCCAAGGAGCCCGCCATGCACGACCGAATCTACGACGACATCACCGAGCTGGTGGGCGACACGCCCATCGTGAGGCTCCGCCGCATCGCCGCGCCGGACGAGGCGACCATCCTCGCCAAGGTCGAGTCCTTCAACCCCGCCGGGAGCGTGAAGGACCGGATCGGCAAGGCGATGATCGAGGCGGCCGAGAAGGCCGGCAAGCTCCGCGAGGGCATGACGATCGTCGAGCCCACCTCGGGGAACACCGGCGTCGCGCTGGCGATGGTCGCCGCGGTGAAGGGCTACCGGCTCGTGCTCACCATGCCCGAGAGCATGAGCCTCGAGCGTCGGCGGATCCTCGAGGCCTACGGCGCGGAGCTCGTGCTCACCCCGGCGGCGAAGGGGATGAACGGCGCGGTGGAGGCGGCGAAGGCGCTCGCGGACGAGCTGGGCGAAAAGGCGTTCGTCCCGCAGCAGTTCGACAACCCGGCCAACCCCGAGATCCACCGGAAGACCACGGCCGAGGAGATCCTGCGCTCCGTGCCCCTCGACTCCCTCGACGCCTTCGTCGCGGGCATCGGCACGGGCGGCACGATCACCGGCGTGGGCCAGGTGCTCAAGGGGAAGAAGCCCTCGCTCCTGGTGGTCGCCGCGGAGCCGCTCCGCTCGCCGCTCCTCACCGAGGGAAAGGCCGGTCCCCATCGCATCCAGGGCCTCGGCGCGAACTTCGTCCCCACGATCCTCGACCGCGCGGTCTACGACGAGGTGATCGACGTCGCCGACATGGAGGCCTATCTGGCGGCGAGGGAGCTGGCGCGAAAGGAGGGCTTGCTGGTAGGCATCTCCTCCGGCGCGGCCCTTGTCGCCGCCCGGAAGATCGCGAAGCGGCTCGGACCGGGGAAGACGGTGCTCTGCGTCCTCCCCGACACGGGGGAGCGGTACTGGAGCTCCTTCGCCGGCTTCGCGGAGGAGCTGGCTGGTGAAGGGCGCTGACAGGCTGCGCGATCCCCGCTTCGAGGCGGCGGTGGAGGGACTGCTCGACTCCTACGTCTCGGTAGGCGGGATCAACCACATCGAGGGGCACAACCTCCCCTCTCTCGGCCAGGTGGTGGAGGTCCTCCACCTCCTGGAGGCCGTGCTCTTCCCCGGCTACTACGAGGCGGCACGGCTGGGTGCACGCAACGCCCGCTACGTGATCGGCGAGCACTGCGCCCGCCTCTACGAGTGCCTGGCTGCGGAGGTCGCCAAGAGCCTGGAGCACACCGCCCGCTGCGAGACGGCGGGGGACTTCGTGAGCGGCCGGGAGGCCAACGAGCAGGCCGAGCGGATCGTCTTCGAGCTGCTCGAGACGCTGCCGTCGATCCGCGCGACGCTCTACGAAGACGCCCAGGCGGCGCTCGAGGGCGATCCCGCCGCGCGTTCGATTGTCGAGGTGCTGCTCGCCTACCCCTCGATCCGCGCGATCGGCATCCACCGCGTGGCGAACTTCCTCCACCGGCGGAAGGTTCCGCTCATCCCGCGCATGATGAGCGAGCACGTCCACGGGCAGACCGGGATCGACATCCACCCCGGCGCCACCATCGGTCCGGGGCTCTTCATCGACCACGGCACGGGCGTGGTCATCGGCGAGACCGCCGTGCTCGGCAGGTGGTGCAAGCTCTACCAGGGCGTGACGCTCGGCGCCTTGAGCGTGTCCAAGCACGAGGAGACCACTTGGGATCCGCCCAAGCGGCATCCGACGCTGGAGGATCGGGTGACCGTCTATGCCGGCGCCACCATCCTCGGCGGCAGGACGTTGATCGGCGAGGGGAGCATCGTCGGCGGCAACGTCTGGCTGACGCGGTCGATCCCGCCAGGGACCAAGGTGCAGATCGAGCCGCCGTTCCTGCTCTACCGCGGCGCCTCCGCCATCTCTCCCGTGAGGGAGCCGATGGACTACCAGATCTGACTGCAGTCAGGTCCTGCTGGCGCAGAAGGCAGCTCGGCTCGAAAGCAAACGGCGCCTCCCCAAGAGAAGGCGCCGCCGTAATCACTCATCTGCAGTGAACTCAGCCGTGCTTGCGGAGCTGGCCCTTCTCGTCGGCGCGCACCAGGTCGCCCGACCAGGCGTCGAACTCCAGGTGCAGCTTGCCCTGCGAGCGGCGGCCGCGGGCGGTGAACTTCACCTTCCACAGGCTGTCGTGCTTCGCGAGGTTCGCCCCGTCCAGCCAGCAATCGAAGCCGCGGTCGTAGCAGTACGACTGGCCGAGGGAGATGGCCTCGTTGCGGCTCATCGGCCCCCGCTGCGGCGGGGGAGGAGGAGGAGGCAGCGGCGCGCGACGGGGGGGGGGCGCCGGAACGTAGATCGTGGTCTCCACCGGGGGCCGCACCGCAACTCCCATCGCGCAGCCGGTGGAGAGGAGGGAACCAGCGAGGAGCATCGGGACCAGGATCAGGTTTCTCATGCCTGATCCGACGGGCATCCCGCGGATCTCTTCAACTCTCCGGACGGCTTTTTTCGTTTCGCTCTTGAACTGCTGATTTTTCCAGCAGTTTTTCGAGCGCCCCCTGTCGTGCGTGGTCAGCCTCGCGCGCAGGCCTCGTCAGCTCCCGAAGCGGGCCACCAGGGCCTGCACGCGCTCGACGAACGGCGCCTTGTGGAAGCGCTCGAACTGCGTCCACGTGCAGAGGGTGGTGGTGTCGCGCACTCGGTCGAGGAAGAGTTTGCCGAAGAGGTGGTCGACCTCGTGCTGGTAGGTGCCCGCCGAGAGGCCCTGCACCACCTCGTCGAACTCGTTGCCGTGGCGATCCCAAGCGCGCACGCGGATCTTCACGACGCGCGGCGCCACGCCCCGCAGGTCCGGTACCGAGAGGCAGCCCTCGAAGTTATCGAAGGTCTCGTCGGTGAGGGGCTCGATCTCCGGGTTCACCAGGATCGTGAGGGGGATCTTCGGCTTGTACGGGTAGCGCGGGTTGTCGCCCACCTCGATGGCGCAGATCTGCACCGGCTCGAAGACCTGGTTGGCGGCGAGGCCGGCGCCGTTGGCGTCGCGCATCGTCTCGATCAGGTCGTCGATGAAGGCCTGCATCTCCGGGCTGGCCAGCTCCTCGCGCGTCACCTTGCGCGCCACCTGGCGGAGGACGGGGTGGCCTACGGTCGCGATCTTGCGGATGGTCATGTGCGGCACCCTACCCCACGCTCTGCCGATGGTCGACGTCCGTGGGCCGGTCACCGTTCGCAGCGCACGATACGACCGCGAGCGGCGTCCGGGTTCGGCTCCCGCTCTTTGACCGGCACGGGAGGCGGCGGCTTGCCGCAGTGATGGCCCCAGGGGACGCTTGCGTCCGACTTATCCGCAAGGATGCCCACGCATTGACCCTCGACGCACGCCAGCTCGATGAGTGGCCCTTCGCAGAAGGGGCATTCGTCGTGGTCGAAGCGCGAAACGAGGTCTTTTGCCTTCTCGTAGTCGTCCGTCCCGACCACGTAGCCGGTCGTCCCGCATTCGTCGATCGCCACACAACAGTCGTCGACACTTGCGCACGGCGCCGGCTGCTCCGTGAGGCCCCGAAGCTCTCTTCGAAACGCCTCGTCCGACGACGAACAGCCGGCGACGACGACGACGAACACCGCGATCGGACCTCTCCAGTCCATGGTTCCCCTCTCACTGTCTGTACGGTCGAACGCCACGAGCGTAAACCGTCCCGGGGACGCCCAGCAACGATGCGCGCTCAGCGGTAGTCGGTGAGGTGGCGGCGGGCGCCTCCCCGAGGGGAGTCGCGCTTGGCCTGGCAGTCGACGCAGAGCTCGACGAAGGGCATGGCGGCGAGGCGGCCCGGGGCGATCTCGTCCTCGCATTCCACGCAGAGGCCGAAGTCGTCGGGGTTCTCCTCCAGCCGCTTGAGCGCCGCGTCGATACGGGCCAGCTCCCCCGCCTTGCTCTGGTTCCGGTTCGACGCGATCACCTGGAGCATCTCGGCGAGGGGGGCCTCGTCCTCGTCGGCTCCCGCTTCGGGGTTCTCACGGCGCACGGATGCAGCAGATCCGCGGACGAGCTCGTCCCGGAGGGCGAGCAGCGACTTCTGGTGGCGGGCGAGGGTCGGCTTCTTCATGCGGGCCCCATTCTAACGGCGTCGAGCTGGACGAGCATCCCCGGCGGCAGCGTTCGAGCGTGCTGCCGCTCGAGCGCCTAGTCGGCGCTCGCGTGCGGCGCCACGTCGGGCGTGCCCTCGGCAGCCTGTGTCTCGGGCGAGGCCTCCGCAGCAGGATCGCGCTGCGCGGCCTTTGGTTCCTCGGCGTCCCGGGTGCCCACCGCGGCCGAAGCGGCCTTGCGAGTGGAGCCGAGGCCGCCGCGGAGGCGCTCGAGGAGCTTCGGCGCCTGGACGGCGAAGCGGGCCTTCCCGTCGTCGAGGGGGCGATCGTCGTCGTCGGTCACGTCGATGGAGCCGAGGCCCGCATCGAGGCTGAAGAAGCGCACCTTGAGGTCCTTGCCGACGACGGCGAACTTGGGCTCCCATCCCACCGTGGCGAGGGCGTAGCGGTCGGTCGGCTCGTCGAGGACGGGGTGGCCGTCGCCGTAGAGGCCAGGGTCATGGGTGTCGCCGAGGAGCGAGAAGATCGTCGGGACGAGATCGACGTGGCCGGTGACGCCCTCGTGGACGCCCTTGGGCACCTTCTCGTCGAAGATCACCAGCGGCACGTGGATCTGCCCGCGGGTGACGTCGGAGCCGTGGCCGACGCGGCCGTGCTCCCGGAACTCCTCGCCGTGGTCGGCGGTGACGATGAGGAGGGGCTTTCCGCCGCGCTCCGCCTCGTAGAAGGAGAGGAACTCCTCGAGCTTGGCGTCGACCTCGTGGAGGGCGTTCTTCGCGCGGTTCTCGAGGAGCTCGGCGTCGACGGTGGCGGCCTTGATGCTGCCCACGCCGTCCCAGGCCGGCTGGAAGATCGCCGAGCGCTCCGGGTAGGCGTAGTTGAAGTGGGTGCCGTCGAAGAAGAGGAAGAGGAAGAGCGGCTCGTCCTTCGGCGTCGCGGAGATCACCTCGCGGGCCTTCGCGACCATGGAGCCGTCGCGCTCCTGGGAGGACTCGCCCGCGAGGCCGGTGATCAGGCCGTCCTTCACGTCGCGGAACACCGTGTCCTTGAGATCCATCCAGTCGACGGAGGACGAGGCGATGAACGAGGTGGCGTAGCCGTTGGCCTTGAGCGCCGGGAAGAGCAGCGGCGCGCGGCCGGCGCCGAGGATGCCGTCGCGGCGCTGGGCGTCGAGGCCGTAGAAGAGGTTGAAGAGCGCGAAGTGCGTGGAGGGCGCGCCGCTGTAGTGCCTCGGGAAGATCCGCCCGTCGGCCTGTGCACGACGGGTGAGATTTGGCATCACCTCCGGCGTGAAGAAGTCGTTGCGGGTGCTCTCGATCAGGAGGACGAGGACGTCGGGCTTCCGCGTGAACCGCACGGCGGCGGGCTCGAGCTCGCCCATCGCCTCTCCGGCCTTGGGCAGGTCGCGCAGAAGCATCTCCGCGTACATCGGCGGCTTGCCCGTGACCTTCTCGAGGAAGCCGGCGAGGCGCACCGGGGGCTGCAGCGGGAGGGTGGTGCCCGCGGCGAGCACGGCGAAGCCGCCGTAGAACGCCATGGTGCCCACCGCCAGCCGCTCGGCCACCCAGAGGGCGACGATCGCCGTCGGCCAAGTCCAGGCTCGACGGCTGGGCGTAGCGAAGCGCCGCACGAAGCGCGAGCCGGCGAAGGCGTCGAGCCCGATGGCGGCGAGGGCCGCCACCACGTATCCCGCGACCTCCCAGGGCGAGAGGCCGGTGGTCTGGAGGGCGCCCGGCTGGAGGGCCACCTGGACGATCAGGCCGTTGAAGTGGAAGCCCAGCGAATCGAAGAGGAGGCTGTCGAGGTAGAGGAGCGCGAAGACGATCGCGAACACCAGAGGTGCAAGAATCGAATACGCGCCGCGGAAGACGGCGAGCGGGAGCGTGACGAGCCACATCGCCACGGCCAACGCCAACGCCTCCACGCCGAAGCAAACCCACAGCGGCAAGTGCATCGCCTGGGGCACGCCGCCGAGCGATCGGGACAGCCCGCCGTGGAAGAAGACGAGGACCAGGCCCGCGTGGAGCAGCGCCCAGAAGAGGGCGGGCCGCAGCATGGCGAGGGTGGAGCGGGCGGGGCGGTCGAAGCTCAAGGTCGTCTCACGTGCAGAAGGAACCCCGTCCGCCAGGCACGAGCGGAGGTCGTGCGCCTTCTATCGCAGATCGGTCGCGTGGAGAAAGCGCCCGGCCAGACGGCCACGGCGGCGTCGCGGCCCTGATTTGAGCAGGCCGCGGCCGCTTCGAAGCGGGCAGCCGGTCCCCCGCCGGCTCCCTATCGAGCGATCAGCCGGCCACCGGGAGGAGCCCGGAGCGCGCGAGGAGCGCGTCGAGCGACGGCTCCCTCCCGCGGAAGGAGCGGAAGAGCATCGCCGGCTCGGCGCTGTCGCCGCGGGCGAGGATCTCCTCGCGGAACGCGCGGCCCACGTCGGGGTTGAAGAGGCCCTCCTCGCGGAAGCGGCTGAAGGCGTCGGCGTCCAGGACCTCGGCCCACTTGTAGGAGTAGTAGCCGGCGGCATAGCCCACGCCGCTCGCGAAGAGGTGGCCGAAGGAGGCGATCATCGCGCTCGACTCCGGGAGCGGCGCCGGCGTGTGGGCCTGGAGGATCCCCCGCGCGAACGCCATCACGTCGCGGCCCGCCTTCGGCTCGAAGTCCGTGTGCATCGCGAGGTCCACCTCGGCGAAGCCGAGCTGGCGCATCATCGCGTTCGCAGCGCGATAGGTGCGTGCGCGGATCATCTTCTCGAAGAGCGCCTCGGGGATCCGCGCGCCGGTCTCGTGGTGCCGGGCGAAGAGATCCAGCGCGTCGCGCTCCCAGCACCAGTTCTCCATGATCTGCGACGGGAGCTCCACGAAGTCCCACGCCACGTTCGTGCCGCCCAGGCTGCGGATCTCGGGGCGCGACAGGGCGTGGTGGAGCAGATGGCCGAACTCATGGAAGAGGGTCTCGACCTCGCGGTGGGTGAGGAGCGCGGGCTTCCCCGCCGACGGCGGCGTGAAGTTCGCGCAGATCAGGCCGAGGTGCGGCGCCTTCGCGCCGGCGCGGTGGAGGCCGGTGACGAGGCCGTTCATCCAGGCGCCGCCCCGCTTCTCGTCGCGGGGGTGCAGGTCGGCGTAGAAGGCGCAGAGCAGCGAGCCGTCGGCGTCGAGGATCGAGTAGCTCCTAACGTCGGGATGCCACACGGGCACGTCCCGCCGCTCCTCCACCCGGATCCCGTAGAGCCGGTTCACCACCGCGAACAGTCCCTCGATCACGCTGGGCAGCGGGAAGTAGGGGCGGAGCTCCTCCTCGTCGAAGTCGTACCGGGCGCGCCGCTGCTTCTCCGCCCAGTAGGCGAGCTCCCAGGGCTGGATCGCTTTTGCGCCCTGCCCGTCCTCCTCCCGGCGGAAGCCGAGGAGCGCATCGTTCTCGTTCACGTAGAAGGGCTCGGTGCGCTCGCGCAGATCGCGGACGAAGGCGCGGGCGTTCGCTCCGGACTGGGCCATGCGATCCTCGAGCACCAGGTCCGCGAAGTCCTGGTAGCCGAGGAGCCTGGCCTTCTCGCGCCGCAGCTCGAGGATCTTCCCGACCAGCGGGCGGTTGTCGAAGTCGCCCGAGGTGGCGCGGGAGTCGAAAGCGCGCCAGATGCGCTCGCGCAGCTCGCCATCCTCCAGGTAGGTCATGGCCGGCACGTAGCTCGGCGCGTGCAGGGTGAAGCGGAATCCCTTGGCACCCTTCGCCCGGGCCGCCTCCTCTGCCGCCGCCACCGCCGAGTCGGGCAGGCCCGCGAGCCGCGCCCGATCGTCCACCATCAGCTCGAACGCGCCGCTGGCGTCGACCACGTTCTGGGAGAAGCGGCTCGTGACCTCGGCGAGCTCGCGGGAGAGCGCCTCGAGCCGTGCCTTGCCGGCCGGATCCAGCTCGGCGCCGTGGCGGCGGAAGTCGGCCAGGGTCTTGTCGAGGAAGCGCTTCCGGGCCGGGTCCAGCGCCCCGGCCTCGTCGGTCTCGGCGAGCGAGCGGAGCGCATTCCAGAGCCCGTCGTTCAGGGGAATGCGGGCGTAGAAGGCGCTCACCTCCGGCAGCACCGCGTTGTAGGCCTCGCGGAGCGCCGGCGTGCTCGCCACCGACTCCAGGTGTCCAACCACGGTCATCGCGAGCTCGAGCCTCTCGGTCGTCTTCTCCAGGGCCTCGAGGGTGCTCTCGTAGGTCGGCGCCGCTCCCCTCGTCGCGATCGCCGCGATCGCGGCCTCGGCCTCGGCGAGGAGCTCGCGGACCGCCGGCTGCACGTGCTCGGGGCGAATCCGGTCGAAGGGAAGGTCGAAGCCGAGGTGAAGCAGGGGATTGGGCGCCTGGTCGATCATCGGGTCTCCTCGCGGGGAAGCCGGGATCCTAACGGTCCGTGCCGCGCACGGCATTGAAAGCCCTCGTCGCCCCGTGATAGCAAGGCCCACTACGGAAAGTGGTCGTCCGACACTCCACGTTCCGCCCGGGGGCTCAGGGAATCGACCGGGGGATCGTGGGGTTCGAGCGCCCGCCAGGGAGACGCCCGGTTCTTTCGATCGGGTTCGCCGGCCCTCCGCAGCCTTCGAAGGATCGAATCGAGAGGTCGAAATGAAGAACGCCCAGACGATCGCAGCCATGTTGCTCGCCGCCGCCGGACTCCTCGCTTGCGGCCCCCAGGGCCAGACCGGGAAGGCCGACGGGACCGCCAAGACGCAGAAGAAGACCGGCGAGGTCCTCGCCACCATCGGCGACGAGACGCTCACCGTCGACGAGGTCAAGGCCCGCATGGAGGAGCAGTCGCCCTTCATCCGCGCCCGGTACGACTCGCCCGAGCGCAAGCGCGAGTTCGTGGACAACCTGGTCCGCTTCGAGCTCCTGGCCCAGGAGGCCAAGCGCCGCGGCTTCGCGGACGATCCCGAGGTCCTCTCGGCCATGAAGAAGACCATGGTCCAGAAGCTGATGAGGGCCGAGTTCGACGACAACGGCAAGGCGCCGCCGGTCTCCGAGCAGGAGCTGCGGGCGTTCTACGACGAGAACATCAACGACTTCGTGAAGCCCGAGCGCGTGCGGCTCTCCCACGTCTTCTTCGCCGCCGCCAAGGGCGACGCGTCGCGGATGAAGGTGAAGGCCGACGCCACCAAGGCCCTGGCTGCCGTGAAGGCCAAGGACGCCACCGACAAGAGCGCGTTCGCGGATCTCGCCAAGACCCGCTCCGACGACGACGCCTCGAAGCGCGCCGGCGGCGACCTCTCCTTCAAGACCCGCGAGGAGCTCGACGCCGCCTGGGGCCCGGAGCTCACCGCCGCCGCCTTCGATCTCAAGGAGATCGGGCAGCTCGGCAGCGTGATCGAGACCGACAAGGGCTACCACGTGGTGAAGCTCACCGGGCGTCAGAACCCCCTCGACCGTCCGTTCGACACGGTCAAGGCCCAGATCGAGGGTCGCCTCTCCCGCGAGAAGCGCACCAAGGCCTTCGACACCTTCGTCGAGGATCTGAAGTCCCAGGCCAAGGTGACCGTGAACGACGACCTGCTCGCGCAGATCGAGGTGAACACCGGCGGGATGCCGGCGGGCATGCCCGGCGGAATGGGAATGCCGGCCGGGATGCCCGGCGGAATGCAGGGTATGCCTGCAGGCCACCCGATGCCGGGCGGCCAGGTCGGCGGCAACGTGCAGCCCGCGATCGCGATCCAGCCTTCCGGAAAGCCCGCGGCGCCGCAGCCGGCGGCGGTGAACGCCGTGAAGGCCCCGGCTCCTGCCCCGGCTCCGGCGAAGGTCGCGCCCAAGGCTCCGGCCCCCGCTCCTGCCCGCTAGTCTCACGCGATCCGCCCGCCGTTCGAGCCCCCGGCTCCCGAACGACGAGGCAGGCTTCGCAGCACTCGCCCCGCCCCCTATCTTGTGGGGCGGGGGGACGAACGCGGCATCCAAGGCGCTCGTTCGAAGTTCTCGAAAACCATCCGGGGGCAGCGGCGAAGCGATGGCTCGCCCTGCCCCTTCGAGGTTCATGGACGTGGAAGGCCGCCTTCTCTGCCTCTCGGCCGCAGCGGCCCTCGCGATCACCGCCTGCACCCAGGGGGACGCCGAAAAGAAGGCCCCTGCGGTGATCGCCACGGTGAACGACGAGCCGGTGACCGCCGACGAGGTCCGGGCCGCGCTCTTCGAGGAGGGGCGGGATCGCCGGCCCGATTCGATGTCCGCCGTTGATGGGGCGCGCCTCCTCGAATCCCTGATCGATCAGAAGCTCCTTGCCCAGTCCGCCAGGACGCTGGGGATCAAGGTGAGCGAGGGCGAGCTCGAACGGGGCATCCTCCGGCTGCGCGCCGACTATCCGGGCGACAGCTTCGGCGAGCTCCTCAGCGCGCTGGAGCTCACCCAGGCCGAGCTCGGCGAGCGGATCCGCGGCCAGCTCCTGGTGGAGCGGCTCTTCGTCGATCAGGTCTTCGCGCGGATTGCGATCACCGACGACGAGGTCGACGCCTGGCTCGCGGACCACAAGGCCGAGCTCGAGAGACCCGAGCAGGTCCGCGCGGCGCAGATCGTCGTGAAGACCGAGGCGGAGGCGCGCGGCCTGCTCGCACAGCTCCGCGGAGGCGCCGACTTCGGCGAGCTCGCGCGGAGGCACTCCCTCTCTCCCGACGCCCGCATGGGCGGGGACCTGGGCTGGTTCGCCCGGGGCGAGATGCCGCCACCCTTCGACGACGTCTGCTTCGGGCTGGCGATCGGGAAGACCAGCGAAGTGGTCGGCAGCTCCTACGGCTTCCACGTGTTCAAGGTCCTGGAGCGCCGCGCCGCCGGCGCGCCGGTGGAGCTCCGCGAGGAAGCGGAGGCGAGGCTGCGCCGCGAGAAGGAAACGGCGGCCCAGCTCGATTATCTTGCGAACCTGCGCAAGGTGGCCCGCATCAAAGTCGACGAGGCCGCGCTCGCGCGGGTGGTGGTGAAGCCGTGAAGAAGATGCCCCTGGATCTCCTCTCCCTCCTGGCCCTGCTCTCCGTGGGGCAGCCCGCTGGCGCGATCCCGGTCGACCGGGTCGCCGCCGTCGTGGACGATCAGGTGATCACCCTCTCCGAGGTGGAGGAGCGCGCCGCGTCCCTGCGCTCGCGGGCGCCGTACGCGCCGGGTCCCGTGCTCATGCGGGAGGCGATGGACGACCTCGTCGCCGACAAGCTCATCGAGAAGGAGCTCAAGGTCTACGCCATCGACATCGCGCCCGCCGAGCTCCAGTCGGCGATCGACGACGTGGTCCGCCAGAACGGCATGCCGTCCGAGGCGGACCTCCAGACGGCCGTCGAGCGCAGCGGGATGAGCTGGACGGAGTACAAGGAGGCCCTGCGCAAGCAGCTCGCCCAGATGAAGCTCATCAACCTCAAGGTCCGCTCCCAGGTGAAGGTGAGCGACGACGAGGTGAAGCGGCGCTACTCCGAGCTCACCGCCGCCGACCGCGGCGAGAAGGAGCTCCACGCGAGCCACATCCTCGTGATGGTCGCCCCCGACGCCGCCGCCGAGGCCGTCGACGCGGCGCGGGAGCGGGCGGCCGTCATCGCCACCCAGGCGCGCAAGGGCGCCGACTTCGCCTCCCTCGCCAAGGAGAGCTCCGAGGGGCCGTCCAAGCAGAGCGGCGGCGACCTGGGCTGGTTCCGCCGCGGCGAGATGGTCGCCGAGCTGGAGAAGGCCGCGTTCGCCCTCCAGCCCGGCCAGATCAGCGACCCCGTCCGGACCCGCTTCGGCTGGCACGTGATCAAGCTCGAGGAGGCGAGGGACGTGGCGCCGAAGCCGCTGGCGGAGATGTCCGACCAGATCCGCAGCGACCTCTACCGCGAAGAGATGGATCGCCAGACGCACCGCTTCGTCGAGGGCCTCAAGAAGGACGCGCTCATCGACTACCCGATTCCCGAGCTCGCGCCCGGCCAGGCCGCGAAGAAGTAGCGGCAGGGGATGGCGAAGACCCGAACGACCGTCGCGATCTCGATGGGCGATCCCTCCGGGATCGGCGCCGAGGTCCTCGCCGCGGCCCTGGCGGCCCGTGGGATGAAGCGGGCGCTGCGGCCGGTGGTCTTCGGCGACGACGGCGTCTTCGCCCGGGCCTGCAAGCTCATGGGCGTCGCCGACACGCTCCCGCGCGTGGAGCTGGGCGAGGCCATCCCGGCGGCGGGCGGGCTCGTACGCGTCTCACGCCTCGCCGCCGCCGACCGCAAGCCGGGCAAGCCGTCTCACGCTGGCGCCCTCGCCCAGGCCGCCTACCTCGAGGCGGCGATCATCGCGGTGCAAACCGGAGCCGCCGACGCGCTGTGCACCGCGCCCATCCGCAAGGCCGCGCTCCACGCCGCGGGCCTGGACTTCCCGGGCCACACCGAGCTCCTCGCCGCCCGCTTCGGCGTCCCCAGGGTGGTGATGATGCTCGCCGGCCCCGTGCTGCGCGTGGTCGTCGCCACGACCCACGTGGCCCTCGCGGACGTTCCCGCGCGCCTCACGCCCGAGGGGATCGCCGAGAACCTGGTGATCACCCACCGCGCCCTCCGCGAGCAGTTCGGGATCAAGCGTCCCAAGATCGCCGTCTGCGGCCTGAACCCCCACGCAGGCGAGGGCGGCCTCTTCGGCGACGAGGAGGCGCGGATCATCGCGCCGGGCATCGCCCTCGCCGCCAAGGCCGGCGTGAAGGCCGAAGGCCCCTACCCCGCCGACGGCCTCTTCCCTCGCGCCGCGCGCGGCGGCTGGGACGCCGTCCTTGCGATGTACCACGACCAGGGCCTCATCCCGCTCAAGACGGTCCACCGCGAAACGGCGGTGAACGTCACCCTGGGCCTCCCGATCGTCCGGACCTCCCCCGACCACGGTGTCGCCTTCGACATCGCCGGCAAGGGCGTAGCGGATCGCACGTCGATGATCGAGGCCCTCCGCCTCGCCGCCCGCGCGGGCTCCTCCACAGCGCCGTAGGCCACCAGGGATTTCCAACAATCGTGCCTCAATCGACGCTTTCGTCGTGCGTCGATGATCGGCGGCACCCCTCCTCGTACATGTGACACGTCGGAGCGCACGATCCCCGATGCGCTCCTCGCTCTGTAGGAGTCCATCGGACATCGGGAAAGAGAGGGGCCGGCGGATGGTCCGGCGCGAACCCGGTTATAGTCGTGGGCTTCGGACTCGTGTTCGTTCCATTCACCCCCGGGGAGGGAGGCATCCATGCGCGCTTCGACGCTTTCGAGCACCACCCGCTGGTCGCTGGCGGTCCTGATCGCGATCTCGATCATCGGCTGCGGCGGAAAGAGCCCCCCGGAGGAGCACATCGGCGGGACGGGCGGTCAGGGAGGCGGCGGCGGCCCCGGGCGGTGCCACTCGGATGCCGAGTGCGCCGAGCACTCCCCCGATTCCTGCCGGATCGCGGTCTGCAACGACGGCTCCCACGAGGGGCCGGTAGGCGAGTGCGTGGTGATCCCGGCCGCGGCCGGCACGGCCTGCGACGACGGCCTCTTCTGCACCGTGGGCGACGCCTGCGACGGCGCAGGTTTTTGCGTCGGCGGCGCGCCGAACGAATGCGGTCTCGAGGCCACGGCCTGCGCGAGGGTCGTCTGCGACGAGCTCGCGGCGAGGTGCTCCCTCCTTCGCTCCCCGAATGGAACCGATTGCAGCGCGGGCGATCGCTGCCAGCCCGCGACCTGCGAGGCGGGTGAGTGCATCGCCGCGCCGCCGAAGGATTGCTCGGCGATGGACTCGGGCTGTGTGCGTGGGGCGTGCAACCCGACCGACGGCGCCTGCGAGGCCGTGCCGCTCGACCTGGGAACCTCTTGCGGGCCTGCGGGCCCATCCCAGTGCGAGGTCCTCGCCTGCGATGGCGCCGGCGCGTGCGCCGTCTTCACGGCGCCGGACGGCACGGCGTGCTCGACCGGGCGCGAGTGCAGCATGGACGACGCCTGTGTGGCCGGCATGTGCACCGGAACGATCGACGAGGTCGCCTGCCAGGCCGCAGCGACCTTCCTTCACGAAGGCTTCGAGAACTGCGGTGCGTCGGGCTGGACCTTCGGAGGCGAGTGGCAGTGCGGCGCGCCGACCTCCGGCCCGAACGCGGCCCGGACGGGAAGCGGCTGCCTCGCGACGAACCTTTCGGGTCCCTATGCGACCGACGCCTCGTTCGCGACCTCCGTCGCCACCTCGCCGGTGATCGACCTGGGCAGCGCCACGAACCCCCGCCTCACCTTCTGGGCCTGGGTCGACACCGAAGCCGCCGAGGACGTGGTGGCCGGCTTCAACGTGAAGATTCGTAACGCCGGTGACGAGGGGGTCGACCTGCCTTTCGATGTGACGCCCCGGTACGACGGATGGGTCTTCAGTCAGCCGGTGTGGGGCGGACTGCACGGAGCCCTGGGCTGGCAGCGGTACGCCGTGGAGCTGCGCGACTGGATAGGTGAGCGAATCCAGGTGGAGCTCGGCTTCGCGAGCGACGGCGACTGGAGCTACGACGGGGTCTACATCGACGACCTTTCGATCACCGAGTCGTTCGCGGATCCCCTCTCCATCGACCCCGCCGACCTCGCTTGGGCGCAGATCGACCGCCCCTATACGGCGGAACTGCACCGCCAGGGCGGAACGGCGGAGGCGACGTGGAGCATCGTCGGCGGATCGAACCACCCATGGCTCTCCATCGACCCCAGCTCGGGCGTCCTGTCCGGCACCCCGGCGGCGTCCAACCTGGGAAGGGTCGAGCTGACGGTCCGGATCGACGAGCCGGCGCTGTCTTCGAACTTCGCCGAGGTGGTGCTCGCCTTCGATGTCAGGCGCTATCCGTACGGCATCTACTTCGAGGAGGACTTCTCGTCCTGCGCCGGGGGCTGGAGCCTGCAGTCGGACTGGCAGTGCGGCACGCCGAGCGGCGTCGGTCCCGCCTGCCATTCGGCGCCGGGCTGCCTCGCCACCAACCTCACGGGTCCCTACCGGAACGGTCTCAATTGGGGGACGGCCGTCGCCGACTCGCCCTCGATCGATCTCACGGACGCGGCCGAGCCGATGCTCTGGTTCTGGGCCTGGGTCCAGACCGACTCCTTCTTCGGCGGCGCGATCTACGACGGCTTCCACGTGGAGGTGAGCGCCGATGACGGCCTCTCCTGGAGCCTGCCGACCGAGGTGAGCCCCGCCTACCATGCGTCCATCGGGGGCCAGAGCGGATGGGGAGGCGATCGCTCGGCGCAGCGCTGGGAGCGCTACGCCGTGAGCCTCGCCGACTACGCCGGCCAGACGATCCGCCTTCGCTTCGCGTTCTTCAGCGATGCGACCATCGACGACCTCGGGGTCTACATCGACGACCTTCTCGTCGCCGATCGCTTCACCGTACCGGTGTGGATCACCACCGCCCGGCTCGCCAACGCCTTCGTGGGCCGCCCGTACGCCTATACGGTCGAGAGGAGGGGAGGCTCCTCCGGCGCGCGATGGAGCCTCGGCGCCGATTCGCCTCCCTGGATGGAGATCGACGCCGCCACCGGCGAGCTCCGGGGCACGCCCGGCCCGGGCGACCAGGGATGGGTGAACGTGACCGTCCGGGTCGAAGAACCGCTGAACCCGGAAAACTTCATCACCCAGTCCCTGCTGCTCCGGGTCATCGAGCTCCCGACCGGGCAGGTCTTTGCGGAGGATTTCGAGGGCGGTCCGTCGGGCTGGACCCTCACCGGAAAGTGGACGTGGGGAGGCCCGGCGAACGGCGGTCCGCCGAGCTGCCACTCGGGCGGGAGCTGCCTGGTTTCCGTGAACCCGTGGATTGACGATGGGGGCTCGCGCTTCGACGACTCCACCGCGACCTCGCAGATGATCGATCTGTCGGGTCTGGACGCCCCCCTCCTCAACTTCTGGGCCTGGGTGAGTACGGCGACCGTCGGGCAGAGCCTCCGGGACGGCTTCAACGTGAAGGCCAGCCCGGATGGCGGCGCAACGTGGACCCTGCTGACAGAGGTGGCCCCCGCCTATGACGGAACCCTGTTCGAGGAGGGTGGACTCGCCGAGCGCGCGTGGGGCGGCGATCGTTCGGCCCAAGGGTGGGAGCGCTACTCCGTGGACCTCTCGGCCTTCGCCGGCCAGCAGATCCGGCTTCGCTTCGCGTTCCACAGCGAGACCGGGGGAGAGCTTCCCGGCGTGCATCTCGACGACCTCGTGGTGTTCGACGGCGTCCCGAGCTGGCCGGATCCGGTGCCCGACGTTCCCAGCTGCGGCTTCACGCCCGCCTCGCCTCAGCCAACGGCCCAGGAGGCCACCGGCCGGCTCAGGGGACAGCGGTGGGGGCTCTGCACGGGAACCTCCGCGCAGCCGGACGCCGCCGGGATCGAGTTCACGCAGGGGACGCTGTGGCACTTCCTCCGCAGGACCGATACCGGGAGCCTCGTGGTGCACTCGCCGGAGGCGCGAGGAACGCAGTACACGGTGGTCGACCTGGGCGGAACGCTGGTCGTCTACCTGACCTGGGCCGACGAGCACCAATCCCGCGCGGTCGTCACCTTCTCGCAGTCGAACACGCGCATGCGCCTCGACTTCGAGAACGCGGACGGGAGCTGGACGTCGGCCTGGTACACCAACGTCGGGTGATCGCATAGGAGCC
Source organism: Vulgatibacter incomptus (assembly GCF_001263175.1). Lineage (GTDB taxonomy): Bacteria > Myxococcota > Myxococcia > Myxococcales > Vulgatibacteraceae > Vulgatibacter > Vulgatibacter incomptus. Next base: position 3,848,861 of record NZ_CP012332.1, on the reverse strand, counting down.
CGTCCTGGGCACCAGGACGGGCTTCCGAGTCGCGTGGTGGCCGGTGCCAGACGAACCCGTCTGGCATCAGGCACCTACACGTTGAACCGGAAGTGCATCACGTCGCCGTCCTTGACGACGTACTCCTTGCCCTCGATGCGGAGCAGGCCCTTCTCGCGCAGAGCGGCCTCGGAGCCGAACTTCACCAGGTCGCGCCAGTCGCAGACCTCGGCCTTGATGAAGCCCCGCTCGAAGTCCGTGTGGATGACGCCTGCGGCCTGGGGCGCCTTCCAGCCCTCGTGGATGGTCCAGGCACGCGTCTCCTGCTCACCGGCGGTGATGTAGGTGACGAGCTGGAGGAGCTTGTAGCCCGCGCGCACCAGCTTGTTGAGGCCGGGCTCGACCAGGCCCGCGGCCTCGAGGAAGCCGGCGCGATCCTCGGGGGGCAGCTGCTGGATCTGCGACTCGACGTCGGCGCAGATGGCGATGAGGGGGGCGCCATCCTGGGCGGCGACGGCGCGGGCCTTCGCGACGAGGGGGTCGTCCTCGGCGCCCGACAGCTGGCCTTCCGCGACGTTGGCCACGTAGAGGACGGGCTTGTTCGTGAGGAGGAAGAGGTCGCGCAGGAGGGCGCGCTCCTCCTCGGTGAGCGCGATCCGGCGGACCGTCTTGCCCTCGTTGATCCCGTCCCGGACCTTCTCGAGGACGGCGGCTTCGACCTTCGCCTGCTCGCCGACCTTGCCGCCGGCCTTGGCGTCCTTCTGGACCCGCTGCAGCCGCTTCTCGACGGACTCGAGGTCCTTGAGGGCGAGCTCCGTGTCGATCACCTCGGCGTCGCGGGCGGGATCGACCGAGCCGTCCACGTGGATGACGTTGGGATCCTCGAAGCACCGGAGCACGTGGCAGATCGCGTCCACCTGGCGGATGTGGCTGAGGAACTGGTTGCCGAGGCCCTCGCCCTTCGACGCGCCGCGGACCAGGCCGGCGATGTCGACGAACTCGAGGGTGGTCGGGAGGATCCGCTTGCTGCCGTAGAGCTTCGCGAGCTGCGGCAGCCGGTCGTCGGGGACCGGGACCATGCCGACGTTCGGCTCGATGGTGCAGAAGGGATAGTTCGCGGCCTCGGCGTTGGAGGCCTCGGAGAGCGCGTTGAAGAGCGTGGACTTGCCGACGTTGGGCAGGCCGACGATGCCGATCGAGAGTGCCATCGTTTCTTTCGAACGCCCGGGCCTCGGAGACTCTTCTCCGTTCGCGCCGGCAAAAAAGAGACGACCGGCGGCCCCATGGAGAGCAACCGGTCGAATCGAACCTATCTTGAAAAGCCGTTCAAGCCCTGGGCTGGGTCGGGATCTTCTGGAGGAACTCCTCGGCGAGCTTACGCTGCTTCTGCTCGTCCAGGTTGACCTCGAGGAGCTTGCCCGCGGCGGCGATGGCCAGGTCCACGGCGGCGAAGCGGAGCTCGGAGACGGCCTTGGAGCGCTCCTCCGCGATGGCGCGGCGGGCCTGCTCCAGGAGCGCGTCGGCGTCCTTCTTCGCCTGGGCGAGGGCGTTCTGCCGTGCCACCTCGACCTCGGCCTGATTCTTGCGGACCAGCTCGGCGGCCTCGCGGCGCGCGTCGGTGATGGCGGTCTTCTGCTCCGCGAGCAGGCGCTCGGCCTCGAGGCGCTCGCGCTTGGCGCCTTCGATCGCCTCGTGGATCGTCTTCTCACGCTCCTGGAGCATGGAGACGATGGGCTTCCACGCGGTGAAGCGGAGGACGACTGCCGACACGACGAAGGTGACGATCGTCCAGAACGTCAGCCCCGGATGAACCGTCAGGATCGACGCCTTTTCAGCGGCGGCAAGCATGAGAAGCGAGCTCGACATCACGAAATCCACCCCTGCAGAGAAGAGATCCGGTCTACCCGGGGATCGCGCAAGGAGAACGAAACCCGGGCCGGGCACGCTCCGAGGGCGCCGGTCCACCCGACGCCCCCAGGTTCGTGCTTGTGAGACGCCGCTTCACGCGGCGTCTTCACGAGGCACCCTTACGCCTTGACGGCGAGCAGGATGCAGACGACCAGCGCGAAGAGGGTCGCGCCTTCGATGAGGGCGGCCGCGATGATCATCGAGGTACGGATGTCGCCGGCCGAAGCGGGCTGGCGGGCGGTGCCGTCCATGGCGGCGGCAGCGAGGCGGCCGATGCCGAGGGCGGCGCCGATGACCGAGAGACCGGCGCCGAAGCCGGCGCTGAGGAAGGCAAGAGCGATATTGGACATGATGAACCTCCGAGGAAGCTACGTGGTTGGTTTAGGCTTCACTTGCACCGCTAGTGCGGGTGCGAAGCCATGCCGATGAAGAGCGCGGACAACATGGTGAAGATGTAGGCCTGCAGCAGGGCCACGAAGAGCTCGAGGAAGAAGATCCCCGTAGCGAACGCGACCGAGACCGGCGCGACGAAGGCGCCTGCGCCCTGGAGCAGGAAGATCAGGGCCAGCAGGAAGAACAGGACGATATGGCCCGCAACCATGTTCGCGAAGAGACGGACGGTGAGGGCGAAGGGCTTGGTGAAGAGCCCGAGGATCTCTACCGGAACCATGATCGGATACAGCCAGAGGGGCACGCCCTTGGGCACGATTCCGAGCCAGAACCCGGCGATCCCCTGCTCCTTCATGCCCGCGTACATCGTGACGACGAAGGTGCAGATCGCGAAGCCGACGGTGACGTTCACGTTGGCCGTGGCGGTGGCGAAGTACGGGATGAGGCCGAGGAGGTTGGCCGTGAAGATCAGGAAGAAGATCGTCGCGAGGAACGGGACGTAGTGGTCCGCGTGCGCCTTGCCGATGTTCTTCTGGGCGAGCTCTTCGCGGATGAACTTCACGAAGACCTCGACCACCGAGTAGAAGCCGCGCGGCACCAGGCTCCGCCGGCGAGCGGCGATGCTGACCCCGCCGACCACGAGGACGGCGGCGAGCCAGAGGAAGACGGTGTGCCGGGTCGGGGAGAGATCGAGCTCGGTCCCGCCGATCTGGACCTTCCACTCGGGCAGCACGAAGGTGGCGGCCGCGCCGGTGATCGGGTTCTCGAACGTAATGTCGTTCCCGTCGGCGACGTGAGCGAACACGACCTCCGGGACGTTGGCTTCGTGGCCGTCCTCGGACGCTTGGGCGCTCGGGGCGAAGGCCAGGAACGAGGCCGACAGCAGGGCAGCCGCGGCGATCCTCGTCTTCGAACGTACTCCGGCGATCATCGCTTCATCACCTCGACTTGCGCTTCTGCTCGGCAACCAGGATCGCCTTGATGAAGGCGTAGACCCCGAGTGCCATCCCAAGAACCGAGCCCGTAAGGAGCAACCAGGGTTGGGTGCCGAGCTCCTTGTCCGCGAAATACCCAGCCACGACTCCCAGGGCCACCGCGGCCGCGAGACTCCACGACGCCTGGATGTAGGGTTCGGCCTCCCGCATCGCGCGAGCGAAGCCGGACATTCCCTCCAGGCGATCCTCCCGGTCACGGTCGTCCTGTGGTCTTGCCACGTGGGCTCCGTCGGTCTTGCCCGAAAACCCCCAATAATTCAGGGGTTGTCGAATGTCGACCGTCCGAAAGGAGGCGCGTCATAGCATGAGGTCCGGTGGGGGTCAACCCCCAGAAGGCCCGTAGGCCGTGCCCGGCCGGCCCATGGTCCACCTCGATCGCAGCGTGAAACGCCGTGGCCGGGTCCGCCTCTTCCCAAATCCTGGAAACGACGACGGCCGCGCTGCCCCCTTGGAGAGGGGTCGCGCGGCCGCCGGTTTGCTTGACCAATGCCGGGATCAGCTGCCGATGCGGTCGAGGCGGCGGATCTTCACCGCGAGGCGGGTGAGGTCCTGGTTCACCTTGGCGAAGTGGACCTTGTCCTTCTCCTGGTCGATCTGCTTGTCGAGCTTCGCGAGGCCCTTCTTCGCCTCCTCGAGAGCCTCCTTGGAGGACGAGACCACCCAGTCGGCGGCGAGGATCGCGGCGTAGCGCGGCTCGAGCTCGGCGTCGGTGACGGCGGCGAGGAGCGGCGCCATCGCCTTCGGATCGTTGATCCGGCCCAGCTCCATGGCCGCGCGCTCGCGGACCTTGGGATCCTCGGACTTGAGCTTGCCGGCCCAGCAGCTCACGTCGTCCTTGCACTCGGCGGCGGCGACGAGGCGCGACTTGTTCTCGGCGAGGGTCTTCACCACGTTGCCGGCGACCTCGTCGCAGTGCTTCTGCGCGTTGTCCTTGCTCTTGGCGTCGTAGTCGAGCCCCTTCATGCACGCGGCGGAGGAGAGCGCGGGTTCGGCCTTCTCCCAGGCCTCCCACTGGGCCAGCGTCTTGTCGTCGCCCAGCTTCGAGAGGGCCTGGTAGCAGCCCTTGCGCGCGTGGATCGACTTCTCCATCACCTCGCCCTTGAGGGCGCAGGCGACGAGGTCGGGGAGCGCCCTCTTGTCGCCGATGGAGACGAGGGCCTGCGCGTAGACGGCGCGGACGTTGCCTTCGTCCTCCTTGAGGCCCTTGACCAGCTCGGGCACCGCCTCGACGGCGCGCATCCGGCCCAGGACGTCCGCCGCCTGCCGGCGCACGATCAGCATGCGGGCGTCGATCGAGTCATCCGACTTCGGGCCCTTCCCGTAGGCGAGCTGCTTGACCAGCGTGGGGATCGCGCGGCGGTCGTTCAGATCGCCGAGGACCTGACCGGCCTTGGCGTAGAGCGCCTCGACGTAGATGTCGTTGTCGTCGGCCCACTTCTTGAGATCGTCGTCCTTGCCCTCGAGCACGGCGAGGAAGGGATCCGCGGCGCGCAGTCCGATCTGGTACGCGGCGAACGAGGACTCCATGTAGAAGGAGACGCCCTTGCGCTCCTGGAAGAAGCCCTTCTTGATCGCGGGGACGCCGGCGGGATCGCCGATGTTCCCGAGGGCCTGGATGGCCTTCTTGGTGACGTAGGTTTCCTCGCCGTCGTCGGTGGCGATCTTCGAGAGGAGCGTCACCGCCTTCGCGTCGCCCATGCCGCCGATCGAGTTGACCGCGGCGGCCTTCACGAAGGGATCCTTCGTCTTCGACGCGAGGTCGAGGAGGGGATCGAGGGCCGCCTTGTCTCCGAGGTCGCCGAGCGCCTGGGCGATCTCCTTGTTCGTGGTGTTCGCGTCCTTGGTCGCCTTGTCAGAGCCGATGCCGACCGAGACGTCGAGGGCTTCGACCAGCGCAGGGATGGCGGCGGTGTCGCCGAGGCTCGCCAGCGTCTTCACCGCGGCGACCTTCACCTCGCCGCTCTCCTTGAGCAGGGGCACGATCGCGGCGACCGCGCTCTTGTCGCCGATCTTCTTGAGCTGCAAGAGCGCGTCGAGACGGACCTTCGTCTCCTTGGAGGAGAGGTTCTTGAACCAGGTCTCTGCCTTGCTGGGATCGGGCTTCGCACAGGCGGTTGCGAGGGCCACACAGGCGAGCGCGGCCACGACGCGGAGAATGGGTCGCATGATTGTCCCCTTTCCAAGGGATATAGGCGGGTCGGATCCCTTCCAGCCATACACCCCGATCCGTCCATCGGTCAATCGGGGGATGGCTCGTCTGCCTTGTGCGCCAGGCTCAGTCCCAGTGCGACGAGGCGGGAACGCAGGGTGTTGCGGTTGATCCCGAGCCACCGCGCGGCGCGGAGCTGGTTGCCTTCGAAGCGGGAGAGCGCCAGGCGGAGGAGCTCCCGCTCCGCGTGACCGAGGATGGCGCCGTGGACGCTTCCCTCCGAGGCGGACTCCACCGCTCCCGGGAGCAGGCGCCGGAGGGCGGTTTCGAAATCTTCGCCGTCCTCGACGCGAGGCGCAGGGGCAGCCGGATCGCCGCCACCGATCGCGGCGAGGAGGTCGGCGGGGCGCAGGATGTCGCCCTTTGAATAGACGAGCGCCCGCTGGATGGCGTTCTCCAGCTCACGAACGTTGCCGGGCCAGCCGTGCGCGCGGAGGAGCGGATCGACCGCCGGGTCGAGGCGCAGGTCCCGCCCGGCGAGGGCGGCAGCGTGGCGCGCGACGAAGTGCTCGGCCAGGGGCAGCAGATCGTCGGGGCGATCGCGCAGCGGCGGGAGGCGCAGCTCCAGCACGGAGAGCCGATAGAAGAGGTCCGCGCGGAAGCGCCCCGAGGCGACCAGCCGCGGCAGCTCGGCGTTCGTGGCCGCGACGAGCCTCACGTCGATGGGCCGTGGCTGCTCGCTCCCCACTCGATCGATGCTCCGCTCCTGGATCGCGCGGAGGAGCTTGGCCTGGAGCTCGAAGGGGAGCTCGCCGATCTCGTCGAGGAAGAGCGTGCCGCCATTCGCCTGCTCGAAGCGTCCCTTGTGGAGGACCGAGGCCGAGGTGAACGCGCCCTTCTCGTGGCCGTAGAGCTCGCTCTCCAGGAGCTCCCGCGGGATCGCGGCGGCGTTCACCGTGACGAAGGGTCCGCGGGCCCTGGGCGAGTGCTCGTGGATCGCGCGGGCCACGAGCTCCTTGCCCGTGCCGCTCTCGCCGGTGACGAGCACGGTGAGGTCCGACGCCGCCGCCCGCCCGAGCTGCTTGGAGAGCTCGACCATCGCCGCCGAGACGCCCACCAGCGCAGGCCTCGCCGCCTCCCGTGGCGGGGACGCAGGCGTGGCGGGCGAGCGGGCGCTGAGCTCGCGGACGATCGCCGAGAGGCGCGCGAGGTCGAATGGCTTGACCACGTACTCGTCCGCGCCGAGGCGCATGGCGGAGACCGCCGAGGCCAGCGTGTCCTGCGCGGTCATCATCACCACGAAGGGACGCTCGGCCGACGCCTGGAGGTCGCGTAGGAGGTCGAAGCCGGACTGCCCCGGGAGCCGCACGTCGAGGAGCACCAGCGAGAAGCGCTCGGCCACCAGGAGCTCTCGGGCCTCCTCGGCGGACGCGGCGCACGCGGTGCCCAGGCCGAGCTTCTCGACCGCCCTCTCGAGGACGAAGCGGATCGAGGGCTCGTCGTCGACGATCAGGACTCGGGCGGAGTGGGCCATGGCTTTGCAATCCGGCGCGAAGAGGCGCTGCGCTCCTATCCCTACCTCGGCTGTCCCGCGCGATCGAGCGTCTACGAAGATCCCTTCGGCGGGTCGAGCGGGAGGAGGAGCTCGGCCTCCGCGCCCTGTCTTCCCCTTCGGTTTCGAAGGACGAGCCTGCCGCCGTGGGCGTCCGCGAGGCGGCGGGCGATCGCGAGCCCCAGGCCGGTGCCGCGAGGCTTCGTGGAGGCGAAGGGCGTGAACACCTCGAGGTCCTCGGCGACCCCGGGTCCCTCGTCGAGGACGGCGATCCGCACCAGCCGCCTGCTGGCGCCGCTCTCCCGCAGGTGCATCCCGGACACGGCGCCCGTCTCGACCGTCAGCTCCCCCGCTCCGCCGTCCATCGCCTCCGAGGCGTTCTTCACCAGGTTCAGGACGAGCTGGACGACGGCGTCCCGATCGACCGGGACGTCGGGGAGCGACGGGTCGTAGCGCCGCGTCACGCGGATTCCGCCGGGGAGGGCCGGACGAGCGAGCTCGAGCACGTGCTCGCAGATCGCGTGGAGGTTCTCGGGCTCGACGCGGAGACGCGGCGGCTTGGTGAGGTCGAGGAGCGATCCCGCGAGCCGGTTGATCCGGGCGGCCTCCTCGACGATCAGGGCCGAATAGGCGACGAGGGGCGAATCGTCCGGGAGCTCCGCCGCCATCAGCTCCGCGGCGCCGATGAGGCCCGCCAGCGGATTACGCAGCTCGTGGGCGAGACCCGCGGCCAGGGCGTCGAGATCGACCCCGGGCTGCCGCCTCGAGAGCCGCACCACCACCGCCTCGCGCGCCGCCTCGCGAAGTGGCGCCGCGATCGCCTGGACCTGCCCCGGCCCCGGGCCGAGATCGACCTTGGAATGCACCTGAGCCTGGGACGCCAGGGCCGACTCGCAGAGCCCGGAGAGAGCGGCGCCGATCGATCCGAGGTCCGCCGGGAAGGCGAGGAGCCCCTCGGCCGCGCGGTTGAGGAAGAGGATCCGGCCGCCGCGTTCGACGACGAGGGTCGGCACGGGATGCGCGTCCAGCGCCTCGCGGAAGATCGTTTCGCCTTCGGGGAACCGACCGGAGCTCAGAGCGCCTCTTCGCCTCGCTCGCCGGTGCGGATGCGGATCACCTCGTCCACCGGGAGTACGAAGATCTTCCCGTCGCCGATGCGGCCGGTGCGGGCGGCGGCCTGGATCGCCTCGACCACGGCGTGGACCTGCTCGTCCGCGACCACGACCTCGACCTTCATCTTCGGGAGGAAGTCGACCACGTATTCGGCGCCGCGATAGAGCTCGGTGTGCCCCTTCTGCCTGCCGAATCCCTTGGCCTCGAGCACGGTGATGCCTTGGACGCCGACCTCGGCCAGCGCCTCCTTCACCTCGTCGAGCTTGAACGGCTTTACGATCGCTTCGATCTTCTTCATGCGAACGTCAGGTCCGGCTGGCCTGGATGAGCTGGCGGGCGCCGTGCTCCAGGTAGAGCTTGAACTCCGGCGAGGGGACCGCGAAAGCGGCGAGCTGCACGTCGAAGTGACCGCCCGGGTAGCTGACCTGGGCGCTCTTCTCCTCGCCCGGGCGCAGGCGCATGGTGCCGCGTCCCCGGTCGATCCGTCCCGGCACGGAGAGCTCGAACGCGATCTCGTAGCTCCCGTCGCGCTGCCACTCCGGCTGCAGGACCAGGCTGACGCGGGGCATCTCAAGGGCGCCGGGCTCCACGAGGTTCATCTCGAGGGGCACGCCGCACATGCCGAGGAGCTTGGGCTCCGCGAGGACGGTCCCCTTCTCATCCGCGATGGACATCGCGAGGAAGAGCTTGTCGTCGAAGCGCTTGGAGGCGAGGGGGGCCTGGTCCGCGGTCCGGGCCGAGCCTTCGGCAGGGCCGAAGACGAAGGCGGCCGTGGCAAGCAGCACCGCGGCCACGGCGGGTGCGACGCGTCGATCCACGAGAGAGCCTCCCTTCCCGGCGACCCGGCTACGCGCCCGGCCAAAGAGAGCCGACCGCACGAAGGTCGCGAGACGATGGGCAATACTAGCGAAACGCCGGTTCGTTCGCAATTCCGAGCCCATTGGCGGTCGTTCGGCGTCCCCCGTGCACCCACAGGCGGCGATTCCACCCCACCGGCCCGGAATCGATCTAGGCTTCCGCGCTTGGACAACCTCGCCCACAGCCTCGTCGGGATCCACCTCTCGCGCATCCGCCCCTTTCGGGGCGTCCCCGATCGGGCCGCGATGTGGACGTGCATCGCCGCTTCCAACCTTCCCGACGTGGACCTCCTGCTCCGCCTCCGGGGCGATACGGAGCTCCTCTTCGGCCACGGCGGCGTCACCCACTCCCTCCTGGGCCTGCTCGTCCTCGCCCCTGCGGTGGCCTTGGCGGCGGCCCTCCTCACTCGGCTTCCCCTGCGCGAGGTCCTCCCGGGGCTGGTGGCCGTGGCCTTCGCCGGCCTCGCGGGGCACCTCGCCCTCGATGCCCTCACGGGGATCGGCGTCCAGCTCTTCGCGCCATTCGCGCCAGCCCGGATCTCGCTGCCGTGGCTCTACCACGCAGACCCCTGGGTCCTGGCCGCGCTGGTCGTGCCGCTCCTCTGGGCCCGGTGGAAGAAGGGGCACGGCGTTCCGGCCCGTGTGCTCTCGCAGGCCTCGGCCTTCACCCTCCTCGCCGTCGCGATCTACGTAGGAGCCTGCGGCCTGGCCCGGGAGAAGGCCCGATACGCCGCGGTCGCGCAGCTTCCCGACGAGCTCGGCTCGCCTCGGGAGGTCCTGGCCTTCCCCGCCCCCTTCGGCCCCCTGATCTGGACCACCCTGATCCGCACCGATCAAGAGGTCTGGGTACGCGGCTTCGCCTCGGTGCTCACCGGCGGCGTCACCCCCGGCGGGACCTTCGAGACCGGCCGCGAGGATCCGCGGGTCCAAGTCGCCCTCGCGACGCCGCTCGGCGCGCGCTTCGGTGCCCTGGCGGCGGCGCCCTACCGCGCGATGGCCCAGGGCCCCGCCGAGGACGGCTCCATGGAGGTCGCGATCGCCGATCTCGGACGGAGCAACCCCTTCTCCGATCGCCTGCCGATGGCGCTCTGGATTCGCCTGGGGCCGCACTTCGACGTCGAGGGCTATGAGGTGCGGACCGCTCTCCTGCCTCCCTGACGGCCGTTGGGCACACCTTGGATTTCTTTTGGAGTTCCCCCTCGCCTTGGGCTAAAACGCCTAGGATTCAACAACCCCCGAGGGCCCCCTTACGATGTTTGACTGGCTCTACAGGATCGCCTCCCGTGACCTGGCGATCGACCTCGGCACGGCAAATACCCTGATTTACATCCGCGGGGTGGGAATCGTGTCGAACGAGCCTTCGGTGGTTGCGGTTCAGCACGACGTACGCGGTGTGAAGAAGGTTCTCGCCGTCGGCAAGGAGGCGAAGGAGATGCTGGGGCGCACCCCCGGCAACATCGTCGCCATCCGCCCGATGAAAGATGGCGTGATCGCCGATTTCGAGATCACGGCGGCGATGCTTCGCTACTTCATCCAGACCGCTCACAACCGAAAGGCGCTGGTCCGCCCCCGGATCATCATCGGCATCCCGTCCGGGATCACCGAGGTCGAGCGCCGCGCCGTCCGCGAGGCGGCCGAGAGCGCCGGGGCCCGCGAGGTCTACCTGATCGAGCAGCCGATGGCGGCGGCGATCGGCTCCGGCCTGCCGATCACCGAGCCGTCCGGCAACATGATCGTCGACATCGGCGGCGGCACCAGCGACGTCGCGGTGATCAGCCTCGCCGGCATCGTCTATTCACGCTCCGTACGCGTGGGTGGCGACAAGATGGATGAGGCGATCATCCAGCACATCAAGCGCAAGTACAACCTGCTGATCGGCGAGCGCACCGCGGAGCTGATCAAGATGGGCATCGGAACCGCCTTCCCCACCGAGGAAGAGCTGACGATGGACATCAAGGGGCGGGACCTCGTCGCCGGTGTGCCGAGGACTCTCACCGTCTCCTCCAACGAGATCCGCGACGCGCTCTCCGAGCCGATCAACGCCATCGTCGAGGCCGTGAAGGTAACCCTCGAGCGCACCCCGCCGGAGCTCGCGGGCGACATCGCGGACCGGGGCATCGTCCTCGCGGGCGGCGGCGCGCTCCTCAAGAACCTGGACACCCTCCTGCGCGAAGAGACGGGCCTGCCGGTCTTCCTCGCCGAGGATCCCCTCTCCGCCGTGGTGATCGGCGCGGGCAAGGCGCTCGACGAGCTCGACATCCTGCGCCAGGTCTGCGCGATGGCTTGAAGCTCGCACCCGCGGGCCACGTCCAACGCTCGAGCGGCCGACCAGCACGGCCCTGCACTGGCACGCGAGCCGAGAGCGCGCCGAAAGAACGCCCCATGCGACGAAGCCGAACGTGGATCCTCCTGCTGCTCTGCGCGACCTTTCTCAACTCGAGCGGCTGCTCGCTCCTGCAGATGATCGCGGGCAACAAGAAGCCCGACCTCACCTTCAAGGAGGTGCGCTTCGCCGGCTGGTCCCTCGACCAGGTCCAGCTCGACCTCGTCTACGAGCTCGACAACCCCTACGACGTCCCGCTGAACCTCGCGAAGGTGGCCTACCAGCTCGAGGTCGAGGGCCGTCGGATCCTCTCGGGCTCGCCGAACCAGGGCCTGAAGATCCAGCCGCGAAAGAAGCAGACCCTGGTCTTCCCCGCCCAGGTGCACTTCCTCGACGTCATCCCAACGGTGACCGCCCTCTTCACCAAGAGCTCCCTGGGCTACCGCGCCAGCGGCAGCCTCGGCGTCGACTCCCCGCTGGGCGTGATCTCCCTGCCCATCTCCAAGAGCGGTCTCATCGAGGTGCCCAAGCTCCCGAGCCTCGACCTCGCCGGGATCTCCGTGCCGCAGAAGAGCGCCTCCGGCGCCACCGTGGCCCTCGCCCTCGACGTCACCAACCACAACGCCTTTCCCCTGCCCGTCACCGGCCTCGACTACGCGCTCCAGCTCGGCGGCAGCAAGGTGGGCGGCGGCAAGGCGCAGGGCGCCCTGGTGAACCCCGGCGAGCGCCGCCGCATCGAGATCCCCGTCGGCGTGAGCCTCGCCGGCGCCAGCAGCGCCGTCCTCTCGCTCATCTCCGGCAAGCCCGCGGACGTGGGCGTCACCGGCCAGCTCGGCCTCGGCAAGATCGCCACGCCCATCGACCTGAAGAAGCGCCTCACCGCGCGCTGAAGACCTTCGGCGCGGCCGCGAGTGCGGCGACGGAGCTGGGCCGCGCCGACCGGGCAGGCCCCCTCGCCAAATCCGGGCCTGTGACTTCCGGCCGGATGCCGCAGTTCAGGCGAGCAGATCGCTTAGCCAGATCTCGAAGGCCGGCGAATCGACGAGGCTGCGCAGCCGGCGCAGGATCGTGTGGTGGGCGAGCTCGACGTAGCTGTCGACGAGGCCGAGGAGGTCGAGGACGTCGCGCAGCGGGAGGTGGGCGTCGGGCTTGAAGATGGCCTCGAGCATCTCGGCCAGGTGGTCGGCCGACTCGTCGCGCTTGAGCCAGGTTGCGAGGCCGCGGCGGATGATCTCGGACGCGACCTCGGGCTCGCTTCGGGAAAGCTCCTCGCCGACCTCGGACGCCTCGAGGTCGAAGATCCCCTCCACCAGGGCCCGACGCAGGGCGGCCTGCTCGGCGGCGCGCGCGGGGTCGCAGAGGAGGTCGGCGAGACGCTGCAGCACGCGAGAGAGGGCGGCGTCCGCGAACTCGGCGGCCTTGCGATCGAGCTGGCGCTCGAGCTCGCTCGAGACGGCGCCGACCACGTCGCCTGCGAGGGCAGCGAAAGCGCCGCCGCTGGTGCGCGCGCGCTCCTTGGCCGCCCGGCCCAGGCTGCCGAGGCCCTTGGTGAGCGGGTTCTCCACCACCGGCGCCCGCATCTTCCGGCCGAAGGCAAGGAGCTCGTCCATGAGGAGGTTCCGCAGGAGCAGCCGGATCGGCTCGCGGTCGAGGAGGAAGAGGGTGAGCCCGCGGTTGGGTGTGTACCTCCGGCTGGCGAGCTCCAGGCACGCGTCCTGGATCTCCTGCGGCACGAGCTCCCCCACCGACGCGTCGCGTTCGGCGAGCCAGGCCTCCAGCTCCTTCACCCGCGAGAGGATCCAGCCCTCCGCGGCGTCCGAGTCGATCCACGCCCGCAGCCCGGTCCGCACCACGCCCGCGATGAAGCGCGAGTCGATCAGCCGACCGACAGGGGTGGCGAGGTCCTCGTCGACCACGAGGCGGGCCAGGCGATCCAACGGACCGCCGGACTCCATGGAGCGAAGCTTTTCGAGGGGGAGGTGGTCCACGCTTTACGGCTCTTTTCCGCGGCTCTTCGGGCGCAGTCTAGCGATGGCCGGCTCGGTCGTCGACCGATGCAGTCGGCGGCGCACTGACTGACTCCGAGGCCTAGGCCTTGGGCCCCCACTCGACCGCGCCGCCCGGGAGGAAGTAGACGATGAGCATCCGCCCGCCGACCACGGTCGGCGTGTGGTGGCTGCCCGGCGGCAGGACGACCCATCCTGGCGAGTGCCCGTCGAAGAGCGGCGCGCCCTCCCGCGCGACGCAGAAGCTCACCTCGCCCCGCGGGTGGGTGTGGGGCGTGGCCTCGCCCTCCATGTCTACCGCGTCGATGCTCATCTCGGAGGTCTCGACGGAGGGCTTGGCGACCCGCCCGAACCACACCCCTTCCGGGGTGCCCTGCCTGGGGGTGAGGGTCCCTTCTCCATGGGCCTCGATGAGCATGGTCTCGAAATCGCGGCGCCTCCCCGTAGGGAGCGCCTCGTCCAGTGCGCGGACGGCCTCCTCGGGCCGGCTCAGGTCGAGCTCGGCGACCAGGTGGGCGAGTCGAGAGAGTTCCGTGACGAGAGAGGCCGACAGAGCCATGGCGGGGACCTTTCACCCGGCCAGCTCGAGGCCGGGATGGCCAAACTAACACGGCAGGCCGGTCTGGCCGCGCCGTACGCACGGGCGGATCGCGGCAAGTCGAAGGCGTCCGACGAGCATCCTCCCAAGGGGATCGAACCGGGCGCAGGGAGTCATCGAGCCTTTGGAGCCGACGGACACCTCAGCGGAACATACCGAGGGCCGGGAGACGGCCGAGCGGAAGAGCCGCCTGCGGGCGAGCGACATCCTCTCCGCCGTGCGCTTCGCCGCCGAGTCCTTCCTCACGAGCGCCTCGTTGGCCGAGCGGATCGACGAGGTCCTCGAGCGGCTGGGCGAGGCCGCGGACGTGAGCCGGGTCTACGTCTTCGAGAACGAGCTGACGCGGGACGGCGAGCTGGCCACCAGCCAGCTCTTCGAGTGGGTGGCAGAGGGGATCACGCCGCAGCTCGAGAACCCGGTGATGCAGCACATGGACTACGAGGAGATGGGGCTGCAGCCATGGGCCGACACCCTCTCCCGCGGCAAGGTCTACGAGACCCACCTCGAGAACTTCACCGACGCCGAGGTGGAATTCGCCGAGCCCCAGGGGATCCAGAGCTTCCTCTTCGTTCCGCTCCTGGTGGAGGGGAGCTGGTGGGGCTTCATCGGCTTCGACGAGTGCTTCACCCCCCGCCGCTGGACGGATGAGGAGAGGGACGCCCTTCAGGCGGCAGGCAGCATCCTCAGCGCGGCGATCCAGGGCTGGCGCGGGAGGGAGGAGCGGGAGCAGCTCCTGCGAGAGCAGCGGGCTCTCACCCAGAGCGCCTGGCAGCGCGCCGCGGAGTGGGAGGCCGTGCTGGCCTCGATCGTCGACGGAGTCTGGGTGATCGACCCCGGCGAGCAGGTCACGTTCGCCAACGAGGGCGCGAGGCGCCTCTTCGAGCTGGAGCGCGCCGATGACCTGCTCCGGCCCTGCTCCGAATACGACGCCTTCGCAGAGATGCTCGACATGTCGGACGAGCCGATCGCCGTCGAGGATCTCCCACCGTGCCGCTCGCTCAAGGGCGAGCCCGTCACCAACCAGGCGATGAAGATCGTCCTCCGGAACACCGGCACGCAGAAGTACGTGCGGATCAGCTCCGCGCCGATCCACAGCGCCAACGGCGAGATCCTCGGCGCCGTGGCGGTGATGACGGACATCACCGAGTCGGTGGCGTTCGATCGGATGAAGGATCAGTTCATCCGCGTAGCGGCCCACGAGCTGAAGACGCCGGTGGCGATCATGAAGGGCTATGCCCAGCTCGCGCTGAGGGGAGCGGAGGGCTCGCCCCCGGCCCAGCTCTCGAGGCTGGAGGCCATCGACCGGGGTTCCGATCGCATCGCCCGGATCGTCCAGGATCTCCTCGGCATCTCGCAGCTCCAGGCGGGCGGCCTGCGGCTGCTCCCCAAGCGCTTCGACCTCGTGAAGCTGGTGACGAAGACGGTCGAGCGCGTGGCCCGCAAGCAGCCCGACCGAACGATCGATCTGGAGGCGGAGGAAGCGCCCATCTCGATCTTCGCGGACCACGAGCGGATCGGCTACGTGGTGCGAAGCTTGTTGGACAACGCCCTCCGATACTCACCGTCCGGAGAGCCGGTGGAGGTCTCGGTCGCGCCGGCGGATGGCTCGGCACAGGTGAAGGTGCGCGACTTCGGCGTGGGAATTCCCGCGGACAAGCAGGATCGGATCTTCCAGCCCTTCTACCGGGCGCACACGGATACGCCTTATGATTACGGAGGCATGGGCGTAGGCCTCTACATCTCGAGCGAGATCGTGCGCCAGCATGGGGGTCGGATGTGGTTCGACAGCCGGGAGGGAAAGGGAAGCACCTTCCAGTTCCGGATCCCACTCGGAGAGGGCGATGAACTCGGCGCCAAGGGTGCTGATCGTCGATGACGATCCCGACCTGCTCTCGCTGATGGCCGAGACCCTGGATCTCGAGGGCTATCGCGTCGACACGTCGACGAACGGAGTCCGCGCCCTCGACGCGGTCGAGAAGGTCATGCCCGACCTGATCCTCCTGGACATGAAGATGCCGGTGATGGACGGGGCCGAGTTCGCGAAGCGGTTCCGCGAGGCCCACGACCACGAGGCGCCGATCGTGATCGTCACGGCTGCCGACAACGCGCACCGGAGCGCGAACGAGATTGGCGCGAACGGCTGGCTGGGCAAGCCCTTCGACCTCGACAGCCTGCTGGAGATCGTGGCCAGTCAGGTCGGCGCCGCGGACTCCGGCTGAAAGCGAGACGAGAGAACGCGAAGGAACCGGCCTCTGTGGAGTGCCGGCTCCCTAACACGCTCGCGCTACGGCTGAGCGGGCGAGTTGGTGTGGAACACCCAATCCCAGATCGGGCTCGAGACTCCGAAGCGCTTGTCTTTATAAGCCTTGTTGAAGTGGTGGCTCATGTGATGGCCCTGGAGCTTGCGGAGCAGGTGGGCCTTCGGATGGCCGTGATGCAGGTAGTAGTGCATCAGGTCGTAGGTCATGTAGCCGAGCGAGAAGCCCGCGTGGAAGAACCAGACCCGGGGCCCGAGCACCAGCCAGAATAACGAGCCGAAGAGGACGGTGAGCGGGAGGTTCACGGTCGGGGGCATCACCAGCCGGAGGCGATCCTTCGGCCAATGATGGTGAACGCCGTGGAGGAGGAAGTGGAACCGCGGTCCCCATGAGGCCTCGGGCTCCCAGTGGAAGAGCGTCCGGTGCAGCCAATACTCGGTGAGCGTCCAGGTGACCAGGCCCCCGAAGAAGAGCCCGACCGCCCCGAGCGGTCCGACCCCGCCCACGTGGATCCCCATCGCCACCATCCCGAGAACGATCGGGACGAAGAGAATCGCGACGACGAAGAACGGTGTTCGCGAGAAGCCGTCGAGGAGCTCGCTCGCGAACATCGGAGGGGATTCGGGGGTGGCCTTGGATCGGAGCATGGGAAACCTCCGAACCAAAGGGTGTGTACCCGCTCGCTCCCGAATCAGCCCCCGGAACGCGGGGGTGGGGGCTGACAGGGGGAGCGGGCCCCGGCCGCTCGGCAGGGGCCCAAATCGCCTCGGGGATCGAGGCGTTGTCCGGCAAACGGAGCTTCCTCAGCGGCCGTTGGCGGTGTTCACCGGGAGGAGCTCGTCCACCAGGGAGCTTGCGCCGTAGATCGTCCGCAGCGACTCGATGATCGCCTGGCTATGGACCGCGACCGCGCGGTTGACCGCAGGATCGAAGCCGTAGTCACCGCCGAGCGACGGGAGGTTGCCGTCGAAGATCAGGCCGATGACCTCGCCGTTGCGGTTCACCACCGGAGAGCCCGAGTTGCCACCGACGATGTCGTTGGTGCTGACGAAGTTCATCGGCGTCGCGAGGGCGAGCTTCCCCTTTGCCTTCAGCCAGCTCGGCGGAAGCGCGTAGGGGTCTTCGCCGGTGGCGCGCTCGAAGGCGCCACCGAGCTCGGTGATCGGGGCGACGGCCTTTCCGTCCTGCTCCCAGCCTTCCACCGCGCCGTAGGAGAGGCGCAGGGTGAAGGTCGCGTCAGGGTAGACGCTCGTCCCGTAGGCCTCGAACTTCGCCTTCGCGATGAGGCCGCCGTTCACGCGCTGGGGACCGTCGACCTTCTCCTCGTAGCGGGTGCGGATCGCCCGTGCGTCGGCGTCGATCCGGCGAGCGAGGACGATCATCGGATCGTTGGAGGCGGCGATCGCCTTGGCGCCACCCTCGTAGAGGGCCCGGCGGGCCCCGACGGTGCCCAGCTTCGAGCCGCGGACGGCCTTGCGCGCCACGGTCTCGGGGGACTCCTTGCCGAGCAGGTTCTTCACGAACGGATGGTCGGTGCCGAGGGCCTCCCGCAGCTTGGTGAGGCTGAAGGTCAGCAGCGCCTCGTCGAGCTCGGGGTAGAAGGGAGCGCCGCTGAAGAGCCGCGCCTCGATGGCGGGGAGGTTGGCGTCGTTGTACTCGCGCAGGCGCTTGTTGCTCGCCTTCGGCTTCTCCTCGGCGGCGCGGACCAGGGTGCGGGCGAAGCCGAAGAAGTCGCCCTGGAAGCCCCACGGGCTCCGGTTGCCGCCCTCGACGAAGTAGTACTCGTTCATCGACGCGCGGAACTCACGCTGGGCGCCGGCCATCCGATCCCAGGCGGCTCCGTACGTCGCGGCGCGGGTCGGATCCTCCGCGACCCAGGCGCGGAGCTTCTGCTCGTCGGCGACCTTGGAGGCGAAGAAGTCCTTCTCCACGAGGGCGTTCCGCATCCCGCCGAGAGCCTTGGTGCTGTTCTCCACGTAGAAGAGCAGACCATTGGCGGTGCGCTTCTGCTCGGGGCCACGGTTCCGGAACTCGGTGAGCATGCCGCGGAGCTCGGAGAGGTAGATCAGGCGGCGGGGAAGGAGGACGTCCCGCTGCACCTCGAGCTCGGCGATGGTGAGCTGCCGATCGGTGCGGCCCGGATGGCCGGAGGTGAAGGAGAGGTCACCCGCCTTCGCCCCTTCCTCGGACCAGCGGAGGAAATGATCGAGCTGCGCGGGCTTCCCGTTCTCGTAGGCGCGCACGAAGGCCGCGTCGAGGTTGAAGCGGGGGAACATGAAGTTGTCCGGGTCGCCACCGAAGAAGGCGGTGGAGAGCTCCGGCGCCCAGACCAGGCGCACGTCCTGGAAGCGGCGGTACTTGTAGAGGTGATAGCGCCCGCCGCTGTAGAGCGTGACCACGTCGCAGCGGACGTCGCTCCCCGAGGCGCAGCTCTTCTCGAGGCCGGACATCGCCCCGTTCAGCGCCTCGCTGTAGGCCTTGCCCTCGAGGCCGTTGGTTGCGTCGGCGATCTCGGCGGTGACGTCGGTGATCGAGACGAGCTGGTTCAGCTCCATCGCCGGGCAGACGCGCTCCTCGGCCTTGGTGCGGGCGAGGAAGCCCTGCTGCACGTAGTCGTGCTTGGCGGAGGAGAGCTGCTGCACGCAGCTGTGCACGCAGTGGTGGTTGGTGAGGACCAGGCCGTTCGCGGAGACGAAGCTCGCGGAGCAGCCGCCGGCGAGGCGGGCCGACGAGAGGCGAACGTGGTCGAGCCAGTCCTGGCCGGGCTCGAAGCCGTACTTCTCCTTCACCTTGGCGGCGGGGAAGTTGTCGTAGGTCCACATCCCCTCGTCCGCGAAGGCGGGGGCCGAGGCCACGAGAACCCCCGCGGCACCGGCGAGGGCGGCCTTGCGGAGTCGGTGCTTCGAGTTCGGCATCGATCGTTTCCTTTCGTTCTCGACGTCGCCGGCCGCCTCCATGCGGCCTGAACGATCGTCGTCTCGGGTCCCACCGCGGTACGGGAGTGGAGCGGCCCGGTCAAGCGCTGCGGGCTCTCTCCAGCCGCCGTCCTGTTGGGCTGGAAGGCCCTACCACTTTCCGGAGGCGCCGCCTCCCGAGAAGCCGCCACCGCCCCCGCGGTAGCCGCCTCCGCCCCCCCTGCCCCCGAAGCCGCCGCGGCCCATGGGGATCCCCAGGCGCCTCCCGAAGATCGCGATCACCACGATCAGCGCGATGACGATGAAGGCTTCGAGGGGAGAAGCCTCCCTGCCCGCCTCCCGGGGCGCGGCGCCCGGGGAATCGATCCCCAGGTGCCCGAGGGCACGTGCGGCGCCGGCGCGCAGGCCCGCGCCGTAGGCGCCCTGGCGGAACGCGGGAACGATCGTCTCACGGATGATGCGCCCGGCCTGGGCGTCGGTGAGCTCGCCCTCGATCCCGCCGCCGACCTCGATCCGCACCTCGCGATCGTCGAGGCTGACCACGAAGAGCAGACCGTTGCTCGCCTGCTTCGAGCCGAGCCTCCACTGCTCCGCCACGCGGATCGAGTAGCTCTCGATGGGCTCGCCCTCGAGGCTTTTCACGATCAGGAAAGCAAGCTGGGGACCCTCTCCGCCCTTGGTCGCCCGGGCGCCCTTTGCCAGCTCTTCCAGCCGCGCCCGCTCCGGCTGGCTGAGAGCGCCGGCGCGATCGACGACGGGCCCGGAGAGGGGCGGTACCGGCAGAAGCGCGAGGACCAGCGCGCCCGCGAGCGCCGCGATCAAAAGCGGACCTCCGGCGCCTTCTCGGCCCCTTCGGTCGTGGCCGTGAACTGGGCCTTCCGCTCCTTGTGATAGAAAATCGAGTTGGTGAAGCTCGTGGGCGGCACGGTGATCTGGTTGTTGAAGTGCTGCACCGAGTCGATGTAGCGCCGCCGCGCGATCGCGATCCGGTTCTCGGTGCCCTCGAGCTGCACCTGCAGGTCGCGGAAGTTCTCGTTGGCCTTGAGATCGGGGTAGCGCTCGGCCACCGCGAGCAGCCTGCCGAGGGCCCCCTTGAGCTGCGCCTGGGCCTTCTCGAAAGCCTGGAGCTTCTCGGGCGTGAGCTCGTCCACCCGCAGGGTGATCTGGGTGGCCTGGGAGCGGGCGGCGGTCACGGCCTCGAAGGTCTCGCGCTCGTGAGCGGCGTAGCCCTTCACCACGTTCACCAGGTTCGGGACCAGGTCGGCCCGGCGCTGGTACTGGTTCTGGACCTCGGCCCAGGCGGCGTCCACCTGGTTCTCGGCCTGGGGAATGGACTGGATCCCGCAGCCGGAGAGGGTCAGCGCGGCGGCGAGGGCAAATAGCGACGAACGAAGGATCTTGCGCACGGCGGCATTGTAGCGGCGGGGGTTCGTCCGACCACAAATTCGTCCTCCGTCGGCCGCCCGCCTGATTGGATCGCGCAACGGGCTTTTCGTCGCCGACGGTCGGGGATAGAGAGAGCGCCGGAGGTATCGCGGATGCGGGGAAAGCTTCTCCTGATCGGGCTCGGCGCCATGCTGCTCCTCGGCTTGTCCGCGCTCATCGCGCTGATGGGCCTGCAGCCGGGGCCGGAGGCCGGACGCGCCATGCCGCAGGGCACCACGCGCGCGGACCTGCCGGATCCGGACGGACGCGGGGCGGAGCTCGCGGCGCGCTACTGCCGGAGCTGCCACGCGGTGCCGTTGCCGAGCTTGCACACCCCGGAGGAGTGGCCGGCGGTGGTGGAGGAGATGCGCGGCCGGATGATCTCGCGGGTGATGGCGCCGCTGCCGACGCCTTCGATCGCCGAGCACCACGAGCTGGTCGCGTATTTCCAGCGGTACGGTCGAGCGCCCGCCGACCGCGACGCGGAGCCCACGGAGACGGCCGTCGCTCCGGAGGCGGATGCGCCCGCGAAGGACGACGGAGCTCCCGCACCTCGGCCCGGCGAGGGCGACGTCGCCGGAAACTAGACGGAGCGCGAGTTCGCTTCACGAACTCTCCTCGGTTCGAAGCTGGCTCCGGGCGCGCGCGCGTGTAGTAGCCTGCCGCCCCATGCGTAAGACTCCGCTCGCCGTCCTCGCCTGCCTCGCGCTCGCCTCCTGCAAGAGCGCCGAACCCCGGCCTGCCTCCGTCCTCTCCGAGGAGGAGGCCTCCGCGCCCCGCCCGCCCCCAATGGAGGTCGACGAGGCCGCCCTCGACCGCGCCGCAGACCCCTGCAACGACTTCTACCAGTACGCCTGCGGCGGATGGATGGCGGCCACGGCGATCCCCGCCGACCGTCCGGCCTGGTACCGGAGCTTCTCGGAGATCCAGGCGCGCAACGAGCTCCTGCTCCGCCGCATCCTCGAGGACGCCGCGGCGGGCCGGCTGCAGACGCCCTATGGAGAGAAGCTCGGCGCCTTCTGGTCCACCTGCATGGACGAGGAGAAGGCTCCGCTCGCGTCGATGGAGACGCTCACCGAGGAGCTCGCCCGGATCGACGCGGTCGGCAGCGCCGAGCAGCTCGCCGCCGAGGTGGCGCGCCTCCAGCTCTCCGGCGTCAACGTCTTCTTCGGCTTCGGCTCCGAGCAGGATTTCCGCGACGCGAAGCAGGTGATCGGCGGCGCGGACCAGGGCGGCCTCGGCCTCCCGACCGCGATTACTACCTGCGGAACGACGAGCGCTCCCAGGCGATCCGCATGGCCTACATGATCCACGTGGCGAGGATGATGGAGCTCGCCGGCGCCCCCGCCGACGCCGCCGCCGCCAGCGCGCGGACGGTGATGGAGATCGAGACCGCCCTCGCCGAGGCGTCGATGCCCCGCACCGAGCGGCGCGATCCCTACAAGGTCTACCACCGCCTCGAGCGCAAGGGCCTGGAGAAGGCCGCGCCGCGCTTCGACTGGAACGCCTACTTCAAGGGCCTGGGACACCCGGGCATCGAGAAGATCAACGTCGCCGTGCCGGAGTTCTTCGCGGGCTTCGACCAGGTGCTCGGCACCCGCGGCCTCGCGGACCTGAAGACCTACATGCGCTGGCAGCTGGTCAACTCCTCGGCGCCGGCCCTGCCCGAGGCCTTCGTCCAGGAGGACTTCGCCTTCCGTTCCTCGCAGCTCACCGGCGAGGAGAAGATCCTCCCCAGGTGGAAGCGCTGCGTCGCGGCGGTCGACGGCGCCCTCGGCGAGGCGCTCGCCAGGCCCTACGTGGCCGAGACCTTCGGCGAGCAGGGCAAGGCCGTGGCCAAGGACCTCGTCGGCGGGATCGAGGGCGCATTCCACTCCACCCTGGAGGGCCTCGAGTGGATGGACGAGCCCACCCGCGAACAGGCCCTCGAGAAGCTGAAGAAGATCGAGAACAAGATCGGCTACCCCGAGAAGTGGCGCAGCTACGACAAGCTCAAGGTGGTGAAGACCTCCTACCTGGAGAACCGCCTCGCGGCGGCGCGCTTCGAGTCCGAGCGCGACCTCCACAAGATCGGCCGGCCGCTGGATCGCACCGAGTGGTACATGTCTCCACCCACGGTGAACGCCTACTACAACGCGCTGATGAACGAGATGGTCTTCCCCGCCGGGATCCTGCAGTCGCCGTTCTTCGCGCCCAACGCCTCCACGGCGGCCAACGCCGGCGCCATCGGCATGGTGATGGGGCACGAGCTCACCCACGGCTTCGACGACAAGGGCCGGCTCTTCGACGCCGACGGCAACCTCCGCGACTGGTGGACGCCGGCCGTGTCGGCGGCCTACACCGAGAAGGCCCAGTGCGTCGTGGAGCAGTACGCGGGCTACACCGTCCTCGGCGAGCACCTGAACGGGAACCTCACGCTGGGTGAGAACATCGCCGACATCGGCGGCCTGCAGACCGCCTGGAACGCCTTCGCCAAGAGGGTCCCCGAGGCCAACGCGCCGAAGGACGGCGGGTTCACGGAGGGGCAGCAGTTCTTCCTCTCCTTCGCCCAGTCGTGGTGCGCCAACCGCCGCGACGAGTACGCGCGGATGCTCGTGACGGTCGACCCCCACTCCCCGCCGCAGTACCGCGTGATCGGCTCGGTCTCCAACGTGCCCGCCTTCCAGGAGGCCTTCTCCTGCCAGACCGGAAGCCCGATGGCGCCAGCCAAGCGCTGCATCGTCTGGTAGCGAGGAGCGAACAAAAACGACGCGGCCGAGGTGCTCTACCCCGGCCGCGTCTGTCTCTCCGGGACGCTTGACGACCTCGAGCGCCGCTCGCCCTGCGATTGCCTCAGGTCGCCGAGCCGTATTTGGCTGCGAATGCATCGTCGGTCATCGTGATGAGGACGATGAAATCGATGAAGGCAACGACCGTGGGAATGAAGGTCCAGAAGAAGAGCAGGTAGACCACGCCGAGCCCGGTCTGGCCCAGGTAGAACCTGTGGGCGCCGAACCCTCCCAGGAAGATGGCGAGGAGCGCAGCGGCCAACCGGCTCTTTCCGTTCGGCGCGACGGCTCCGAGCCCGCCGGGCGCACCGAACTGGCGAACGCCGCACTTGGGGCAGATCTCGGCGGCCTTGCGGATCACGGCCGCACACTCGGTGCAGAACTTCTCGTTCTCGCTCTTCATCGCGAAGCTCGACATTCGTTGCTCCTGCCCTCGGGCATCCGGCCGTTGCCGAGCCCCGGGCGACGCCATCCTACGCAGCCACCTCGCGAAGCGTCGAGCAGAGAACAAAATTCTGCCGGAACCATTCGCCGGCCGCGGCTGGCGGATCGGGGGCCTTGGCGGCGCGTCCGGAGCCCCGTCTCTTGCGTGCGGCGCTTCTCGCCTATGCGGCCTTCATGGCCCGGCTCGCGCGGCGCTCCCGGCGCTCCATGCTCCACTTGAGCGCCGGCGGGGTGATCAGGGTGGTCACCATCACCACGACGACGATCGCGGAGAAGATCGCCGGATCGACGACCCGATGGCCGCCGATGGTGAGGCCCAGGCCGATGTTGGCGAAGATGAGGCCCACCTCGCCGCGGGGAATCATCCCGATCCCCACCGAGAGCGCGTCCATCCCCTTGCCCATCACGCCCGCCGCGGCGACGAGCTTGCCCACGACACCAGCGACGATGAGCGCGACCGCGAGGAAGAGCACGCCCGGCATCGCGAACGAGCGCAGGTCGGTGCGCATCCCCATCACCACGAAGAAGATCGGCACCAGCAGGCCCGCGATGGGCGAGACCAGCCTGCCGAGGGTCGGCTCGCCGCGGGCGACGAAGGGCTCGAACTGCACCTCCTCGAGGACGAGGCCCGCGGCGAAGGCGCCGACGATGGGCGCCAGCCCGATGAAATGCGCCGCCCAGGAGAAGACGAAGCAGATCGAGAGCCCCACGAGGAGGAGCGCGCCGTGGCTCCGAAGGCGCGAGGCCAGCCGGAAGACGCCCGGGGAGAGGCGGGTGCCGAGGAGGAGCGCGCCGCCGAGGAAGCCGACCGCCTTGACCAGGATCCAGCCCATGTCGAGCCAGGAGATCGAG
The DNA here is from genome assembly GCF_001263175.1 of Vulgatibacter incomptus. Classification (GTDB taxonomy): domain Bacteria; phylum Myxococcota; class Myxococcia; order Myxococcales; family Vulgatibacteraceae; genus Vulgatibacter; species Vulgatibacter incomptus. Next base: position 3,824,329 of record NZ_CP012332.1, on the reverse strand, counting down.
CCGCCCTGATCGGCCGCGGCGATGAGGCCGACCACGCCCGCGAGGAGGATCAGGCCGAGGACGTCGTCGATCACCGCGGCGCCGAGGATCACCCTCGCCTCTCCGGTCTGGGAGCGGCCGAGGTCCTGGAGCACGCGGGCTGTGATGCCCACGCTGGTCGCGCTCAGGGTCGCGCCCAGGAAGAGGTGGGCGTAGAGGCCCTCGTCGGGGAGGAGCCAGGCGCCCACGCCCCAGCCCAGGAGGAGCGGCGCGACCACGCCGAGGATGGCCACCACGAAGGAGGAGACGCCGACCTTCGCCATCTCGGCCACCGACGACTCCAGACCGACCTCGAAGAGGAGGAGGAGGACGCCGAGGTTGGCGAGGAGGTCGATGTGGGGATCGGTGGCGATCCCCGCGAAGAGATCCAGCCCGACCAGGCCCAGGTTGCCGATGACGACGCCCGCCAGGAGCTCGCCGAGCACGGCGGGCTGCCCGAGGCGGGTGGCGACGTGGCCCCCGAGCATTGCCGCGACGAGGATGGCGGCGACCGCGATCGCCACGCCCGCGGTGGGATCCGTGTGGGCGCCATTGGCGGAGGCCAACATCGGGGCGGCGACGACGAGGGCGGGCAGGAGGGCGAGCGAGCGCTTGCGCGGGAGTACGATGGACATCGAGATGGCTTTCGTTTCAGCGCTGCCCCGAGGTCCCCGGGGAAAGCGAAGGAAGGCGCTCGAGACGCCAACCCCCTTATTTCCTCCCGGGAGCCCCTCTCGCAACCTCATCTGCGCTTCGGCCCGTCCAGCTGCGCATCGAGCCGTAGATCCCCAGGGCGTCCGCCACCCGATCGAAGATGCCCCTGGGCAGCGCCGCGTGGAGGAGCGGCGTCAGCTTCACGAGGGCCGGCTCGAGGACGTAGAGGCGGTTCTCCTCCACCGCGTCGACGATGTTCTCGGCCAGGCGATCCGCGTGGAGCATCGGCATCAGCCGAGGCGCGTGGACCCCCTCGAACATCCCGGTGTCCACGTAGCCGGGACACGCGATGGTGAGGTGGATGCGATCATGGCCCTGCTCGAGCCACTCGGCCCTCAGCGCCTCGGAGAGCCCGATCACGAACCACTTGGTGGCGCAGTAGAGCGCCTGTCCCGGGACGCCCAACAGGCCCGCGGCGCTCGCCATCTGCACCAGGTGACCCCCGCGGCTCTGGATCAGATCGGGGAGGAAGGCCTTGGTCATCCAGTGCACGGACGCGACGTTGACGTCGAGCATGGCCTGGTCGCGGGCCGCGGCGATCGATTCGTAGCTTCCGCCGGTGACGACCCCGGCGTTGTTCACGAGGATGTCGATCGGCCCTACCCGCACCAGCACGTCGCGCCGCAGGTCCTCGATGGCCTCGCGCCTGGCCAGGTTGCACGGGAACGCGTGGACCGAATGGCCCGCGTGGCGAAGCTCGGCCTCCGCGGTCCGCAGCCGCTCCTCGTCGAGATCCACGAGGACGACCTCGGCCCCGCGGGCGGCGAAGCGCTGGGCCATGCCGAGGCCCATGCCCCGCGCCGCCCCGGTGATGAGAGCTCGCTTTCCCGCGATCGCGGTCATTCCCTACCCCCAACGCGCCAGGCCCCGAAAGTTTGGGGCGGCTGGGCGTGGGGGCAAGGGCCTGGCGGGCGAAGGGCTCTACTTCGCCTCGTAGAAGACCAGCCAGGTCGCCAGTCGAAGCTCGGGCATGTAGTCGCCCCTGGGGTCGAGAACGGGAACGTAGTCGGCGTTCTTGAAGAGCCCGCGGTACGAGATCGTGTTCTCGCCCGAGACGAGATCCGCGGTGACGTCGGCCGTCCACGGCTTCACGTCGAGGCCCGGGCACCAGCCGCCGCGGCCGTACGGCCAGGTGCCGAACTGGTTGGGGACGACTCCGTCCGAGACCTGGTCGTGGCAGCCCAACGCGGAGCCGGCGATCTTGTGCTCCTTCATGTGACGACCGGTGTTCACCGTGAACTCGTGCTGGTGGTTGCAGAACTCCGCGCAGTTCTCCTTCACGGCGCCGAAGCCGTGGCCGGTGATCACGGTGTAGAGCTCGACATGGGCGGCGCTCCGATCGTCCACGGTGAACGTGATCGGCGCGTGGCGGCCGTCGTTGAAGTCGGAGCCGAAGGGCTCGGCGGCCCGGGGCGCGCCCCACAGCGGCACGGCGCGGGTGGGCCTCATGGGCTTGCCCGCGTTCCAGAGGAGGATCCGCGCGTCCATGTCGTAGCCGTTCGCGCCTGCGTACGCGATCTTCTTGGTCCCGCCTTCGGCGAGGAGCGGGAGGAGGCCCGAGACGTCGGTGAGCCACTCGCCCTCGCGGCCATAGGAGGTCACGTAGCGGGCGAGCTCCACGGTGCAGGTGTCGGGATCGTCGTTCTCACAGAGGAAGAGGTGGGCGAGGTAGTCCCACTCGTTGCAGCCGGCGTCCTTGCCCTGCTGGTGGCCGGGGCACGCGGTGTACATCCAGATCGCCATCGAGTCGTAGCCGGCCATTTCCTCGGCCGAGGGGAGCTGCACGCTCTTCACCGAGTAATAGCCGTCGCCCCAGCCGCCTTCGTGGCGCTGGTTGGCGAAGATCGGCACCTGCCTGGCCTGGAGCGCGTCGCGCTGATCCTCGACCCGGCGCTCATAGTTGAAGCCCTCGGCCTCCTTGCCCAGGAACTGGACGGCGATCGCGCCAGTGCCCGGGTTCTGGAGGAGGCCCACCTCGCGCCAGCGCTGACGGCTGTCGACCGCGATCGCGAACGCACGCTGCTCCGTCATCGCGGCGCCGAGGCTTCCATCGACGTTCGACGCGCGCGTCTTGATGTAGTGGAGCCGGCCCACCCACTGCTGCGCCTGCTCCTCGGTGAGCGCCGCGAGCACCGCGTCCATCTTCGCCTTCTTCGCGGCGACGTCGCTCTCGGCCGAAGCGTCGTAGGAGGCGAAGAAATAGTGCACGTTGGGCGGCGAGGAGACGAGGAGCTTCCTAACGTCCGCGTCGCTCGGGTTCCAGAGGCCTTTGCTGTAGGTGTTCGCCGCCTGGAGGAAGAGGAAGACGAGGTTGTCTTCGCCGGTCCAGTTCGCCCGCAGGTTCCAGGGGCCGTCGAGGGTCTCGACGGTGAAGTCCGCGGCGATCTCCTTCACCCCGGAGCCGTAGGGCCCCTCGGAGAACGGATCCTTCGGCTCGGGCTTGCAGGTCCCGTCGACGCAGGTCTCCCCTTCGGCGCAGGCCGGGTGGCAGTCGCCGTCGGGCACGCAGACGCCCTCGACGCAGCTCTCTCCCGCGGCGCAGGCGGGCTCGCATTCGCCGGGATGCACGTGGATGCACAGCCCACCGTCGCAGACCTCGTCTACGGCACAGGCGGGCACGCACTCGGAGGCGGGCTTGCACTGACCCGCATCACAGATCTCCCCCTCGGCACAGGCCGGATCGCAGTGGGAGTCCACCGGGACGCACTCGCCGCGGTCGCAGACTTCGCCAGCGCTGCAGGCGGGATCGCAGCCGGACTTCTCCTCGGACTTGCTGCAGGCAGCCGCAGCCAGGAGGAGGATCGAACAGAGGGCGGGACGCAAGACGGGAAACCGGCCAGACATCGTTGCTCCTTCGGGTCTCGAAAGCCGAAGGACTGTATCAGATGCGCGGGACTGCCCATCCCCGCGGCCATCGAATCGGCCGCGAGCCCGTTGCCCATGCGCCAATGACCGCTAGCAGGTCGAGGCGAACCGCTCGACGAGGAGGTCGCGGAACGCCCGGACCTTCGCCGGCAGCAGGCGGCCTCCGGGATGCACCACGTGGAGGCCCGCGGTCCCCGCCGTGTAGCCGGGAAGGACACGCTCGAGCCGCCCGGCCTTCAGATCGGCGTTCGCGACCATGTCGGGCAAGGTCCCGATGCCGCCGCCGGCCAAGGTGGCCCTGTGGACGAAGCTGAAGTCCGTGGCTCCAATGGGAGCGGCCACTTCGATCTTCCGCTGGCCCTTGGGCCCCACGAGCTCGAGCGTCGCCCGGCCGTGTACGGCAGCGCGCGCGACGAAGCGGTGCTCCGCCAGCTCCTCCACGGTGGCCGGCCTCCCGTGGGCGTCGAGGTAGGCCGGCGTCGCCACCAGCTCGAGAGACACCGTCGCGATCTTCCGAGCGACCAGGGACGAGTCCGGCAAGGCGGGAGACGCGCGTATCGCCAGGTCGATGCCCTCGGCGATCAGGTCGACGGTCCGCTCCGTGAGGATGAGCTCCACCGTCGTCTCCGGATAACTCCGAGTGAAATCGGCCACCACCTCGCCGAGGCTCGCGAGGGCGACGTCCACGGGCGCCGTTACGCGAAGGTGTCCGCGGGGCGTCTCTTCGCTCTCGCGGAGTGCGGCGTTCGCCTCCTCGAGCGTGTCGAACGCCCGGCGGATGCGCTCCTGGTAGGCGAGGCCTTCCTCGGTGAGTGAGAAGCGCCGGGTGGTGCGGTGGACGAGCCGGACGCCCAGCTCCTCCTCCAGCCTCGCGAGGCGGCGGCTGATCGTCGATTTCGGCAGGCCCAGGCTGCGCGCGGCGCCGGAGAGGCTGCCCGCCGAGGCGACGGCGAGGAAGGTGGACAGCTCCAGGAGATCCGGGCCCTCGTATTGTTCCATTCTATGCACCATAGCTTCCAGCCCTAGCCGTCTTGTGCACTTTCGCGCAACCCCTATTCTCCGTCCTGCGTGGTTCCCGAGGGCCGAGAAGGACGCCGCCGGAGCCACCTACCCATCGAGCGCCCAGCGCGACGGAGATCCGCACCCATGACCAAGTTTGTTTCCAGCATCGCCGCTGCCATTGCAATTGGAGCCCCAGCCATGTCCACCGCCGCCAGCTACCAGATCGACCCCACCCACTCGACGGCCCAGTTCAAGGTGCGCCACATGATGGTCAGCCACGTTCGCGGCGAGTTCACCGCGCTCTCGGGCACCATTCAGTTCGACAAGAACGCCCCTGAGAAGATCGCGATCGACGCCACGGTCGACGCGACCACCATCAACACCCGCGACGCCAAGCGCGACGGCCACCTGAAGAGCGCGGACTTCTTCGACGTCGAGAAGTTCCCCTCGCTCACGTTCAAGTCGAAGAGCGCCAAGGCCGCCGGCCCGAACAAGCTGGAGGTCCTAGGCGACCTCACCATGCACGGCGTCACCAAGACCGTGACCCTGGTCGTGGAGGGCCTCGAGAACGAGGTCAAGGATCCCTGGGGCGGCGTCCGCATGGGCGCGACCGGGACCACCAAGGTCAACCGCAAGGACTTCGGCCTCAACTGGAACGCGGCCCTCGAGGCCGGCGGCGTCATGGTCGGCGACGACGTTACGATCACGATCGACGTCGAGCTCGTGAAGCAGGCCGAGTCCAGCGCGGCGAAGTAAGCCGGTCGAGCCAAGGATGAAGAAGCCCGGCGAGTCATTGGCGCCGGGCTTCTTTGCGTCCGACGCCTTCACGACCGCGCCGGCCCTTTCCGCGCAGGCCAGCGCTCCGGCGTCCGCCTGCCGGCCTGCTTTAGAGCGAACACCCCGGGATGGAACCTCCCCGCTTCGGTTCGTGTCGGGATATCAAGGAGCCGAAATGGAGACCGAGACCAAGAGCGGAGCGCCCGCCTCCCCCGTACGACGGAAGCCGCGCTGGAAGCGCCTGGCAGGCGAAGTGGCCTTCGCCCTGCTCGTCTTCGCCGCGATCACGGCTTGGCAGGGGCGGAACCTCGTCGCCTCCGGCGGGCCCGCCCCCGACTTCGTGCTCCGGGATCTCCAGGGGAACCCGCATCGGCTGGCCGATCTCGCGGGCCGCAAGGTCCTCCTCTATTTCTGGGCGCCGTGGTGCGGCGTCTGCAAAGCCGCCGCACCGAACGTCGCGTCGATCGCCAAGAGCGGCGGTGCGGATGTGCTCTCCGTGGCCCTCGACTACCGCAGCCGCGACGAGGTCGAGCGGGTCGCGGCCGAGCATGGCATCCCCGGCCCCGTGCTCCTGGGCGACGAGAGGATCGCGCGCGACTTCGCGGTGAACGTCTATCCGACCTTCTACGTGATCGGCGAAGACGGGACGATCCGCCGCTCCATGATCGGCTACGCCACCTGGCTCGGTCTCAAGCTGCGCCTGCTGCTCTAGTGCATGATCTCCTGCTCCTCCGAGGTGGAGGTGTAGGGGGCGGCCTCTTCCCGCTTCTCCCGCTTCGCCTTCGGGGGCTGGTAGGTGCCCACCTCCTGGCGGAAGGCGATCGAGAGGCGGTTCCAGGCGTTGATCATCGCGATGGCGAGGGTGAGGTCCGTGAGCTCCTGCTCCGAGAGCTCGGAGCGGGCGCGCTCGTAGACGTCGTCGGGGACGCCCGTCGAGCCGACCTCGGTGACCGCCTCGGTCCAGGCGAGAGCAGCCTGCTCCCGTTTCGAATAGAAGGGCGCTTCCCTCCAGGCCTGGAGCTCGTAGAGGCGCTGCTCCGTCTCGCCTTCGGCCCGAAGGTCCTTCGAGTGCATGTCGATGCAATAGGCGCAGCCGTTGATCTGCGAGGCGCGGAGCTTCACCAGGTCCAGGAGCTTCTTCTCGAGCCCCGACTTGTTGAGGTACCGCTCCACCGCGAGCAAGTCCCTGAGGGGCTCCCGCGCCGTCTTGACCATGTCGATCCGCTGCGCCATCTCGACCCCCGAGTGTCGTTTCCCCTGGCACGTTGGGCGCCGCGCGAGCCACCAGCAAGCGGCGACCAGGCTTCCATCGGCCCGGCCGCCGCCCCTGCGCTCGTCCGCTCGATGACCGACCGGTTGTGGACAGATCTCCGCGACCTCCCAATCGTTCACGGGACGCACCATGAACCGAGAGGAGGAGCAGCGATGAACGTCGAAGAGGTCATGACCCGCAACGTTCAGGTCATCGAGCCGGACGCGACCCTTCAGGAGGCCGCCCGGATGATGAAGAACATGGACATCGGCGGTCTCCCCGTGTGCGACGGAGAGAAGCTGGTGGGCTTCATCACCGACCGGGACATCTGCGTGGGCGCCATCGCCGAAGGCGAGGATCCGGCCACCTGCAAGGTCTCCGACTTCATGTCGCCGAACATCTACACCTGCTTCGCGGACGAAGACGTGACGGTCGCCGGGAGGCACATGCAGGAACGCCAGATCCGCAGGATGATGATCCTCGACCGGAGCAAGAAGCTGGTCGGCATCCTCTCGCTCGGCGACCTGGCGATGGAGAGTCGCATCGGGGAGGGGTACACCGGCGGTGTGCTGGGGGCGGTCTCGGAGCATACCCAGCCGATGCCCTGAAGTCGGCCTCCTACCCCGCCGCGAGCATGCGGCCGAAAGCGAGCGCGGCGGGTGACGGGTTCCGGCCCGCCAGGAAGAGCTGCGTCAGCGGGCGGCGGATCGAGAGGCCCGCGAGGCGCAGCTCGCACAGGCGGCCGAGGGCGAGCTGATCCGCTGCGGCCGCCCGGGACACGAAGGAGACGCCGAGTCCCGACGCGACCACCTGCTTGATCGCCTCGGTGCTGTCGACCTCGACCGTGTCGCGCAGGACGATCCCCCGGGAGCCGAGCGCAGCGAGGATCACGTCGCGGGTCCCCGAGCCCGGCTCGCGTACGATCACGAGCGTACGCTCCAGCACCGAGGGATCGAGAGCGCGCCGGCGCCCCGCCAGCGGGTGCTCGGGGAAGCGACCAGCACGAGCTCGTCGGTGCGCCACGGCTCCTGCCGAAGGCGGGGATCATCGATCGGCCCCTCCACCAGCGCCGAGTCGAGCTCGCGGTCGAGGAGGAGCCGGGCGACCGTCTCCGTGTTCGCGCTCTTCAGAGAGAGTGAAACGCCGGGAAACTCCTGGTGGAATCGGCCGAGCAGTGGCGGCAGGTGCCACGTGGCGACGGTCGTGCTCGCGCCGATGCGCAGGGATCCCGCCTCGAGGCCCTCGAGCCCGGCGAGCTCCGCCTCGGCCTCCCGCTCGGAGGCGAAGATCGAGCGGGCGTGGACGAGGAGCTTGCGGCCGGCCTCGGTGGGCTCCACGCGGCCCGGAACGCGCTCGAGGAGCGCCACGCCGAGCTGGGCCTCCAGCTCCTTCACGCCCTTCGAGACGGCGGGCTGACCGATCCGCAGCTCGTCCGCGGCCCGCGAGAAGCTGCGGTGCTCGGCCACGCGGGCGAAGAGCCGGAGGAGGTGGAGGTTCATCGTCCGGTCACCACGAAGCGACGAGTCATCCGCCCGCTCGGTTCGGCGCCACCGACGGTTCCCAGGGTCGCGGTGTCATTCCAATTGGTCATGGTCCGATGAGGATTATGCCTTGGACGCATCTGCGCCACATCCCTAGCTTCCGTCCAGTCTTCGTCGAACGGGCGAAGGCAACGCCGGATCGCGTTTCGTCCGGCCGGAGGCACACTTGTCCATCTCCACCGCGGCGCGCGCCCCGATGAGCTCGCGCCTCGCACGGCTGCTTCCGGGGGTCGCGCTCTGCACCGCGATCTCCCTCGTGTCCTTCGCCCTTCAGAAGGTGGAGACCGCCTACCTCGGCCACCCGCTGGTAGAGGGCCTCGTGGCCGCAATCCTCATCGGCATGTGCGTCCGGACCTTCGTCCGCCTCCCCGCGCGCTTCGACGCGGGCATCGACTTCACCGCCAAGCAGATCCTCGAGGTCGCCATCGTCATCCTCGGCGCCTCCGTCGATCTGCCCGTGCTCTTCGCCGCCGGCCCAGCCCTGGCCGTCGGCATCGTGGCCGTGGTGGGCCTCGGCATCGCCTCCGGCACGCTGATCGGCCGCGCCCTTGGCCTCCACCCCAAGCACGCCCTCCTCGTCGCCTGCGGAAACTCGATCTGCGGCAACTCCGCCATCGCCGCCGTCGCGCCCGTGATCGGCGCCCGAAAGGATCACGTCGCCTCCGCCATCGCCTTCACGGCCATCCTCGGCGTCGCGGTGGTGGTGGGCCTGCCCCTCCTCGCCCCGGTGCTCGGCTTCGACCACTACGAGTACGGCGTCCTCGCGGGCATGACCGTCTACGCCGTGCCCCAGGTCCTCGCCGCGGCGTTCCCGGTGAGCCCCTTGAGCGGCGAGGTCGGCACGCTGGTCAAGCTCGTGCGGGTCCTCCTCCTCGGCCCCCTCGTCCTCGCGTTCTCCCTGATCTTTCGGGACCGGAGCGCCGGGACGAAGGGCCGGATCCAGCTCGGCAAGCTGGTCCCCTGGTTCATCGTGGGCTTCCTCGCCCTCGCCGCGCTCCGCTCCGCCGGCGTGATCCCCGCGTCGATGGCCGCGCCCATGCGCGAGCTCTCCGGCCTCCTCACGCTGGGCGCCATGGCAGGCCTCGGACTCGGCGTCGACCTGCGGGCCCTGCGCTCCGTCGGAAAGCCGCTGCTCCTCACCGTCGGCGGTTCCCTGGCGGTCCTCGTCACCGCGAGCGCGCTGCTGATCAAGGTCCTGGCGCTGCACGGCTGAACCCGCCTTGATATATCTCGGCGCATGACCGACCTCGAGATCGCCCAGAGCGCCACCCTCCGCCCCATCGCCGACGTCGCCGCCGAACTCGGCCTCGGAGCCGACGACCTCTTCTCCTATGGCCCCCACATGGCCAAGGTCCTGCGGGCGCCGGCTGCCCCGCGCGGCAAGCTGATCCTCGTGACCGCGATCACGCCGACGCCCGCGGGCGAGGGGAAGACCACGCTCTCCGTCGGCCTCACCCAAGCCCTCGGCCACCTGGGCAAGCGCGCCGCCGTGGCGGTCCGCGAGCCGTCGCTCGGCCCCGTCTTCGGCATCAAGGGCGGCGCCACCGGCGGAGGCCGCTCCCAGGTCCTGCCGATGGAGGAGCTCAACCTCCACTTCACCGGAGACTTCCACGCGATCACCGCGGCCAACAACCTCCTGGCCGCGCTCGTCGACAACCACCTCCATCAGGGCAACGCCCTCGGCCTCGACCCGCGGCGGATCGAGATCAAGCGCGCCCTCGACGTGAACGATCGCGCCCTGCGGAAGGTCGTCCTCGGCCTCGGCGGCACCGCCGACGGCGTGGCCCGCGAAGGCGGCTTCGAGCTCACCGTCGCCACCGAGGTCATGGCGATCATGGCCCTCGCCGAGGACCTCGCCGATCTCCAGGCCCGCCTCGGCCGGATCCTCGTGGGCTACACCTACGACGGCAAGGCCGTCACCGCCGCCGATCTCAAGGCCGACGGCTCCATGGCCGTGCTCCTCAAGCACGCCCTCCACCCGAACCTCGTGCAGACCCTCGAGGGCCAGCCGGCCTTCGTGCACATGGGCCCCTTCGGCAACATCGCCCACGGCACCAACTCGATCCGCGCCACTCGCCTCGCCCTCGGCCTCGCCGACTACGTGGTCACCGAGGCCGGCTTCGCCACCGACCTGGGCATGGAGAAGTACTTCGACCTGGTCTGCCGCCAGGCCGGCTTCCAGCCCGCTGCCGTCGTCGTCCTCGCCTCCATCCGGGCGCTCCGCCACCACGGCGGCGCCGCCTCCTACGCCACGCCCAACCCCGAGGCGGTGAAGGCCGGCCTCGCCAACCTCGAGAAGCACGTCGAGAACGCGCGGCTCTTCGGCTACGACCCCGTCATCGCCCTCAACCGCTTCACCGACGACTCGCCCGAAGAGCTCGAGATCCTGCGCAACTTCGCGCGGACGACGGAAGTGCCCTTCGCCGTAGCCGACATCTGGGCCAAGGGCGGCGCGGGCGGCGTCGAGCTCGCCGAGGCCGTGATCAAGGCCGCCGACAAACAGCCGGCCGCGCTCCAGCCGCTCTACCCCGTCGAGTCCACCATCCACGAGAAGCTCGAGCGCATCGCCACGTCGGTCTACGGCGCCGACGGCGTCGAGTACACCAAGGCCGCCCTCACCGCGATCCAGCGTGCCGAGGCCGAAGGCATGGGCCGCACGCCCGTCATCGTCGCCAAGGCCGCCGCCAGCCTCTCCGACGACCCCAAGCTCCGCGGCCGCCCCCGCGGCTTCAAGGTCACCGTCACCGACCTCAAGCAGCGCCGCGGCGCCGGCTTCGTGGTGGCCTACCTCGGCAGCATCAACACCCTGCCCGGCCTCCCCAAGGATCCCGCCGCCAGCCGCATCCACCTCGACGCCGAGGGCAACACCCGCGGCCTCTTCTAATCGAAGGCCGCGCACCGAGAGTGCACGATAGTATCACTCCTACGCAGGCGAAAGCTCCCGGCGGACGGGAGCTTTTCTCCTCCGACGCGAGCTGCATCAGATCACGCCGATTCCCTGGAGGAAGACGGCCACGATCCCGACCGGCGCGAGGTAGCGAAGCAGAAGCAGCCACACGCGGTAGATGCGCGCCTGCTTGCCAAACCGAGTGCCCGCGGCGAACGCCGGCTGGCGCAGCTCCTCGCTCAGGCGCCATGCCACGAACGTCGAGAGCCCGAGGCCACTCACCGGCAGCATCCAGTTCGTCGCGGCGTGGTCGAACCAGTCGAACCAGTTTCGGCCGGTAGCGGCGGCGAGGCCCGCGCCGAAGAATCCCTCACCACCCGAGAGCGCCGAGGGAATTCCGAGGGCGAGGATGAGCGCGCAGGCGCCCAGCGTAGCCGTGCGCCGCGAGAGCCCCCACTCGTCGATGGCGTACGAGGTGGGCACCTCCAGCAGCGAGATCGCGCTGGTCAGCGCCGCGAAGAAGAGGAGCACGAAAAAGACCGTCGCCCAGAGGCCGCCGAAGGGCATCTGGGCGAAGGCCACGGGCAGGATCTTGAAGACGAGCCCCGGCCCCGCCGCCGGCTCCATCCCGAAGCTGAACGTGAGCGGGAAGATCACCAAGCAGGCCCCGAGGGCCACCAGCGTGTCCAGCACGCCGATCGAGATCGCCGCGCCGGGGATGCTCTCTCCGTCAGAGAGATAGCTCCCGTAGGTGAGCATCGCCCCCATGCCGACGCTCAACGTGAAGAACGCGTGCCCGAGCGCCTCGAGGACACCTGCGGCAGTGAGCTTGCTGGGATCGGGCGCGAAGACGAAGCGAGCGCCCTCCACGAAGCCCGGGAGCATCGCCGACTGCACGAGCAGCGCGAGCAGCATGACGAAGAGCGCCGGCATCAAGAAGCGTGACGCACGCTCCACCCCGCCCTGCACGCCTCCGATCACGATCGCCGCGGTGATCGCCATGAAGACGGCGTGCCAGAGCAGGTTGCGCTCGGCGCTCGCGTAGAGCCCGTCGAAGAGGCCAGGGAGCCCTTCCACCCCCGCGCCGCCGATCCCGCCGGTGGCCGCGGCCACCACGTAGTCCAGGCACCAGCCCGCCACCACGCTGTAGTAGGAGAGGATCAGCGTCGGAATCAGGACGCTCAGTCCCCCGAGCGCGACCCACGGGCTTCTCGGCCGCGACAGCCCCCGGAACGTGCCCACCGCGGAGCGCTGGCCCGCCCTGCCAACGAGCACCTCGGCCGCCAGGATCGGAATCCCCACCAGCCCGACACAGAGCAGGTACACGAGCACGAAGAGCCCGCCGCCGTTCGTGCCCGTGATGTACGGGAACTTCCAGATGTTCCCCAGGCCCACCGCAGAGCCCGCCGCCGCCAGCACGAAGCCGAGCTTCGAGCTCCACTGGCCGCGCGCCGCGCCCGGGCTCCCTTCGATTGTCGTCGACCGCACGATCGAAAGGCTCTCATCCACGGGCACGGGAGTCCAGAGCCCGACCTCCCGTCGGTCGCCCGCTCGCTACTCCACCGGAGAGCGACTATCGAGACTATCGGCGCCGATCAAAGGCAATCGTCCCACGACGCCCAGCGAAGGGAGAGGAATGACGGCTCTACGCGCGACGTGTATGCCCCGTTTCCACAGCGAAACTCGGCTTCGTGGTCCTCATCGTCGTCGATAGGAAAAGCCACCACTTTTCCTGCTCGTGCGAGATCGTTGAGCCAGGTCTCGAGGCCCAAATAGAGCGGGTCGAAGAATGGATCCAAGACCTTGGCCCACCCAAATACCTCCCCCTCGTCCATCAGCGCGGAGATCTCGCGCGGCTCTCCACCGTCGAGCGAAACGAGCACAGGGATGGGAGTCGGCGCTTCAAAAGCAAAGATCTGCGTCCGATTGGTCGAGAGGTTGCCGAGCGCGAGCGCGATCGACGTGCACTCGCCGGAGTGGAAATCGAAGGTCCCTTCCCATCGGAATCCCAGGTTGCTGACCGCCGTGAAGGAGTATGGGCCGTCTGCCCCCTCGAACGCCGCGATGGCACCTTCCGCGCAATCGGTCGCCGAGGTGGACTCCAGCCCCTCTTCTTCGACCTGAACCTCGATCGGTCCGTAAAGGTCCAGGCCTCCCGAGAAGAAGCCGATCTTTGCGCGGGGGATCTCCGGCTCCTCCCCGGAAGCGGTCTCTGCGCTCACTCCGCTACCTCCGCATCCGACCAGCAACAGACACCCCAAGCTCGCTCCTGCAATGCTTCGGAAGCTCATCTCGACCCCCCTCGAGTGAATGGATCTCCGCCGCTGGCCCTTGTCAGCCCCGGAACCCTGCGCCCACCCTGGAAACGGGTCATCTGGGCCAGGCTCGAGCATATACGTTCCTACCCCTGGTTGAATTCACGGAGCGTCAGGCTTGAACTCTCTGTGTCGAAATCGTTGCACGAGCGACCAATTCTCCCCATTCGGCGAGGCCGCGTCGATTGTCCGTAGAGCTCTGGCGGGGGCGAGACGACGAACCGTGGCGACGCTCAAACGAACGTCGCCACGAATGCCGCTCCGCGGACTCCTGGCTTCGGAGTCCGCTAGAGCGGAGCGGAATCGCAGGGGCACTTCAGTGCGAAGGCGTGGAGCTCGCGTGGATCTCCTTGGCCACGATGTCGTTCCCGGCGATCTGGAAGCTCGTGCGAACGTCCATCCCGGGCTTCAGGTCGGTCATCGGAACCTCCTTCCCGTCGAGCGTGACCTGAGTCTGGTTGGCGACGGCCTCGACCTGGGCGTTCGGCAGGTTGGCGCGGGAGATGTAGACGTCCTCGCCCTTCACCTTGGTGATCTTCCCCCTCATCTCGTAGCTCGTGCTGGAGCCGAAGACCTGCTGCTTGGTGGAGCTGCCGGAGGAGTCCGAGCTGGAGTAGGACCCCGCCGCCATGGCCGCTGCGGGCATCACGAGCAGGGCGAAGAGGGAAACGAGCGTGCGCTTCATGCGGAAGCCTCCTGTTGGGTGCACGCCAAACGCTAGGGTCGCCCCTTCAGGGAGCCAACCCTGGCGGGTCGTGGCCTTGCCTCTCGACCTTCTCCGCCACCAAGGCCCGAGCCCCGGCTCTCTCTCCGGCCGGACCGGCAAGCGATCGCCAGCCGCCGCAGGTGATCGCCTCGGCCGTTCGGTGTAGACCGGCCCGATGCGCGATCCCCGCTGGCTCCGCGAAGGCGAGCCCCACGTCTGGCGCCCCTACTGCCAACACCGAACCGCTCCCCCGCCCCTGCCGATCGTGGGTGCGAGGGGAAGCCGCCTCCTCCTCGACGGCGGCTCGGAGCTCGTGGACGGCCTCGCCTCTTGGTGGACCGCTGCACACGGCTACGCACATCCCCACATCGCGGACCGCGTCCAGGAGCAGCTCCACAAGCTCCCCCACGTGGCCTTCGGCGGCCTCGCCCATGAGGCCGGCTACACCCTGGCCAAGCGTCTGTGCTCGATGCTCCCGGCCCCGCTCGGCCACGCCTTCCTGGTCGAGAGCGGCTCGGTCGCCGTGGAGGTCGCGCTGAAGATCGCGCTGCAGTCCTTCCACAACCGTGGCGAGACCCGGCGCCGCAAGGTGGTCTGCTTCGAGGGCGCCTACCACGGCGACACCTTCGCCACGATGGCCCTCTGCGACCCTGTCGACGGGATGCACCGCGCGTTCTCCGGCACCGGGATCGACGCCGTCCACCTCCCGCTGCCGGGCGAGGACGACGCCTTCGAGCGCGCCTTCGCGGCGATCGCGCCCGAGGTCGCCTGCGCGATCGTCGAGCCCCTGGCCCAGTGCGCCGGCGGGATCCGCCTCCACGACCCCGCGGTGCTGCGCCGCCTGCGGAGGGCCTGCGACGAGCACGGCGTCCTCCTCGTCTTCGACGAGATCGCCACCGGCTTCTACCGAACCGGCGCGCCCTTCGCGCTCCTCGAAGCGGACGTGGTCCCCGACCTCCTCACCGTGGGCAAGGCCCTCACTGGCGGCACGCTCCCCCTGGCCGCCACCATCGCCAGCGAGGCGCTCTTCGAGAGCTTCCTCTCCGACGACGCCGGCGCCGCCCTCCAGCACGGCCCGACCTACATGGCCAACGCGCTCTCCTGCGCCGCCGCCCACGCGAGCCTCGACCTCTTCGAAGCGTCCGACTACGGCGCGCGGGTGGCCGCCCTCGAGTCGAAGCTGCACGAGGGCTTCCGCGGCCTTGAGGATCGCCCTTTCGTCCGAGACGTTCGGGTCAAGGGCGCCATCGCGGCGGTGGAACTCGAGCCGGGCCGCGCCCCGACCTCGACCGCCTTCGCGGAGCACGGCGCCTTCGTCCGCCCCTTGCGGCTCCACGGTTCGGATGTCGTCTACCTGATGCCGCCGCTCACCATCGACGACGCGGATCTCGAGGTCCTCTTCCAGGCCGTGAGCCGCTGCCTGCCCCGCTGAACCACGCCCACGCTGAGCGATCGCGGAACGTTCCCGCATCGGGGGATGTGCGGTCGGCACCAGCGCACCTAGATCGGGGGAGGTTGCCCTCGATCGGAGTGCCCATGGTTGGCGAACGCCTGTCGATTGTCCTCGCTGTCGCCCTAGCGGGATGCGCGTCGTCCCCGGCACCGCTTCCGCAGGCCGCCCCCATGCCGCAACGCGAAGCCCCGCCGCAGGGCGGCCAGGCGCAGCCTCCCGTGACGGTCCCAGGCGGGAACACCACGGCTCCGTCGCCAGAGGCGCAGCAGATCCTCGACCAGATCCAGGGCTACCGAACCTGGCCGACCTTCCGAACGGTCCCGGAGCCGACCTTCTCCCAGGCCCACGGCGGGCGCTACCTGATCACGTACTACAACGGAGTCGTGGAGGCCGCGATCGAGCAGGACATCCTGCCGTTGCCCAACGGCGCGATCTTCGTGGCAGAGAATCGGACGAGCCCGGACCTCGGCGAGCCTCCGGTCCTGACGATCATGTCGAAGGCGCAGGGCCGCTGGTACTGGCTGCAGCTCGCGGACTCGCAGGTGCTCCAGGACTCCCGCGGCAGGCCGATCGAAGGCTACGGCGGCGGAGGGACCACCGCCTGCCTGGAGTGCCACTCGCAGAATCGGCGGAACGACTTCGTCTTCGGGCACAACTTCTCGCGGCCCTACTGAATACGAAGTCCCGAGGTGAGGATCGGCCCCGCGACGCGGACGCGATCCCCTCGAACCAATCAGCCCTGCGGAAGAACCTTCTCGATCGCCTGGACGAGCTCGTCGGAGAGGGGCTTCACCTTCGAGTCGAAGCGGGCCACGGGCACGCCGTTGGTGTCGACGAGGAACTTGGAGAAGTTCCAGCGCACCTCGCCGCGGAGCGCCTCCGGCGTCTCCATGGTGAGGGTCCGGTAGAGCGGCGAGATCTCGTCGCCCTTGGCGTGGAGCTTGGCCATCATCGGGAAGGTCACATGGAAGCGGGTGTCGCAGAACTTCCGGATCTCCGCCGCGCTGCCCGGCTCCTGTCCTCCGAAGTCGTTGGAGGGGAGGCCGATGACCACGAGTCCCTTGTCCTTATACTTCTGGTAGAGGGCCTCGAGGTCCTCGTACTGCGGCGTGTAGCCGCACTCGGAGGCGACGTTCACCAGGAGCATCGCCTTGCCGCGGTAGCTCGACAGGTCGACGGGCTCTCCCTCGAGGGACTCCAGCTTGTGGTCGATGATCACGGGCTTCGAATCCTTTTCTGCCGGCGCGGCCGGCGCGTGATCGACGGCCGCCTTCGCCGTCGGCTCCTGCTTCGCTTCACTACGGTTGCAACCGGCGACGGCGAGCGCCGCGCCGAGCACGATCCCGATCTTCTTGCTCATGGCGTCTACCCTTCCCCCAATCCGGCATCGCCCGCAAGCTCCGGCCGCGGCGGCCACGTCGCCCGGTCAGCGGAGCCACGCCGGGGCGGTGAGCCGCCTACGTCCGTCGCGCGCCAAGGGGACCTCGCCTTCCCCCTCGGGGAAGACGCGATCCCACCTCTGGCACGTGACCTCTTTGTGCGCTTGGTCGAGGGCCTCGCAGTAGTTGGTGAAGAAGCAGCGGCGGATCTCCCCGCCATGCCCTTCCCGCACTTTGCGGAACCAGTCGGGGTCGGCGAGGGACTGTCGCGCGGAGCCGATGGCGTCGGCATCGCCTCCACGCAGGATCGCCTCCGCCTCGTCGAAGGTCGCGATTCCCCCGGCGGTGATCACCGGCGTCTCGAGGCCCGCCTCCCGCGCCGCCCGCCGGATCTCGGCGGCGAGGGGCACATTCCGCGAGAACGGCCCCCGCTCGTCGATCCGCACGTGGGGCATGCACTCGTGTCCGCTGGGTCCCGTGTAGGGATAGGCCGCCGCGCCCTCCTTGGGCTGCCTCGCGTCCTCGAACTTGCCGCCCTTGGAGACACTCAGAAAATCCATGCCCGCCTTCGCGAGCTCGACGCCGAAGTAGACGGCGTCGTCCACCCGGCTCCCGCCCTCGATCACCTCGTCGCCCAGGAACCGGCAGCCCACGGCGTACCCATCTCCGACCTCCTGTCGTACCCGGCGGTAAACCTCGAGGGGCAAGCGCAACCGTCCCTCTCGCGACCCGCCGTAGCCGTCGTCGCGGGTGTTCCGGGCGGAGAGGAAGGAGGCCATGGTGTAGGCGTGGGCGTAGTGGAGCTCCACGCCGTCGAAGCCGGCGGCGGCCGCTCGCCGGGCAGCGTCGGCGAAGAGACCGGGAAGCACGGCCGGTAGCTCGCGGATGTGCGGCAGGTGCAGGTCGGTGACGCGCTCCCGGTAACCCTGGCGCCAGCTCTCGACATCCCGCTCGGAGAGGATCCCCGCGAGGACCTCGTCCGGCGCGTCGGCGAGGGCGCGCCGAAAGGTCGCCTCGTCCGCCTCGCTAAGCTCGGGCCGGCCCAGGGCCTCGGCGGCGCGAGCCCGAAGCGCCTCATGGACCGCGAGGAAGCGCGTGAAGAAGGCCTCCTTGGTCGGGCGGCGTTTGATCGCGAGGAAGTCGATGAGCTGGATGAGGAGGCGCGTCCTGCCGCCGCTCGCCTCCCGAACGGCGTCGACCAGCCGGCGCAGCCCGGGGACGTAGCGGTCGTGGCCGATCCGCAGCAGCAGGCCGCTGGGCACGTCGCGGATCCCGGTCGCCTCCACCACGATCACCCCAGGCTGCCCTTGGGCGAAGCGGGCGTACCAGTCCACCACCGCGTCGGTGACGAAGCCTTCCTCGGTGGCACGCCAGGGCACCATGGCCGGAATCCAGGTGCGCGCCTCCGCCGCGAGCGACGGGCCGAGCCGCAGCGGCGAGAAGAGGACGGAGGCCTCCGCCTCGTCCGCCGTGGGCCAGCGGGAGACCTTCGGCAGCGCTTCGAGACGGCGGTCGGACAAGGCTCCTCCCGGATGGAATGCCGCGCATCGTAGCAAAGCGGCCACCTCGGCCGTTGTGCCGACGGCTCCGATCGTGCCACCGTCACGTCATGGCTGGGGATCCCGGATCGGGGTGGCGCCGGATCATCGTTCACGCCGACATGGACGCGTTCTTCGCTGCGGTGGAGCTCCTCGACCGGCCCGACCTCCGCGGGAGGCCGCTGATCGTCGGGCACCCGGGGGCGAGGAGCGTCGTGACCACCGCTTCCTACGAGGCGCGCCGCTTCGGCGTGGGCAGCGCCATGTCGATGGCGGTCGCGATGAGGCGATGCCCCGAGGCCGTGGTCCTCCCGCCCCGCTTCCAACGCTACAAGGAGATCTCCTCCCGGGTGATGGAGGTGTTCTCCTCGTTCACGCCGCTCGTCGAGCCCCTTAGCCTGGACGAGGCCTTCATGGACATGAGCGGCACGGCCCACGGCTCGCCCGAGGAGCTCGGCCGCAAGGTGAAGGAACGGGTCTTCGAGGCCACCGGCCTCAAGGTGTCGGTGGGGATCAGCGCCACCAAGTTCGTCGCCAAGGTCGGGAGCGACCACCGAAAGCCGGACGGCCTCACGATCGTCCCGCCGGACGAAGCCCGCGCCTTCCTCGAGCCCCTGCCTCTTCGCCGGCTCTGGGGCGTGGGCCCCAAGACCGAGGCTCGCCTCCTGGACCTGGGCCTGCGGACCATCGGCGACGTGGCGCGGGCGTCGCCGACCCTCCTCGCGTCGTCTCTCGGCCAGCAGGGTCCCCACCTCATCCACCTCGCGAGGGCGGAGGATCCACGCGAGGTGATTCCGCACCGCGAAGCGCAGAGCGTGGGCTCCGAGGAGACCCTGGAGAAAGACGTGATCGGCGCGGAGGCGATCCGCCCCTACCTGCGCCGCGCCGCGGACAAGGTGGCGGAGCGACTGCGGCGGCACGGCGTGGTCGCCCGCGGCGTCCGGGTGAAGCTGAAGACCGCCGACTTCCGGATCCACGCCAGGCAGACGCGCCTCTCGCGGCCCACCGATGGCTCGGCGCCGCTCTATGACGCGGCGGTCGGGCTACTCGGCTCGTTTGACCTCGGGGAGGCGATGCGGCTGGTCGGCGTGACCGCCTTCGACCTCGCGGAGCCGACGGCGCCGGTCCAGGGCGAGCTCTTCGGCCCCGACCTCTCCCGACGCCGCCTCGACGGCGCCATGGACGCCGTTCGAGCCCGCTTCGGTGCCGGCGCGATCCGGCGGGCGAGCGAGCTCGAATGACCCGGCCTCCGCCACGGGTCCGAGGGACACCAGAGCTCCCGTGGAGGGCCGGCGCCTTCCGCATTTGCCTGGGCGCCCTCCTCCTCCTCGCCCTGGCCATTCCGCTGGCCGCGATCGGCGCCGGTCCCCGGAGCGACGTGATCATCTGTGTGGACGATCCGCTCGCCAGCGCCGGCGCCGCCGCCCAGCTGGATCGGTGGATGTCGACCGCCAACGTCCGTGCGATCGGGCCGGATTGTAGCGGCGCAACGTCCCCGACCACCTACCTGGGCCACTTCGAAAACCGCGGCCCCTCCCTCGCCTTCCGGCTCCGAAGCCCGGGCGGCCTCGTGCTCGAGCGGAGGGTTCCCTGGATCGCCGGCCCGGAGCGCGCGCTGAGCCGCCTGGAGCTCGCGGGCCGGCTCTCGGAGTTCTCGCTCCTCCTCGAGTCGTTGCTCGCCGAGGATCGCGTCGCCCTCACGCTCAACCCGATCGCCGCCGAAGCTGCGGTGGAAGAAGCCGTTGCTGGCGTCCAAGCGCCGGGACGCGAAGATCCCTCCGGACCAACGCCTATTGCCCCCGTCGCGACTGGCCGGTCCGGGCCAACCAAGAGTCCATCCGCCGATCGAGCGGGCGCGGGATCGGGCCGGAACGCACCACGGGCGGCTCCTCCCTCCTCGGGAAAGGGTCGAGCGAAGGTACCCGGTGGGAAGTCGCAGCCCGGATCCAAGCCCGGCCCCAAGGCTCCGCTCCCGCCCACCGGAACCGCCAGCACCGAGCCGAAAGGAAAGGATCCCGACGAGCCCGCCGTCTCTCCGGACGACGCCCGCGACGGCTCGCCGCAGTCTACCGACCCTCTCGCACAGGCGGGAGCCGGCCAGCCGTCCTCCGGCCCTTTGAGATCGCCCGTCGATAGCAGGGACCCGCCGGACCGGCTGTCCGGGGGAGTCGAGCCGCCTGCTTCCGCCCATCGCGTCTTCGACGTCCGTGGCGGCAACGCCGAGGACTTCGGGCACCCGCTCCCCCCGCCTCCCGACCCCGAGACCGTCGAGGACTTCGGAAAGGTGCCGGAGAGCTGGTGGCCGGATTGGCCGTTGCGGGCCGAGGCGGACGCCGGCGTCAGATGGATGAGCCCGGGACTCTTCGCCCCCGGGGCAGGCGCGACCCTCTCCTTCGGGCCGACCTACTTCCGCGCGGGCCTCCAGCGCACCGCGACGTGGAACCTCGGAGTCCCGATCGACGTCACGGCCCTCTCGTTCAGCGCGGGGTGGAAGTCCGACCTGCTCCGCCGGGGCGCCTGGAGCCTCGATGGCGCCCTGGGCGTCGCCGTCGACCGGGTGGGCGTCCGCCGCCGCGACTCCGACGACCCGGCGGCCACCGCCTACTGGGACCTGGGCCCCTCGGCCGGATCGGCGTTCGGCTTCCGCCACGGCGGCTTCTCGAGCCGGCTCGGGCTGGAAGCGCAATGGACCCCCACCGCCCGGACGATTCAGCTTCCGGAAGGGCCCTCGGGAGCGCTCGCCGCCGCCTCCGGCCGTGTATTCTGGTCAATCGGCTGGGAGGGGTGATCCAGATGAGCGGCACGCGACATGAATGGGACGATGGGGTCGGCACCCGGCAGGCCCCAGCGTCGACAAGGGTGGGTTGATGCTCCAGGCATGCAAGGCGGGAGATCCCGCGGCGTGGGAGCAGTTGTTTCGAAAGAGGAGCGCCCAGATCTACCGCTGGGCCATTCTTCTCGGCCTGCAGCCATCCGAGGCCGAGGATGCAGCACAGGAAGTTTTCATGATCGCAACCCGACGGATCGAGACTTGCAGAGCTGAGGAGGCGATGACCTCCTGGCTCTTCCAGATCACCCGCCGGGTCGTCGGAAACGTCCGACGGAGCTCGTGGTTCAAGCGGAGCCTGTTCGGCGACCGGCCGACCGAACCCGCTTTCGACCGGCAGGATCCGGTGAACCTCTCGCAGGAGCTCGCGGTCCGCCAGTGCCTCGCCAAACTTCCGAAGGCACAGGTGGAGGCGCTGGTGCTCCTCGAGGTAGACGGCCTCACCCGCGAGGAGATCGCGGAGGCCCTGGGGATTCCGCCCGGGACGGTAGCGAGCCGGGTTCGGCTGGCCCGGGAGGCCTTCCGAAAGGCCTGGGAGGAGAGCTCCGAACCAGAGGAAGCGGGGCTCTCGTGGGGGAAGCGATGACACACATGGATTCCATCGACGAGCTTCCAATCGAATCGCTCCGCGCGCTGGCCGATGCCCGGCCGACCGACGCGGCGACCCGGCGAATCGTGGAGGGCGCGCTCCGCGCCTCCAAGATGGGCGAATCGCGTGCCCCTTCGTCGCCCCTCTTCGGCAAGTGGATGGTCCCGGCTTTCGCCGCGGCGGCCGTCGCCGTGGTGGCAGTGGTGGGTGCCCAGTCCGACCGGCAGCCGGAGGGCCTCGGGGAGCAGGGCCGCCACATGGCCGCCGCCAAGGCCGACCTCCGGTTCCCGGAGAAGGGCAGCGTTCAGGAGGCCAGCGAGTCGGAGACCCGCTTCGGGGTGGGCCCGCACCGGATCGCGATCGAGCCCGGCGGGAGGCTGCGGGTCGAGCTCGCGGAGCCCAACGCCACCGAGCTACGCGTGGAGCAGGGGCGGGCGCACTTCGACGTGGAGCATCTCTCGACCGGACAGCGCTTCCTCGTCCGCACCGAGCAGGTCCTGGTCGAGGTGGTCGGGACGCGGTTCTCGGTGTCGTCGGCGGGCACGTGCAGCGTGGTCGCGGTCGACGAGGGCCGGGTGCGGATCACCGATGCCCAGGGTGTACAGCGCTTCCTGTCCGCTGGCGGGGAGCATCGGTTCTGCGGCGATCGCAAGGGGACGGAGGCCGAAGGGCTCCTGCGCGAGGCGCTGGTCCTGGTCTCCAGCGGCAATGAGCTCGAGAAGGCGGCGGGCCTCCTCTCTCGGTTCCGCTCGGCGAACCCCGGCGGGATCCTCGGGGAAGAAGCCCTCTACCACCTCTGCCTCGTGGAGGCCCGGCTCGGACACGCCGACAAGGCCAGGGCCCTCGGTGACGAGTTCTTCGCCAGCTTCCCCGACAGCGATCGCGCCGAGCGCCTTCGCGAGTGGCTCCAGCAGCCAGCCGAAGTTCACTAGCACGCATTCATCCGGCGGCGCCGCGTCCGGTTCGGTCACGACCGAACCTTGGACCGGCGCCGTTCGTTTTAACGGTCCTCGATCGAACACTTGAAGCGATGGCGATCGTGACTATTTTCGCGGGTGCGGCGAGGGCTCGGCTGGTCGGGCGGCCGCGGCGGGAGTCACGCCGATGCGTCAGGTAGCGATCGCCCGCCACGGAGGGCCGGAGGCCCTCGAGCTCCAGGAAGCCCCTGATCCAGTTCCAGGTCCCGGGGAGGTCCGAATCCGCGTCCGAGCCTCGGGCGTCAATTTCGCCGACGTTTTGGCCCGAATGGGCCTCTACCCGGACGCTCCACCTCCGCCCACGGTGGTCGGCTACGAGGTCGCCGGCGAGGTCGACGCGGTCGGCGCGGACGTCGAAGGGATCCAGGCGGGCGATCGGGTCTTCGCCCTGACCCGCTTCGGCGGCTACGCGGAAGCCGCGGTGGTCGCCTCCCGCCAGGTGCTGCCGATCCCCGAGGGGAAGGACTTCGTCCAGGCGGCGGCGCTCCCGGTCAACTACCTCACCGCGTTCCTCATGATCGATCGGTTCGCGGCCGTCCGGCCCGGCGATCGGATCCTAATCCACGGCGCCGGCGGCGGCGTGGGCCTCGCCGCCCTCCAGCTCGCGAAGGCGCTGGGCGCCGAGACCTTCGGCACGGCCAGCGCGGAGAAGCACGAGCGGCTTCGGGCGCTCGGCCTCGACCACGCCATCGACTACCGCTCACGCGACTTCGAGGCGGAGATTCGCGATCTCACCCAGGGTCGAGGCGTCGACGTGGTGCTGGACCCGATCGGGGGAGAGAGCGCGAAGAAGAGCTACCGCTCCCTTGCGCCCCTCGGCCGCCTCTTCCTCTACGGCCTGTCGGCGAGCAGCGCCGGCGGAAAGAAGCGCAGCCTCGCCACCGCCGCCAAGGCGCTGGCCCAGACCCCGATCTACCACCCGATCAAGCTGATGAACGACAACAAGGGGGTGTTCGGGATCAACCTCGGCCACCTCTGGGGCGAGTCGGCCAAGATGCGGGAGATGCTGGACGAGCTAGTCCGCCGCTGGTCCTCCGGCGCGATCGATCCGCACATCGACTCGACCTTCCCACTCGAGGAGGCCGGGAAGGCCCACGACCGGCTCCAGGAGCGGCACAACTTCGGCAAGGTCGTGCTCACCGTCTGACGCTGTCTCTCGAGGGCCGCAACTCGGGCGCGAGGCGAGTCTTCAGCTCCAGAGCTCGGCCATCACCCGGGCGAAGTCGCGCACGGCGCGTTCCTGCTGGATGTGGCGGCCCTCGGAGACGATCTTCACGCCGCGCGCCCAGACCTCCCGCACGGCGGTTCGCTCCGCCGAGAAGACCATCGTCGGAAGCAGGGCCGGACCGGCGGCGCCGCAGATCGAGGGATCGTCCAGGTCGACGGCGACGAGATCCGCGGAGAGGCCCTCCTCGATCCGACCCGACGGAAGCCCCAGCGCGCGGGCGCCGGACCGGGTGGCGCAGTCGAGGAGGCGCGCCGCCAGGCGGTCGGGGCGATCGTCGCCCTCGTCGCTGCCCAGGATGGCCCGCTCGAGCTTCTGCAGCCGGAGGTGGTACTCGAGGGCGCGCGCATCCTGGAGAGGCGCGATCTCGATCTGCGAGTCGGTGCCGAAGCAGATCCGCGCCCCGGCGGCGAGGAGCTCCTTCGCACGCACGATCCCGTCGCCGAGGTTCCGCTCGGTGGTCGGGCAGGCGCAGATGGTCGCACCGCGGGATCCGAGGCCGTCGATCTCGCCTTGCTCCAAGTGAACGCCATGGACACCCGTGAAGCGCTCGTCCACCCATCCCTCGCGCAGCGCCAGCGCTCCGGGGCGGAGCCCATGTTCGGCGACCGATTCGTCGATCTCCCGCGGCTGCTCGGAGAGGTGCATGTGGAGGGGGAGCCGGTGCGCCTGCGCGTAGTCGGCGAGCGCGCGCAGCCACTCGAGCGGGAGAGCCCGGACGCTGTGGGGCGCGACGCCGGTCCGCATTCCGCGGCCCCGAAGCCGCTGCACCGCGCCGAGGGTCTCGTCTGCGGACCGATCGATGAAGCGGATCTGGCGCGGATTCGGCTCGCGCCCGAAACCGGCCCGCGCGTAGCCGACCCGCAGCAGCACCAGCTCGACGCCGGCGTCGGAGGCGGCCTTCGCCACCCGCACCGCAAGCTCGTCCGGGTCGTCGTAGCGGCCGCCCTCCGCGGGGTGGTGCAGATAGTGGAACTCCCCCACGGAGGTGATCCCGGCGAGGGCCATCTCCACGAAGGCCATTCGGGAGATCGCCTCGAGCTGGTCGGGGTCGACCCGCATGGCGGCGGCGTACATCTGCTCGCGCCAGGTCCAGAAGTCGTCGGTCGCCCTGCCCTTCTGGCGATACTCCGACCGGCCTCGGATCGCGCGCTGGAAGGCGTGGCTGTGGCCGTTCACGAAGCCCGGAAGGAGCGCCCTCCCGGCGAGCCGCGTGAGGGTCGCGCCCGGCGCAGGCGGCGCGACCTTGGCGATGGTGCCGTCGTCGCCGATATGAACGGCAAGCCCGCCGCGGAGCGAGCCGTCGACGTAGACGAAATCCGGAAGGAGGATCTCCATACCGCTGGGTATCGCACAATCAGGTGGCCCGCGCAGCGGCTTCGAGGGCGAGCTCGAGGCCGAAGTCCATCTCGAGAGAGTCTGGAATCGGCTGGTTCTGCGGGCCTCAGTTTTGGATGGACGCGTTGGACGTCTCACCCGTCCGCGGGGGCGGCTCCTGGAGCGTCGGTGAAGCCTCGGCAAGCTGGTGCCTCTGGAGCAGCCGCTTCTCCGCCTGGCGGGCCGCGTTCCGCTCCATGCCTTCCACGTGGGAGGCCGCGTTCTCGCACGCGATCGCGACCACGCTGTGGTGGCGTTCTCCCAGCTCCTCCCAGCTCCGTGTCCGGGCCTGGGTCTCCAGGAGCCTGGCCTCCAATCTCTCGAGCTCGTTCATCCGCTCGACCTGCTCGCGATCGAGGGCCGCTCGCTGTTCCTCGAGACGAGCGCTCGCCTTGCAACCGGCGCCGGCGAGCACCGCTACGCCAATGACCATGCAGAACCGCTGCTTGCGTTCCAGGTCCACGCTCCCCTCCTGCGCGCCCATCGAGCCCTAGAGAGCGGAGCCCCCGCCCCGCCCCCGAACGGCGGGCCCCGAACACGGCCGCCGAGAGGGGTGAAACTCGCCATCGCCCCTGCCCGGTGCAACCAAGTTGCCCACCTATCGCGACCCGTGCACCGGAGGAACCTCCCCCGGGGCGCCGTGCGTCGGATCGTGGATGGAGACCGGGAGGCGGCAGCCCCAGGGAGGTTCCGGGCGACCCGCCGTGGCCGGTGGACGGCGCTCGGCCCGCCCGATCGACAGACCGCCCCGTCCGGAGGAATCGACAGGTCAAAGGACTGGACCGATTGATCGTTCAGCTAGGGGCCCGGCTCGATGGCGGCATCCGCTACGAGAGCAGACGCACCAGAGTCCCGGCACCTATCCGGGGACCACCTTCAGCATCGCCTTGCCGTCGTGGATCACGACCTTGAAGTCGATGTTCGAAGTCTTGTGCTTCTCCAGGAGCCCCGGAACCTGGCCCCGAAGTTTCGCGGCGAGACGCTCGAAGCTCACGCCATCGGCGCTCTCGCCGCACCGGCGCTTCGCGAGCACGTAGGAGTCGTAAATCGCACGGAGCCGTGCGTCCGAGATCGAGCCGGAGGCGGGCGGCACCCGAGGGCCAGCCGGCGATTCCTTGCGAACCGCAGGAGCCTGAGTTGTCGCGGCTTCGCGCGGGTCCGGCGACGAGGCAGCGACCCGCGAGTCGGAGACACCACCAGCCTCGGCGGCCACTCCGGCTCCGGCGGCGCTCGCGGCCCGAGCAGTCGCGGAAACGCCGGCCCCCGCTTCACGCGAGCGGCGGAGGCGGGCTCGCGCGAGGTCCGGCGCGTAGGTGCCCTCCTCCCTCTCGCGAACGACGCGGCTCCACATGCGCTCGTACGAAAGAAAGCGGTTGTACAGGGCGTCCAGGCGAAACCGTACGGCCGCGCCACGCGGCGCAGAGGCCTTCAGCTTCAGCAACGCACTGCGGAGCTGGGCGTGATCTTCGGCAGGAGGCATTCGCGCCGTGCCCTGGAAGAACTGCTCATAACGGACCTTCAGCGCCTCGGTCGCGGCCTCCAGCTCGGCCACGCGCCGAAGGGCCTCGTCCCCTCCGCCGCCGGTGTTCTTCGACATCCCAGCCATCGGGGGAGACTCTACCAGACCGAGACGCCCCGCACGACGACGCCGCAGAGCCATGTGCCCAGAACGGAAGCGGCCCGCGCAGGTCGTTCCGCGCGGGCCACTTCGAACTACCGGGTTTCGAGAC
This sequence comes from Vulgatibacter incomptus, assembly GCF_001263175.1. GTDB lineage: Bacteria > Myxococcota > Myxococcia > Myxococcales > Vulgatibacteraceae > Vulgatibacter > Vulgatibacter incomptus. The sequence continues at coordinate 3,797,157 of NZ_CP012332.1, read as the reverse complement.
GCCTACCGTCGGCCGGCGACCGTGATCCGGGCAGCGGCGCGCTTCACGCGGGCCCGCTCGATCGCGGCGGCTTCCTCTTCCTGGCGCAGGGCCTTGAGCCGCTCCTGCGCCTGGGCAAGGGCGGCCTTCGCCCGATCCACATCGATCTCCGAGACCGGCTCGGCGCTCTCCGCGAGGACGATGACCTTGCCCTCGGCGACCTCCACGAAGCCGCCTCCGACGAAGTAGTGCTCTTCCTTATTACCCACCGTGTAGGAGAGCTCCCCCGGCTGCATCACCGTGAGGAACGGCGTGTGGCCAGGCAGCACGCCGAAGCTCCCGTCCGCGCCGGGCGCCTTGACGGAGTCCACCTCGAGCGACAGCAGCTGACGCTCGGGGTGACGATGTCGAGCTGAATCGCCATGGGGTTCCCTTACGCCGCCATCTTGGCGGCCTTTTCGAGGACGTCCTCGATGGTGCCGCACATGAGGAAGGCCTGCTCGGGGACGTCGTCGTGCTTGCCCTCGAGGATCTCCTTGAAGCCGCGGACCGTGTCCTCAATCTTCACGTAGCGTCCCGCCACGCCGGTGAACTGCTCGGCGACGTGGAACGGCTGCGAGAGGAAGCGCTGCACCTTGCGGGCGCGGGACACCACGAGCTTGTCCTCGTCGGAGAGCTCGTCCATGCCGAGGATGGCGATGATGTCCTGGAGGTCCTTGTAGCGCTGCAGAGTGTTCTGCACGCCGCGGGCGACATCGTAGTGCTCCCTGCCGACCACCGCCGGATCGAGGATCCGCGACGTCGAGTCGAGGGGATCCACGGCGGGGTAGATGCCCATCTCGGAGATGGCGCGGGAGAGCGTCGTCGTCGCGTCGAGGTGGGCGAAGGCCGTCGCGGGCGCCGGGTCGGTGAGGTCGTCGGCGGGGACGTAGATGGCCTGCACCGAGGTGATGGAGCCGTCCTTGGTGGAGGTGATGCGCTCCTGGAGGCCGCCCATCTCGGTGGAGAGCGTGGGCTGGTAACCCACGGCCGAGGGGATGCGGCCGAGGAGCGCCGACACCTCGGAGCCCGCCTGGGTGAAGCGGAAGATGTTGTCCACGAAGAGGAGAACGTCGCGCTTCTCTTCGTCGCGGAAGTACTCCGCCATCGTGAGGCCGGAGAGGGCCACGCGGGCACGAGCGCCGGGGGGCTCGTTCATCTGACCGAAGACGAGAACGGCCTGGCTCTTCTCGAGGTCGTCGGGCTTGATCACGCCGCCCTCGATCATCTCGCCGTAGAGGTCGTTGCCCTCACGGGTACGCTCACCGACGCCGGCGAAGACCGAGAAGCCGCCACGCTCGATGGCGACGTTCCGGATCAGCTCGAGCAGGGTCACGGTCTTGCCCACGCCGGCGCCGCCGAAGAGGCCGATCTTGCCGCCTCGGGTGTAGGGGCAGAGGAGGTCGACGACCTTGATACCCGTCTCGAGCATCTCGGCACGGACGACCATGTCGACGAACGGAGGCGGCGTCCGGTGGATCGGGTGCCGCGCCTCGGCATTGGCCGGGCCCTTCTCGTCGATCGGCTCGCCGACGACGTTGAAGATGCGGCCGAGCGTCGCCTTGCCCACGGGCACCGAGATCGGCGCGCCGGTCGACTTCACTTCCTGGCCGCGCACCAGACCGTCGGTCGAGTCCATCGCGATGCAGCGGACGGTGTTCTCGCCGAGGTGCTGCGCCACCTCGACGACCAGGTTGTCCTGGCGGTCGTCGATGGCGGGGTTGGTGACGGTGAGCGCCGTGAAGACCTCGGGCAGCGAGCCCGCGGGGAACTCCACGTCGATGACGGGACCGATCACCTGGGTGATCCGTCCGTGGTTACGACCAAGCTTGGTGGCCATGTTCTTTCCTGCGTCCTGGGATCCGCCGAGAGACCCGTTCCTGAATTCGTTCGATGCACTCACGTTCGCGTTGCCCTTACTTGAGCGCCTCTGCGCCGGAGACGATCTCCATCAGCTCCTTGGTGATGTAGGCCTGGCGCGCGCGGTTGTACTGAAGCTTGAGCTTTCCGATCAGCTCGCCCGAGTTCTTCGTCGCGCTCTCCATCGCCGCCATGCGGGCGCCGTGCTCGGAGGCCACGGACTCGAGGAGGGCCCTCCACACCTGCATCGCGAGGTGCCGGGGAAGCAGCTCGTTCAACACCGCACCGCGGTCGGGCTCGTAGAGGAAATCGACCTGGCCGCCGGCGACGCCCTCGTCAGCCGGCTCCGTCGCGATCGGGAGGAGCTCCACGATCGTCGGCTTCTGCGAAATGGCCGACTGGAACTGGTTGAAGAGGAGGAAGACCGCGTCGAGCTTGTCGTCGAGGTACGACGCCTGGAGCTCCTCGGCGATCGACTTGGCCTTGTCGAAGGTCAGCTCCTCGAACACACCCGGGTAGTCGCGGCGCGTCTGGATGTTGCGCGCGCGCACGAAGTCCCGGCCCTTGCGGCCGATGGTCGAGACCTGGATCCGCTCATAGCGGTCCTGATTCTCGTGGAGGAAGCGCTGGGCGCGCCGAAGGACGTTCGAGTTGAACGCACCGGCGAGGCCGCGATCCGAGGTCATCACCACCAGCTCCACCCGCCGCGGCACACGGCGCTGGAGGAGAGGATGAGCCTCCTCGTCGGCGTACGTCGCGATCGCGTCGAGGGCCTCCTCGATCTTGTCCGCGTACGGCCGGGCCCGGAGCATCGCGTCCTGGGCGCGGCGCAGCTTCGCCGCGGCGACCATCTTCATCGCCTTGGTGATCTGCTGGGTGTTGCGCACCGAGCCGATGCGCCTCTTGATGTCTCTCAGCGAAGGCACGCCTTGCTCCTACATGACGGTCCGGGGAGCCGCCCTTGGCCGCTCCCCGAACCCGATTCCCTTGCTTTACGCCTCGAAGACGTCGGCGAACGCCACGAGCGCCTTGTCGAGCGCGCCCTTCACCTCGGCGTTCAGCTCCTTCTTCTCGGCGATCAGCTTCGCGACGTCGGGGAAGCTGCTGTCCATGAAAGCCGTCAGCTCTTCCATGTAGCGCTTGACCGAATCGACCGGGACGTTCCGGATCCAGCCGACGCCGTTCGCGTCCTTCGCGGTGGCGGCGTAGAGCTGGATGACCTGCTTCTCGACCGGGAGCGGCTGGTGCTGGCCCTGCTTCAGCACCTCGACGAGACGCTCGCCGCGAGCCAGCGACTCCTGGGTCGCCTTGTCGAGGTCGGAGCCGAACTGCGCGAAGGCCGCGAGCTCACGGAACTGGGCGAGCTCGATTCGCATGGTGCCGGCGACCTGCTTCATCGCCTTGATCTGCGCGGAGCCACCGACGCGGGACACCGAGAGGCCCACGTTGATGGCCGGACGGACGCCCGAGAAGAAGAGGTCCGACTCGAGGTAGATCTGCCCGTCGGTGATCGAGATCACGTTGGTGGGGATGTACGCCGAGACGTCGCCCGCCTGGGTCTCGATGATCGGCAGCGCCGTCAGCGAGCCGCCGCCGAGGGCCTTCGAGAGCTTCGAGGCGCGCTCGAGGAGGCGGGAGTGGAGATAGAAGACGTCGCCGGGGTAGGCCTCGCGTCCCGGGGGACGGCGGAGGAGCAGCGAGAGCTGGCGGTAGGCGACGGCCTGCTTGGAGAGATCGTCATAGACGATCAGCGCGTGCATGCCGTTGTCGCGGAAGTACTCACCCATCGCCACGCCGGCGTAGGGGGCGAGGAACTGCAGCGGCGCGGGGTCGGAGGCGTTCGCCGCGACCACGGTGGTGTACTCGAGGGCGCCACCGATGCGGAGCCGCTCCACCACCTGCGCGACCGTCGACTGCTTCTGGCCGATGGCCACGTAGATGCAGTAGACGCCCTGGCCCTTCTGGTTGAGGATCGCGTCCACCGCCACCGTGGTCTTGCCGGTCTGGCGGTCGCCGATGATCAGCTCGCGCTGGCCGCGTCCGATGGGGATCATGGCGTCGATCGCCTTGATGCCGGTCTGCATCGGCTGCTTCACCGACTCACGGGCGATGATGCCGGGAGCCTTGACCTCGACGCGGCGCATCTCGGTCGCCTCGATCGGGCCCTTCCCGTCGAGCGGCTCACCGAGCGCGTTCACCACGCGACCCGCGAGGCCCTTGCCGACGGGCACCTCGGCGATGCGGCCGGTCCGCTTCACCACGTCGCCTTCGCGAATGTGGCCGAACTCGCCCATGATGGCGACGCCGACGTTGCTGTCTTCGAGGTTCAGCACCATGCCGCGGGTGCCGCCCGGCATGTCGACGAGCTCGCCGGCCATCGCGCCGGAGAGCCCATGGACGTGGGCGATACCGTCGCCGACCGAGAGGATCGTCCCGGTCTCGGAGACCTCGACCTTCTTGCCGTACTCCTGGATCTGCTGCTTGATGATCCGGCTGATCTCGTCGGCTCGGATGTCCATGCTGTCTCTCCACTCGCACCGCTCGGGGCGGCGCGACGAATCACGAAAGAAGGTTCGTTACGGCTGGCCCACCAGCTCGCGCTTCATGCGCTCGAGCTGGCTGCGAAGGCTGCCGTCGAAGACGGTGTTTCCAACCCGGGCGATCATGCCGCCGAGGATCCCCGGATCGCTGTGCGTCGACAGCTCGACCTGCTTGCCGGTCGCGGAGCTGAGCGCCTTCTTCAGCTGCTCCGCCAGCTCCGAGCCGAGCCCGTCGACGGTCGTGACCTCGGCTCGCACCCGGCCCTCGTGCTCGTCCACCATCCCGCTGTAGGCAGCGGCGATGGCGGGCAGGTCGAGGAGGCGACCGCGATCGTCGAGGAGCCGAAGCAGGTTCCCCGCCATGGGATGGAGGCCCGTCTTCGAGATCACCGCGTCGAGGAAGGTCCGGCGGCTCTCACGCGATGCGCTGGGATCGGAGAGAAACGCCGTCAGCTCGGGCTGATCCTTGAAGCTGCGCGCGACGCTCTCGAGCTCGCTGCCTACGCGGGCGAACTCGGCGCCTACCGATTCGAACAGGGCCCGTGCGTACCGCCGAGCGATCGACGACTCAATCAAGGATTCCTCCAGGGCGACGTTGCGCGACGGTTTCCGCGCGGCGAACGCCCGGAAAAAGGACGCGGCACATAGCACGGAGACGGATGTTCGGTCAAGGACGAACCCCTACGGCCGGATTTCCAAAAAGCTTCGTCTGCACGCCGGGTTGGACCCGGTTCGACCGATCGAGCCGGCGCCGGCCGGAAAAGACCGATCTGGGAGGCGAGGCAGGCCGCGGGAGGAACGTAGACCCCTGGTCCACTTCCAAGACCCGACCGCCCAGGTCCGCCCCCGGGCCTCGTAAATCCGCCCGAAACAGGTGTGCATGCCTGACGCCGAGAACGGCCCCGGCCTCGGGCTTCTTCCCCCGGCTGGACCGTGCCGGCGAACGAGCCTGTCGAAGCTCGCTCACCTGACTTCTTCATATGGGCGCGCTCGGGGCCTCGCCTGCCCGGCCGCCTAGGCCTTCTCCACCGAAGCGACCGGCTTCAGCTTGGGCTCGTCGAGCTTCTCCATCTTGCACGTGCCCTCGAAGATCACGCCTCGGTCGATCTTGACGGCCGGGCTCTCGAGGCTGCCGTACACCCGGGCCTCCTTCTCGAGCTCGATCAACGTCTTCGCCCGAATGTTCCCGGTGACCCTCCCGCCGGAAACGATCACGGTGCCAGCGAAGATCTCGGCCTTCACCTCGGCACCCTCGCCGATCACCAGGGTGTCCGACGTGTGGATCTCGCCGCCGAACTTGCCTTCGATCCGGACCGTTCCTTCGAAGTTGAGCTTCCCCTCGAACGAGCTGCCCCGCCCGAGGACTGCGTTGATCGAGCCAGGATTCGACGTTTCTTCTCGCCGCGACATCGCCATCTACCTCGCCTCCAGGAGACCCCGACGCCGAACGGTCCGGAACATCGGACCGACCGGGCCGGGTCCGACCCGGGTATCACTGCCCCATCATCACCGCGAGCAACCGGTCGAGCTCCTCGTAGGAGAAGAACTCGATCTCGAGTCGGCCGCGACCCTTGCCCTTGTCCGTCAGCCGGACCTTCGTACCCAGCGCACGCTGCAGCCTCTCTTCGACCGAGCGGACCTGCGCAGTGTTATCCGGCTTCACAACGGGTTCACCCGCCTTGGACTCGCCGCCGGACTCCTTCTGCTTGCGGACGAGCTGCTCGGTCTGCCGCACCGAGAGGCTCTTCGACGCCACCTCTTTCGCGGCCCGCTTCATAGCGGCTTCGTCTGCCAGACCCAGTAGGGCACGGGCGTGCCCCATGTTGAGCTCGCCCTCGGTCAGGGCCTCCTTGATGTCGTCCGGCAGCCGAAGGAGGCGGAGGGAGTTGGCGATCGAGGAGCGATCCTTCCCCACCCGCTCCGCGCAGCCTTCCTGCGTGAGCCCGTGCTCGTCGATCAGCCGTCGGTAGGCCTCGGCCTCCTCCACCGCGTTAAGGTCTTCGCGCTGGATGTTCTCGATGAGCGCGAGCTCGAAGGCCTGACGCTCGGTGACCTCCTTCACCAGCGCGGGGACGAACTTCATCCCCGCCCGCTGCGAGGCGCGCCAACGCCGCTCGCCGGCGATGATCCGGTACTGGTCACCATCCCGCCGAACCAGGATCGGCTGGATCACACCCTTGGTCCGGATCGAGGCGGCGAGCTCCTCGATCTTCGCTTCCTCGAAGCGGCGTCGGGGCTGGCTCTTGTCCGGCGCGATCTCCTCGATGGCGAGGTTCACCACGCCGCTCGCCGGCCGTGCCGGCTCAGTGCCCGGCACCTGGGGCCCTGCATTCGGAAGGAGCGCCGAGAATCCCCGGCCCAGTCGACTCGCCTTGTCGCGCGCGATTTCCATTGCTCGAGACCGCCCTCCTCAAAGTTGGCTCGCTGAAGATCCAGGCGCGCGAGCGCGATGCGCCTTGGGTCGAAGCCCCCTCGCTCAGCCCACCGCCGCCGACTTCGGCTCGCCCGAAGGAGCGTCGCTCTTCGCCAGCAGCTCCTGCGCAAGAGCGAGGTAGCCCTGAGCGCCAGCGGACTCGATGTCGTAGAGCAGGATCGGCTTGCCGAAGCTCGGCGACTCGGAGAGTCGGACGTTCCTCGGAATCACGCTCTGGAAGACCTGGTCGCCGAAGAAGCCCCGCACCTCGTTCACGACCTGCGCCGACAGAGTCGTGCGGCGATCGAACATCGTGAGGAGGATCCCCTCGATCTCGAGGGCGGGATTCAGGCCCTGGCGGACCAGATTGATCGTCGACATGAGCGCCGAGAGCCCTTCCATTGCGTAGTACTCGCACTGCAAGGGGACCAGGACGGAGGTCGACGCCGTCAAGGAATTCAGGGTGAGGAGACCGAGGCTCGGGGGGCAGTCGACGATCACGAAGTCGTAGCCCTGCACCCCTGCAAGAGCGTCCCGCAGTCGGAACTCGCGCCGGTCCGCGTTGACGAGCTCGAGCTCGGCGCCCACCAGGTCCCGGCTCGCCGGCGCCACGTCCAGGTAGCCAAACTCGGTCGGTCGGACGACCTCGTCGATGCGCCGCTCGCCGACCAGGGCGTCATAGATGGAGAGCTCGACCTGGTCGCGGGCGATGCCAAGGCCGGAGCCAGCGTTCCCCTGGGGATCGAGGTCGACGAGCAGCGTTCGGCGCTCCGCAGAGGCCAGCGACGCTGCCAGGTTCACCGCCGTCGTGGTCTTGCCGACGCCACCCTTCTGATTGGAAATCGAGAGGATTCGAGTCACGGGCTACTCGCTTTCCTACAGCTGGGCGGTCTGACGAACCGGTGGGGGCCGACGCTGAAGCTGTCTGGTACCACGCGTTCAACGAAGCCGGCAACGCCAAAGGGCCGTTCGTTGGATCCCTGGGAGCGTGACGATGCACCTAATGTCACGTCCGGCCTACGATAGCGGATCCCCCCGACATTGCCACTTCGTTCCACGTGGAACGTAGGAGCCAGGCGATTCGCCTCCGGGAAACTGGAGGAGTCGGGCCGTGTTGGCGGCTTTCGTGTGCCGCTCGATCGGACCATCGAACGTCGACGGGCTGGGTTCCTTCTCCCGGCACCACCGGTCTCGGAGAGCCCAAACCCTCCGAGGGAGACGCGCTCTTCCGGACCGCTCATCGGGTTCCCCTGGCAAAAGGAGTCTCTCACTGCGCGGGAGCCGGGGCGGATCGCTCTGGTCGCGCCGAGGCTCCAAACGCACTGCTTCCACGAGGCCACAAGGGGAGCAGGTGGCCTCCCCCTGGGCAAAGGAGCGCGATCAGCTCGCTCGTTGGCGGTGGATGCCGAGGTCCTCTTGCCGCGACCGTGGCGGGCCCTGAGGGAGCGTCGGAGGCGAATGCGGCCGGCCCTCCCTGCGCCGCGCCGTGGCGGTTTGCGCAGATGGGATCGCCGGGAGCCCTCTACCGGCCCGGACCTGGCTCCGGGCGGCCGGACCTCCGGGCCGCACCCAGTGCTTCAAAGAGCCGTGCCGGACTCCGTCCCTTCCTCGGCGGGCGGCAGCGTCGGCCGCCGGGGATCTCGGCTTCGCCGCTCCCTCAAGCGGAGAGGGCCGAGTCTCCCCTTCGCTCGCCCTCTTGCCCTCCGCTTCCCTGGCAATCCCGGCTACACCCCAGACCCTGCCGCACCTGGGAGATCGTCGGCGCTCAATCGGGCCCACTGTCCCCGATGCCCCACTCCGACGGCATCACTCGGCGAGGGAGTCCGACCAGTCGGTCCCCTTCAGCCCCGGGGACTGGGAACTGCCTTCTCGGATGTGGCGGGAAGGCCGAGCGCAGGGTTTCAGCATTCGGCGCGAAACCCGCATCAAGGCCCAGTCGAGCCGTCGCGCCTGGATCCGAAGGTGCCCGCCCCGCTTGGAAGCGGGAACCTCTCCGGCCGCGCAGCCACATCTCGGAGACCTCCAGCCCGTCGATCAGCTGGATGTTTGAGAGCGCTCGGACTTCGTCGGGACCCGCTATTGCGGCCCGATTCTCTAGGCGACACGGTACCCCTAGGCGCGAGCCGGCGGAGATTCGAAGGGCAATCTGAACGACCGGTCTCGGACACCTCCTCGCCCGACGATCGGCACAGCGACTCGACCAATCCCAGGTGCGGGGGGCGACGCCCCGTTGAGCTAGCGCTCCCAACTCTGGCGCGATCTCGTGGGCCGCGTTCGCAGAGCCGGTCACCCGCCAACGCGTTCGACGACCCCTCCGTCGGAGGGTTTCACGTGGAACGCTCGCCGAGCGAGCGAATGGGCTCTCGGAATCCAAGAGCGCGCTCCCGTGAAGCCATCCCTTCGAAGAGCCCCACCCCGCCCTCCTCGACAGAGCAGGACAGGTCCAGTTTGAGCTCGAACTCAGAGCGGCAGGACCTGCCGGCACCATGTCCGTGGTTTGAGGGACCCCAGATCTCCACCCGGACCGACCCGGCCAGCACGAATTGGCCGCCATTGAGCCCCGCCGGATACCGAAATGCGGGCTACGAATCCGGGTCCTCCGCCCTGGAAGGCAACCCGATCCGATTCGAGTCTCGCGGCTCGAATCGAACGCCAATCGTGACCGCCGGCGCATGCTTCGAGCTCCCGATGCGAACGCTCGGGTCCACGCGAGCCCGTCCAACCTCGCTACGAGTCGGATTGGCCACCGGTCGAGCCCTCTGGCCTCCACCTGGCCAGGGCCGACGGGTGTCGACGCAGCTCCGGGCCTGGGGCCGAAGTGACACCACCGCTTCACCCAGCACCAGGGCTCTCCCGACCCTGCCGGTTTCGGGCACTCCGGGCCTGCTCCAGCATCCACTCCGCTCCGTAGCGGAGAGCTTTGGGTCTCGCTCTACCGAGATGAGGGCATGTCGACGCACCTCCGGGTTCGCGACGCGAGGCCCGCTCAAACCCGCCGATCTTCGAGGTCTCGTACTGCCCAGGCGAACGAACGCCGAGACATTCCGGACCGGCGGCGGGGGCGAATCTGAGGGGCTCCGTTGCCGTTCAGCCTCGGTCCAAGCGCGGCCCGTAGGTGTCGAGTCAATCCGAGCGCTCCACTCAGGTCGATCCGCGGGGAGTCGGGGCTCCCGCTGGACCGACGCAATTGTCGATCCGAGAGCCGTGACCCTGCCGCGACGGGTTCCCCCACCCTGCACGATCCCGCTCGACGTCGGTCCACCCTGCAGAATGGCAGCCGTGGCTGTCCGATCACCTTTCAAACCTCCCCCTCCAGCAGCCCGCCGCGCGAGGCCGAGGAAAGCTCACCCGGACTCGAGCGGCGCTCACGGGTTGCGCGATTCGCCAAACTCCGTCCCTTGAACGCGACTCCCCGATCTTCCAGCGCCTCCCGAATCGGGTTCCACCACGCTCCAGCCGGGAGGGGGTCTCTCCAAGTCGACTCGAGCTGGGTCTGGACTGGACCGGGAGTTCGGTTGCCGCCAACCCCGAACCTCAAGCTCTTGCGTTCGACCCGGGTGCCTTTGAACCAACTTGCCCGACGCCAGACCTTGCGGGCGCAGCGCGACCGGCATTTATGCGCTCGCCATCCCCGCGCGAGCCAGCCAACGGCCACGTATCCGCGCGCCACCTCGAGTCAGACGCGGAGCTCGTCGACGTCACCCCGAGTCGTCAGCACTGCTGGTCCCGCCGTCGGGAGCGGACCCTCGAGGGACTACGAGCCGCGCGGCGAAAGCGGGCGTACTCCACGGACGACTCCAACGGCGGAAGCGAGGGGGACTGCTGCGACGGAGTCGCGCGAGGCGTTGGCGAGGAACACATGCCGGGCCGGTGCCGCCCAGTTCCGGGGCGAACAACCGCCCAGCCAGCTGGCCGAGACCCGCCGGGCACAAACGCTCCCGGCTTCCCCTGGAACTCGACGCCAAGCTGTGGCAAGCACCTCCTCACGGCGACCGACGCGGCGTTTTCCCCAAACTGTGGAAGATCTGTGGTTTCGTCCGTGCGTTGCCGATTCGCCAATGAAACACGTGGGTTGGAGATCCGTCCCGTGGAGGAGCCTGTGGAGATCGCCCTGAAAGCCGTGGTGGACGAGGCTCGTCGAAGCTTCGGAGTGGAGGTCGGCCCGGAGGCCTTGGACAAGCTGGCGGCCTTCGTCACCGAGCTCCTCAAGTGGAACCGCAAGATCAACCTGACCGCGATCGAGGATCCCGCAGCGGTTGCCGAGCTGCACGTCCTGGACTCGTTGGCCATCGGCCGCCACGTCCCCGATGGAGCCAAGCTGCTGGACGTCGGGACGGGAGGCGGTTTCCCCGGAATTCCGCTGGCCATCGTCCGGCCGGACGTCGAGTGCCTCCTGGTCGACCGCACCGAGAAGAAGGTGCTCTTCTTGAAGACGGTCATCGCGCGATTGGGCCTCCGGAATGCGCGAGCAGCCCATCTGCGGATCGAGGGCGATCCCGCGAGCGAGGGAATCGCACCGTCGGACGTCGTGGTTTCGCGGGCGTTTGCGGCGCCCGGGGAGTGGCTCGCGCTGGCCAAGCCCTACGTTCGCCCCGGCGGTCTGGCCATTGCGATGCTGGGCTCGGAAGAGCCGGCGATTTCCGAGCTCGAAGCCGACCTTGGCGTCAGTCCCGGGGCCATCGCCATGGAGCGCTACCGGCTCCCGTCGGGTGCTCGACGAGCCCTACTCCTGATGCGCGAGGGTTGAAGCTCGTGCGCGGCCGATCCCGCTGAATCGCAGGGATCGGCCGACCACCGCGGGGCATGGGTTTCGAGCACCGGGAGGAGCCGGCAGCTTGCCACCGTCTACCCGGTCGAGATCTCGAGCCGGACTCGTCCCGACCGGCGTCGGCCACGCCCTTGCCGCGAGGTCGAGGACGCCGCTAGGGGATTCAATCGCCGGTACCGCGACTTCGAGTGGACGCCCCCTGAGCCCCGGGCTCGGGCCGCGCCGCAGATCACGGCCCCCGAGCCCCTACTCCCGGCCCGCCGGCGCGCATGTGAACCGGTCGATCACCGGGATCGCGCCGCACCGCGGGGAGCGTGAAACGTGTGAGCTTCGTGCTCGGGAGATGCGGTACGGCGCGACGCGCGGGCGCCCCGGGAGACCGAGCTCCACCGGGCTGCATGCGAGGCCCCCGTCGGAACTCTCGGCCGGGAGTGAGACGACTGCGAGCTCCATGGCCCGATCGCCCTGCCCTCCTTCGCGTCGATCTGGGCCCTTCGGCGGCGGCGGCTGTCGCCGTGGCGCTCGTTTCAAGCGGCGGGCAACCTCAGATCAGGCCGGTGGCCGGATAAAGAAACGACGCAAAACGCCAAAATCTATTGACAGCAGACGCAGTAGCTGACCCAAGAAACACCAATCTAACAAGCTCTATCGAAACACTTGACATTTGCATCGCAGACAAACTGACCGGGGCATCCCGGGCTCGAGACGGCGAGTTCGATGCCGTTTTCGATTGCAATTGGCGGCGTCAAGGAAATAGTGATGACCATACCCTACGATATGTGAATTATTTCGGCTCTCCAGAATGGCCCCAGATCGATGAACGAGTGATAGGACATAGGGCCGCCGCGGGCACTGCGATCGTCGATCTTGCGCCCGGCTAGAGCGCTTCAGTGGGACGTCGACCAAATTCCAGGTTATCCACAGGCCAGGAATAGGTGCCTCGGGTCAAGAAAGCACGTTTTCCTTTGACAAGGCGTGCAACTTACGTTCTCGAGTGCGCAGAAATCGAGACGCCGGATCGCTCCACCCGCGCCGAAATTCGGACCCGTCTGGTAGGCCGAAAGGTGGTCAGACCTCCCACCTCAGCTCGAAGTCAACCGCGATCGGTGTCGGAGAACGAGCCGGAGACTCCGACACGCCGATGGCCGAGGCTCGGGAGCTCGCGCCGCACCCTGAGGAGGACCTCTGGGGACAGCTCGGCGAGGCAGATGCCCGGGCCATCGGAGCAACGGGCGATCACCGCCCCCCACGGATCCACGATCATCGCGTTTCCGTAGGTGGTGCGGCCGGCTCCGTGGCGACCTACCTGCGCCGGCGCAATCACATAGGCAGTGTTCTCGATGGCTCGGGCGCGGAGAAGGACCTCCCAGTGGTCCTTGCCGGTGTGGAGCGTGAAGGCCGACGGGACGGCGAGAATCTCGGCCCCTTTTTGCGCAAGCGCCCGGAACAGCTCGGGAAAGCGCAGGTCGTAGCAGATCGACAGCCCCACCCTGCCGAATCCCGCCTCGGCGACGACGAGCTCCCTGCCCGACTCGACCACCCGGCTCTCGCGATAGCGGACGCCGTCGGCCAGGTCGACGTCGAAGAGGTGGACCTTCCGGTAGACGGCAGCGGCGGCGCCCTCCGGATCGTAGAGCACGCTGGTGTTGAAGATTCGCCCGGGTGAGGCCCGCTCCGCGAGCGTGCCAGCCAGCACCCAGATTCCGAGCGCCTTCGCGCGCGCCGCGAACGCCTGGAAGGTCGGCCCATCGACAGCTTCGGCGCCCGCGATCTTCGCCTCCTCGGAGCCCATTAGGTCGACGTTCTCGGGCAACGCGACGAAGCCGGCCCCGCGACGATGGGCCTCGTCGATCCACCGCATCGCTTCCCGCAGGTTCCGGGCACGGTCCTCGGTGGAGGTGAGCTGGACGGCAGCGGCGATCACGCGTTCCATTGCGCGAGCCTAGAGCGTGTCGACAGTTCTGTCCAAAGCGCCCCACGGGACAGCCGTTCAGCTGCTCGTCATGCTGTTCCTCATGAAGCGGGGGACCCTTACAAACGAACAGCGGGCAAGGCTGGCGCCTCTGGTGTCAGGCGCAAATCGCCGTGGGCCTCGCGGCAGAGACGACCGTCGTGTCGTCGAAGCGGTCGCCTGGGTTTTGCGAACCGGTGCTCCCTGGCGCGAACTGCCGAAGGCTTTTGGCAACTGGAGCACGGCGAATCAGCGCTTTCGCGGGTGGGCCGTTGCCGGACGATGGGACGCTCTCCGGCAGGCGCTTGCGCCCGATCACGGACTCGCGGAGCTGTTGCTGATCGACAGCACGATCGTGAAGGCACACCCGCAGGCGGCCGGTGCGCGGGGAAAAGTGGGCGAAACGGGCGCGAAGCCTTCGGACCTTCACGCGGCGGCCTCATGACGAAGGTCCATGCGATCGAATCCGAGAGAGGAACGCTGGTCCGCCACGTTCTGACGGGGGGCGAAGTGAACCACGTCACGCAGGCCATTGAGCTTTTGAGGGGTCTCTCTGGGCGAGCCGTCGTGGGCGACAAGGCCTACGACAGCGACGCGCTGTTGGCGCGAATCGAGGCGCAGGGGATGGCAGCGGTGAGCCCTTCACGCTCGAATCGGAAGGCGGCCCGCCCTCTCGACGCCGCCACGTACTGGGCTCGCAACGTCATCGAAAGGCTGTTCGGGCGGCTGAAGGTCTTCCGGCGGATCGCCACCCGATACGACAAGACCGCGGCGTCGTACGGGTCGTTTCTGGCGCTGGCTTCGTCCCTCGTGTTGCTTTCGGGGTGGGAGGCATGAGCCGCCACACCTCCTTCTGCTTCACCCTCCAGCCGACCGCCGCGCAGGAGCAGGCGCTGTGGCGGCACGCCGGCGCCGGGGTGCACGAAGACGGAAGCGTGGGGCTCGCGTGGCGCGGCGAGGTCTTGCAGCAGGTGTTCGAAGAAGCAGCCGTCGACCTCGGACGCGCGCTCGCGGCCTTCTCCTCGGGTCGAAAGACCAGGGGCAGGCCGGCGGGCTTTCCGACGTTCAAGACACGCTCCGATTCGCGGCAGTCGTTCCGGATCCGCAACCAGGCACGCGGCGACGGTGCCTCGAGGCGGCCTCGTTCCACCCGGCGGCACGCCATCCAACCAGCGCGGTGGCGGAGCCGGTCGGCATCGATCGCGGGCTGCGCACCTTCGCCGTTCTCGCGGACGCGCCCGGACGCGAGCTCGAGCGCATTGACGCTCCTAGCCCGCTTCGTCAATCGCTCCCCAAGCTGCGCCGGTTCGGCAGAGCCGTCACCCGCAAGAAGAAGGGTTCGCGCAACCGCCACCGTGCGCGGCTGTGTCTTGCCAAGCTTCACAAACGCATCGGCGATGTCCGTCGAGATTTCGTGCACCGTGCATCCAGCCGGCTGGCCCAGACCCACGGCCACCTGGTCCTCGAGACGCTGAGCACGGCCGGGCTGATGCGGACCCGCCTCGCGCGCTCCCTGGCCGACAACGCCGCACGCGCAGATGCGGCGAGGACCTTCGGGCGCCGTTGGCGCGGTCGACTCTCGAGAACGCCCTCCCCTTGTCAGACCGCTGGATCACCCCCAAGCTCTCCCCGCCGCGAGACGCCAGGCAGAGGACGCGCACGCATGATCGGCACACGAGTCGCGGCCTTGCTCTCTTTGGGGGCCTTGGCGTGGGCGGTGGCGTGGACCGCCGCCGCTCTTCCTCGGGCCGGGGAGACCTTCCCGTCCTTCACGGCCGCCGACGTCACGGGGCAGAAGCAGCAGAGCGCGAGCTTCCTGGGCCACGGCACGCTGGTGGTGGCGATCACCGACCGGCACGGCGGCGACGCGATGCAAGCGTGGTACGAGACCGCCGACCGGCGGATGCCCGAGTCCGTGCGCCGGCTATCGATCCTCTCCTTCGACCTGCCCTTCTTCGTCTCGTTGAAGACGGCCCAAGGCAAGGCGCGCAACCGGATCCCCGAGCGCTACTGGCACGACAGTCTCCTCGATCGCGACGGCGCCATGGCCAAAGCGCTCGGGATGGAGGAGAGCCCCCTGCCCTTCGTGCTCGCGCTCGACCCCTCCGGCCGCGTCCTCGCCTCGTTCCACGGCGGGGTCCAGTCCAGCGGCGCGGACTCGATCTGGGCGGCCTTCTCCTCCCTCGCTCCGCCGACGAAGAGCCCGTAGAGGTTCTCGACGGGACCCTCCTCATCCGGCCCAGATCCCGCCAGCATCCGTCGATCGAATCGCGGGAATCCGGGCCATACTCGGCGGATGACGATGATCTTCCACAACCCGAACTGCGGCACCTCGCGCAAGACGCTGGCCCTGCTGCGCGAGCGCGGCATCGAGCCGACGGTGATCGAGTACCTGAAGACGCCACCGAGCCGGGAGGAGCTCTCGGAGCTGATCGCAGCGCTGGGAATCCCGGTTCGCGCGCTCCTCCGCCGGAAGGAGTCGCTCTACGCGGAGCTCGGCGTTGATGATCCGAAGTGGAGCGACGCCGAGCTGATCGCCTTCATCGCGGAGCACCCGATCCTGATGGAGCGGCCCGTGGTGGTGACGCCGAAGGGAGCCCGGCTCTGCCGGCCCGCGGAGACCTTGCTCGAGGTCCTCGACTGATCGCCGCGCCGCCGCCCGCAACCGACCGAGGCGCTGCCGCAGCTGCCGATCGATCGTCGGGGCTCGCACGAGAATCCCGCCTCGTAGGTCGGGAGCTCAGCGCACCAACGCCTTGGCGTGGTGCCGGAGGTGGTCCTCGATGAAGGTGGCGATGAAGAAGTAGCTGTGGTCGTAGCCGGGCTGCATCCGCAACGTCAGCGGATGGCCGGCCCGCTCGGCTGCAGCGCGGAGCGCCTCCGGGTGGAGCTGGGTCTCGAGGAAGGGATCGGCGCCGCCCTGATCGACGAGGATCGGCAGCCTCTCGGACGCGCCGGACAGGAGCTCGGAGGCGTCCCACTCGTGCCAGTCTTTCCGGTCGGAGCCGAGGTAGTGGCTGAAGGCCTTCTCGCCCCACGGGCAGCGCATCGGATTGGAGATGGGCGAGAACGCCGACAGGGAGCGGTAACGGCCGGGGTTTCGCAGCGCGCAGACGAGGGCTCCGTGCCCGCCCATCGAATGACCCGAGATTCCGCGGCTGTCGGAGAGGGAGTGCTCCTCCTCCACGAGCGCCGGGAGCTCGTCCACGACGTAGTCGTACATCCGGTAATTGCGCGCCCAGGGCTCCCGGGTGGCGTTCACGTAGAATCCAGCGCCGAGGCCGAGATCCCAGCCGCCGCCCGGATCGCTCGGGACCCCATCACCGCGCGGGCTGGTGTCGGAGGCCACGATGGCGATTCCGAGCTCGGCGGCTACGCGCTGTGCACCCGCCTTCTGCATGAAGTTCTCATCCGTGCTGGAGAGACCGGAGAGCCAATAGAGAGCCGGGACCCGGGCGCCGGCCAGCGACTGCGGAGGGAGAAAGACGGAATAGGTCATCTCGCAGTGGAGGACCTGCGATCGGTGGCGGAGCCGCAGCTGCGATCCGCCGAAGGTCTTGCTGCTGGAGACCAGGGTGGGGCGCTCGCTCATGGAGTCCTCCTGGAGTCGCGAATCGAACCGGGTAGGGAAGGGCACATCGCCCGGAGAATCAGGCGCCTCTACATGTCGTAATGGATCACCGAGCGGATGCTCTTGCCCTCGTGCATCAGGTCGAACGCCTCGTTGATGTCGTCCAAACCCATCGTGTGGGTGATGAAGGGATCGAGCGGAATCTCGCCCTTCATGTAGCGGTCCACGTAACCGGGAAGCTCCGAGCGGCCCTTCACGCCGCCGAAGGCGGAGCCGCGCCAGACCCTTCCGGTGACGAGCTGGAAGGGGCGGGTGCAGATCTCTTCGCCCGCGCCTGCGACGCCGACGATCACCGACTCGCCCCAGCCCTTGTGGCAGCACTCCAGGGCCGCGCGCATGACGTTCACGTTGCCGATGCACTCGAAGGAGTAGTCGACGCCACCGTCCGTGAGCTCGACGATCACCTCCTGGATCGGGTTGTCGAAGACCCGGGGATCGATGCACTCGGTGGCGCCGAGCTGCCGGGCGATCTCGAACTTCGAGGGGTTCACGTCGATCCCGATGATCCGCGACGCCTTGGCCATGGTCGCACCGATGATCGCGGAGATGCCGATTCCGCCCAGGCCGAAGATTGCCACGGTGGAGCCGGGCTCGACCTTGGCGGTGTTGAGCACGGCGCCGATGCCGGTGGTGACGCCGCAGCCGAGGAGGCAGACCTTCTCCAGCGGCGCCTCCTTCGAGATCTTCGCCACCGAGATCTCGGGCAGCACGGAGTACTCGGAGAAGGTCGACGTACCCATGTAGTGGAGGACCGGCTGGCCCTTGGCGCGGAAGCGGGTCGTGCCATCGGGCATCAGGCCCTTGCCTTGGGTCGCACGGATCCTCTGGCAGAGGTTCGTCTTGCCCGAGAGGCAGAACTTGCAGGTGCCGCACTCGGGTGTGTAGAGCGGGATCACGTGGTCGCCCGGCTTCACGGTGGTCACGCCCGGCCCCACCTCCTGCACGATCGCGCCGCCCTCGTGGCCGAGGATCGCAGGGAAGGCGCCCTCGGGATCCGCTCCTGAGAGCGTGTAGGCGTCGGTGTGGCAGACACCGGTCGCGACATTTCGGACCAGGACCTCGCCCTGCTTGGGGCCCTCGACCTCCACCTCTTCGATTTCGAGTGGACGCTTGGCGGCCCAGGCCACGGCGGCGCGGGACTTGACCATGGACTCCCCCGGGAACCGGTGAATCCGCCAAGGTAAGGACCGTCCCGCTGCCATGCGGGCGCCCGCTCGGGGGACGGCCTGGCATCCGCGCAGGCTCCCAGACCGAAGCCGGTCGCCGGAGGCGGCGGTCGCCGAAAGGGCCGGAAAACCCCGGTCTATCCGACCTTGCCGCGCACGGCGGCTTCGACGGCCTGGCGGTTCTCTTCCAGGTAGCTCACGACCTCTTCGTCGGTGAGGCCGAGATCCCGCAGCACGCCGTCGTACACGAAGCGGAAGCCGGGCCCAGCGTCATCCCCCCGGAGCTGGAAGGAGAGCTTGAGCACCGCGGCGCCAAAAAGGGGGTTCTTCTTGCGTGTCGCCATCTTCGACTCCCTCGCCGCCGGCGATCGGCGCCCCTTCGGGAGCCGCCGATCGTCGGCGTCTTCGTTCCTTTCGTCGGCCGCCCGGGCGCTTCGTCCCCTCCGGACCGGGCCCGGCGGGGCCTTGGACGAGAAGGGATACTAGCTGGACGCCTTGGGCTCGACCACGAGGCGCCGCAGGTTGCCCTCGCCTTCGCTTCGGGTCTGGATCCCTTCGGCCTGCGCGAGGGCCACGTGGATCGCCTTGCGGTCCCGCGCGTGGATGGGAACCAACGTGAGGCTCCTTCCCATTCTCCTGGCCGCAAGAGCAAGGCGCTGGGCCATGGCCGACATGGCCTCGTCCCCCTCCTCGGTGACCGATCCGGCGAGCGTCAGGACGATCCGCTTCCGTCCCTCGGCGTCGCGGTTGACGATCCGGTTCACGAGGTACTGCACCACCTCCAGCATCTGGCCGCGAGGCGCCAGGTCGAGGACCTCGGCCCCTTTGGCGAAGCGGAGCTCGCCGTTCACCGACTCGGCGGTGTCCCGCACCGAGACCTGGGCCTCGGCGCCGAGGCGCTCGAGGATCCCCTCGATCACCTCCTTGGTCCGAAGGAGCTTCTCCGGCGCGGTCGCGGCGCCGCCGACGCCGGGCTCTCCCTCGCCACCGCCCTCGGGCATCCCTGCCTCGTCCTCCGCCGACGCCTCCGCGCCGCCGCGGGCTTCGGCCCCGGCGCTCTCGGCCTCCGGGGTCGGGTGGGGCGAGGCCTTCTCGGCCTCGATGTCGCGCGCTTCGTCCTCTGGGCGGTGCGGATCGCTCATGGTCGGAGATCTCCTACTTCTTCTTTCCCGGCTTCTTCGCGGGCGCGACCTCGATGGTCGCCGAGGATGCGGCAGGGGGCGGCGCACCGATCGCCGGAATCCCCATGCTCTTGCGCAGCGCCATCTGCTGGCCGATCGAGAGGAGGTTGTTCGTGAAGATGTAGAGCGTGAGGCCGGCGGGGAGCTGCAGCATGATGAAGGTGAAGAAGATCGGCATGAAGTAGAGCATCACCTTCTGCTGCGCCGCCTCCATCTGCATCGGCTGCATCTTCTGGGTGATGTACATGGTCACGCCCATCGCCAGCGGCAGCGCGTAGTACGGATCCTTCGAGGTCAGATCCGAGATCCAGCCGGCGATGAAGGGCTCGTTGTAGAGCTCCACCGAGGTCTGCAGCGTGGCGTAGAGCGCGAGCCAGATCGGCATCTGGATCAGCATCGGCAGGCAGCCGCCCAAGGGGTTCACCTTGTGCTGCTGGTAGAGCTTCATCGTCTCGAGGTTGAGCTTCTCGCGATCGCTGCCGAACTTCTCCTTGAGCTTTGCGATCTCGGGCGCGAGCTTCCGCATCTCCTCCATCGACTTCATCGACTTCCACGCGAGGGGAAGGGTGAGGAGCTTCACCGCCACGGTGAGGAGGATGATCGCGACGCCCCAGTTGGCGATCACGTGGTGGGCGGCGCGGAGCAGCCAGAGCAGGATCCGGGCGATCACCGCCCAGAAGCCGAGGTCGACGGTCTCGTCGAGCTTGGGGTTCGGCAGGCCGGTGCTCGAGGCGATGGAGGCGCTCGCGTCCTGCAGGAGGCCGATGTCCTTCGGCCCGATCACGAGCTGGTAGCGCACCGTCTGGGAGGCACCCGGCGCGATCGTGGCGACCTTGGTGTTCAGGTGGGTGGTGAGGAACTCGGGGGTCTCGGCGACGAGCTCGCAGGCAGAGGCCTGATCGGGGACGGCCACCGCGAGGAAGTAGCGCTCCTCGATGCCGGCGAACCACGCGCGGCCCTCGGGTGTCACGGAGGGTTTATCCGCGTGATACAGGGAACGGCTGATCTTGTCGTCGGCGCGGCAGATGTTCTGCGTGGGCTGCGGGGGAGCGCCGCCGAAGCCGGCGCAGCCGCGGGAGGACACCTGGCGGGCCGGATCGACGCGGGCGGGCATCAGCAGGCCGAGGGTGCCGGCGAGGGGCACGGCGCCGCGGTTGTGCAGCACCATCTGGAGGTCGAGGGTCCGCGCGCCCGTGACGGTGAACTTCTTCTCGAGCTGGAGGCCCGGGGCATCGCAGAGGAAGGTGACGGAGCGCTCGTCGCTGCCAGCGACGCTGCAGGGCGCGCGATTGCCCAGCACCGGCAGCCCCTCGCCCGTGGTCGCCTCGAAGAGGAGCGGATCGCTCGGCTGCAGCGCGCCGGCGAGGTCCACCTGGGGCGCGTCGGTGCCGCCCTGTCGCTGGCCCTTCCGGCCCAGGAGCTCGGCCTTGAACAGGCCCGCGCCGTGGCTGGAGAAGCCGAGCAGGAGATCGTCCGTGCGGAGGGTCACCTCCCGCTGGGGGAGGGCGGCGGCGACCACGGTCCCCTCATCGCCAGCAGGGACGGCGTCGCCTTCGTTCCCCGCCTCGTCGGCGGACCGCTCGTGAAGGGCGGGCACGACGTCGCCCGAGCCGGGCGCTTCCTTGATCTCCGTGGAAGCCGTCGGATGCGGAGCGGGGGCAGGGAAGAACGTCGTCATCGTCCACTGGTAGCCCAGGAAGATGGCGAGCGAGATGCCAACGGTGAGGATCAGCCTCTTGTTGCTGTCCACTGCTTCGAAACCTCTCTCGGATCGCGGAGCCGCGTCAGCTCGCTCGACGCGAGAGACGGTGCGGCGCCTTGCCGGTCGGTGGCACCGGATCCAGGCCACCCGGATGGAAGGGATGACACCGGCCGAGCCGGCGCAGGATGAGCCAGAGCCCCTTCAGCGCGCCATGGCCCTCAAGGGCCTCGATCGCGTAGACGGAGCAGCTCGGATGGAAACGGCAGCGCGCTGGGAGGAAGGGGGAGATCAGCGCGCGATACGCCCGGATCGGGAGGCTCAGCAGGAGGGCGATCATCGGCCCTCCTTCTTGCCGGCGGCCGACGAGGGGGGCTGACGAAGCTTCCGGGCCACCTCGAGGAACTCGGCGCGGAGCCGGGCCTCGTCAGCGTCCGGCGCTCCCTGCTTGGCGATCAGGACGAGATCGACCCGGTCGGGCAGGGCGTCGCGCTCGGTGCGGAAGATCTGCCGCAGCCAGCGCTTCACCCGGTTGCGCTCCACCGAGTTCCCGACCTTGCCGGAAACGGTGAGGCCAACGCGCCGCCCCCTGGCGGATGCCGGAGGGGGAAGCGCGAGCGCTAGGAGATGCTCGGTGTGGACCTTGCGGCCACGCGCCTTCGCGCGGAGGAAGTCCCCGCGCGAGAGGAGACGCTGGTCCTTCGGGAACGAAGCCCCCGTCGCGCCGCTGGTCGGTTCCGGCATGGCCCGGGCGGAGGTACGGCTACTTCTTGGGCGCAGAGGTGGTGAGCCGCTTGCGGCCCTTCGCGCGGCGGCGCTTGAGCACGTCGCGACCCGCCTTGGTGGCGTTGCGCTTGCGGAAGCCGTGGGTACGGTTGCGGCGGATCTTCTTCGGCTGGTAGGTACGCTTCACGGCGTGTTCCCTCTGTCGCCCCGGGTTCGCGCGCCGATGCGAAGCGCGGGTGGGCGTAAGAAAGCGGGGATCAAGCTCATGGGGCGGCCTGCTGTCAAGACCAAAACGCCCCGGCCGTCCACACGAGCGATCACCATAGCGCGATCGGATCGTCCGAGATCGTGATCCGATCGGAGGATTCGTGATCGCACGGATCGCGGAACCCTCGATCTTTCAGCAGGTTCCAGCGAACCCGTTGACGCCTGCGATCCGTTTTCGCTATGCAAGCCACGCAACGTTACGACCGGGCGATCATCTGCCCGTCTCCCCGCCCGCCAGACGACCGCCAATCGATCTCCCGCCGCCTCAGCGGTAGGGCGAACCGATGGTGGTCCCGTGCGGATCCTTCGGGACGGGGTGGCGGCGGATCGAAGCTCCGCGTCCCAGGGGGAGGGAAGCGGCACATGGATCGAATCGAGAGCCCGGACGACGGAACTCTGCCAGGCGTGGCCGCATACGCGAGGAGCGAGACGCTGGAACCCAAGGGAACATCGGTGTGGGAGAGAGCGCTCGAGAAGCTGCGGCACTCGACGACCGACTACCTCTACGAGAACTGGATCTCGCAGATCACCGAGGTCTCGAGGGACGAGAGGACCCTCACGCTCGGCGTGCCCAGCCTCTTCGTTCGCGACTGGATCGTGACCCACTACGTCGACCTGGTCCGCAAGGCGGTCCACTCCGCGGCGGGTGAGCCGCTCGAGATCGAGTTCGTGATCGACGAGGCGCGGAAGGCCGGCGCCCAGCCCGTCGCGAGAGAACCCGTCCGGCAGAGCGACGAGGTGGTGATCGGCGAGATCGAGGTCGCCCGCCCGCGGCCCAAGCTCTCCGAGCGCTTCACCTTCGAGAACTTCGTCGTCGGGCCGTCGAACCAGCTCGCGGCTGCTGCTGCGGCGGCGGTCGCCGAGAACCCGGGCAAGCAGTACAACCCGCTCTTCATCTACGGCGGCACCGGCCTCGGCAAGACCCACCTGCTCCACGCGATCGGCAACCGGATCCTCGAGCGCGATCCGAAGATGCGCGTGGTCTACATCTCGGCCGAGCACTTCTTGAACGAGTTCGTCACCCTCGTGAAGAAGGGCCAGATGGAGGAGTTCCGCCGCCGGTTCCGGCAGGGCGTGGACGTCCTGATGATGGACGACATCCAGGTCCTCAAGAAGGCGCAGGAGACGCAGAACGAGTTCTTCCATACGTTCAACGACCTGCACGACGCCGGCAAGGCGATCATCCTCACGTCGGACATCAACCCGAACGAGCTGCCGAACATCGAGTCCCGGCTGCGCACCCGCTTCACGTCGGGCCTGACCGCCGACGTCTACGAGCCTCCCTTCGAGGTCCGGATCGCGATCATCAAGCGGAAGGCGGAGTTCGAGAGGGTCAACCTCCCGGACGACGTGGCGCAGTTCGTCGCCTCGAAGATCTCGCGGAGCGTCCGCGACCTCGAGGGCGCGCTGACCCGCCTCGCGGCCCACGCAAACCTCACGGGGCGGCCGCTCTCGCCCGCCTACGCCCAGGAGATCCTCCGCGACCTCCTGCCGCAGCGGCAGGCCCTCTCCAGCGATCACGTGCAGAAGGTGGTCGCCCGCTACTACGGCCTGACCACCGACGACCTGCGGGGCGAGAAGAGGCTCCGGCCCATCGCCAACGCGCGTTCGGTCGCCATGTACTTCTGCCGCAAGCTGATCGGCGACTCGTTCCCGACCATCGGCGGCGCCTTCGGCAACAAGCACCACACGACGGTCATGGCCGCGGTGGAGCGGGTCGCCGAGAAGCGGGTGGAGGGCTCGCCCTTCGCCCGGGAGTTGGAGGAGCTCGAGCGCCAGATCACCGGTGCCTAGCCTGCCCGCGGCAGCGCCTCCTGCCGCGCAAGCCCAAAATCTCCACACGATTTCCACAGCCTGTCGATAACTCTGTCGACGGGCCGGGCTGCGCCTGGGCGCAGCTGCCCGGCTCTGTCCAGCAAGCTATCGAAATCACTGAAATTTCTGATGAGGAGCGCACGAGCTCCCCTCGCGCCGGCGTCCGATCCGCGCTGCGAAAGGCCTGTGGATATCTCAGGGCCGGGGCCTTCGTTTGCCTATTACCCGAAGATCAATCCACAGCTACCTTTCGTGAACGGATCCCCCTCTACCGATGCCTGGACCGATCTCTGGAAAACTTGTGGATCTTCGCTCGGATCAGCCTGTGGATCGCAGAGGATCCATTGCGGGATCCCCGCGTTGACAGTCCTCGAAGCCCGATGCTACACAGGCCGCGCCGTGGAGATCCGCAGGCGCTCCCAAGGGGACGTGGGAAAAACTCGAAGCGATTCCGCTGGAGTCGCGGATTGTTCACAAGTTCACAACCCCTACGATCTGCTACGATCTTGATCCCTTTCTGATCTCTATTGAGCCTTATTCGGGCGTTGACGGAGGAGGAGAACCGATGGAGCTGCAGATCGCGGTTGAGGAGCTGACGAAGGCGCTCTACCGGGCCCAGGGAATCGTCGAGAAGAAGGCGGCGATGCCGATCCTCTCGAACGTGCTCCTCGAGGCGGCCTCCGGCTCGCTCAAGGTCACGGCCTTCGACATGGAGGTCGGCGTGGTCAGCGAGCACCGCGCCGAGGTGCTCAAGGAGGGACGGACCACCGTCTCGGCCCGCCACCTCTATGACATCGCGAAGATGCTCCCGGAGCCGATGGTGGTCCTCAAGCAGGGCCAGAACCACTATCTGGAGATTCGCTGCGGCGCCTCGCACTTCCGGATCGTGGGGAGCCCGGCCGACGACTTCCCCGACCTCCCGCTCCAGACCAAGGTGCCCTTCGTCACCGTGCGGGCCCGCCAGCTCCTGGAGATGATCGAGCGGACCTCCTTCGCGATCTCCACCGACGACACCCGTTTCAACCTGAACGGCGTCTTCTTCGAGCCGGTGGCCAACGGCGGCGGCGCCCGCATGGTCGCCACGGACGGCCACCGCCTCTCCCTGGTCGAGAGGCCGGTCGAGGGCGACTTCGGGTTGGCCCGCGGCGTGATCGTGCCTCGCAAGGGCATGCACGAGCTCAAGAGGCTGCTCGCGGAGGCCGGCACCGAAGAGGTGGAGCTCGGCTTCGCCGGCAACGCCGCGATGCTCCGTCGCCCCGGTCTCTCGATGATCATGCAGCTCGTGAACGGCCAGTTCCCCGAGTACGCCCAGGTGATCCCGAAGGAGAGCGCCCGGACGGTCCAGGTGAACCGGGTGCGCTTCCTCGAGACGCTGAAGCGGGTCTCGCTCCTCTCGCAGGATCAGGTCCGCACCGTGAAGCTCGAGGTGGGCGAAGCGGTGCTGCGCGTGTCGAGCCAGAACCCGGACCTCGGCGAGGCCCACGAGGAGCTCGCGATCGACGGCACCGGCGCGAACCTCCAGATCGGCTTCAACGCCCGCTACCTGATCGACGTCCTCACGGCGCTGCCCGACGAGGATGTGGCCCTCGAGCTCACCGACGATCTCTCGCCCGGCGTGATCCATCCGGCAGGCGACAAGACGTACACCGCGGTGGTGATGCCGGTCCGGATCTGACGCGGGGTCCGGACCGTTGCGCCTCCTCGATCTCCGTCTGCGGGACTTCCGCAACATCGAGGCGGCGCGGGTCGACCTCGGGCCCCGGGCCACGGTAGTCGTCGGCCCCAACGGCCAGGGAAAGACCAACCTCCTCGAGGCGGTCTACTTCCTCGCCACCCTGAAGCCCCTGCGGACGAGCCGGCTCTCGGAGCTCCCGCGCTTCGGCGCGAAGGGCTGCAAGGTGGAGGGCAGCTTCGAGCTCGGCGCGACGACTCGCGTCTTCGGGGTCGAGGTCGCAGACGGCAGCCGCCAGGCCTTCGTCGACGGCAAGAAGGTCCGGGAGCTCGAGGACTACTTCGGCGGCGTCTCGGTGGTGGCCTTCACGCCGGACGACCTCGCCCTGGTGAAAGGCGGGCCGGAGCTGCGCCGACGCTTCCTCGATCGCGCGGTCTTCAACCGCTTCCCCGGCTACCTCGGCGAGAGCCGCGACTACGCCCGCGCCCTGAAGTCCCGAAATCGTCTCCTGCGCGAAGGCGCGAGGCTCGAGCTGGTGGAGGCCTTCGACGCCCCCCTCGCGCGCCAGGGCG
The DNA here is from genome assembly GCF_001263175.1 of Vulgatibacter incomptus. GTDB lineage: Bacteria > Myxococcota > Myxococcia > Myxococcales > Vulgatibacteraceae > Vulgatibacter > Vulgatibacter incomptus. The sequence continues at coordinate 3,770,878 of NZ_CP012332.1, read as the reverse complement.
CCCGCCTGGTGGCCCGCAGGCTCCGCCTCGTCGACGAGCTCGCGCCGCGTTTCGAGACGGTGCTCGCGGGCCTGAGCCGTGGCCAGCTCGAGGGGGCCCTGCGCTACGCGCCGAAGGTCGCCGAGGGCGGGGTGGGGGAGGAGGAGATCGCGGCCCGGCTCCTGGAGGAGCTCTCGACCCGCCTCCCCCGCGATCGGGAGCGGGGCTACACCAGCGTCGGCCCCCACGCCGACACCCTGGGGATCAAGCTGGCCGGCCGTCCGGCGAGGGCCTATGCCTCCCAGGGCCAGCAGCGCGCCCTCGTCCTCGCCCTGAAGATCGGCGAGATCGAGAACCTGCGCGAGAGCCTGGGCTATCAGCCCCTGCTACTTCTCGACGACGTCTCCTCCGAGCTCGATCGGGAGCGCAACGAGCAGCTCTGCTCCTACCTCGCCTCCCTCGACGGACAGGTGCTTTTGACCACCACCGATCCGGAGCTCCTGGGCGGTGCGGCGGGCCCCGACGCGCGTTTCTACGCCGTTCGCGAAGGCACCTTCGCGCCCCTCGACCGAGCGAGCTGAAAACGGAAGAAAATCGGGATCTTCGGGGTTGAATCGAAGCTTGTGGAGCCCGCTTTTCGCATGGTATGAAAGCGGGTCGCCCTCCGAGGCGATCCTTTTTGCGGGAATCCACGCAAAATCCTAGAGATCGAGGGCTCGATTGGCCGACGGAACCAAGGAAATCGCTGTGGCTGCGCTTGAAGGAGCCGCGCCCGCGGCTGCACCCAGTCCGGACGAATACTCCGCAGCATCCATCACCGTGCTCGAGGGGCTCGAGGCGGTGCGCAAGCGGCCCGGCATGTACATCGGTCCCCCCGACGAAACCGGCATGCACCACCTCGTGTGGGAGGTGGTCGACAACTCGGTCGACGAGGCCCTCGCCGGGCACTGCAACCGGATCGAGGTCACGGTCCACGTCGACAACTCGATCAGCGTCTCGGACAACGGCCGCGGCATCCCCACCGACATCCATCCCACCGAGGGGCGCCCGACGCCCGAGGTGGTGCTCACGGTGCTCCACGCCGGCGGCAAGTTCGACAACCAGTCGTACAAGATGTCCGGCGGCCTCCACGGCGTGGGCGTCTCCTGCGTGAACGCGCTCGCCGAGTACCTGGACCTCGAGATCGCCCGGGGCGGCAAGGTCCATCACCAGACCTACGCCCGAGGTGTGCCCACCTCCGGCCTGGATGTGATCGGCGAGGCGAAGCGGACCGGGACCAAGATCCGCTTCAAGCCGGATCAGGAGATCTTCGGAAACCGGGAGTACAACTTCGACACCCTGACCCAGCGCCTCCGGGAGCTCGCCTTCCTGAACGCGGGCCTGCAGATCCTCCTCACGGACGAGCGCAGCGGCAAGAGCCACGACTTCCACTACGAGGGCGGGATCTCGTCGTTCGTGGAGCACCTGAACCGCAACAAGAGCGTGCTCTTCGACAAGCCGGTCCGCATCATCAGCGAGGTCGAGAACGACGGCCGCCGCGCCATCGTCGAGATCGCGCTCCAGTACAACGACACCTACGACGATCTGATCTTCTGCTTCGCGAACAACATCAACAACCGCGACGGTGGATCGCACCTGGTCGGGCTGCGCGCCGCGCTCACCCGGACGATCAACTCCTACGCCCAGAAGAACAACCTCTGGAAGGATCTGAAGGAGAGCCCGAGCGGCGAGGACGCCCGTGAGGGCCTCACCGCGGTGATCAGCGTCAAGCTGCCCAACCCGCAGTTCGACTCGCAGACCAAGGGCAAGCTGATCAACCCGGAGATCAAGGGCGTCGTCGAGGGCGTGGTCAACGACAAGCTCGGCCAGTTCCTCGAGGAGAACCCCAACGTCGCCAAGCGCATCGCCGCCAAGGTGGGCGACGCCGCGCGCGCCCGGCTCGCAGCCCGCAAGGCCCGCGAGACCGTGCGCCGCAAGGGCGCCCTCGACTCGGCGGCGCTGCCCGGAAAGCTCGCCGACTGCCAGGAGCGCGATCCCGCCAAGAGCGAGGTCTACATCGTCGAGGGTGACTCGGCAGGTGGCTCCGCCAAGCAGGGCCGCGATCGTCGCACCCAGGCGATCCTCCCCTTGCGCGGCAAGATCCTGAACGTCGAAAAGGCGCGCTTCGACAAGATGCTCTCCTCTGCCGAGATCGGCGTGATCATCACGGCCCTCGGCACGGGCATCGGCCGGGAGGAGTACAACCCCGACAAGGCGCGCTACCACAGCATCATCCTGATGACGGACGCCGACGTCGACGGCTCCCACATCCGGACGCTGCTCCTGACCTTCTTCTATCGGCAGATGCCGGAGCTGATCGAGCGCGGGTACCTCTACATCGCGCAGCCGCCGCTCTTCCGCATCGCCAAGGGCAAGAAGGAGACGTACCTCAAGGACCAGCGAGCCCTCGACGAGTACCTGCTCAACATCGGCGTGGCCTATACGCGGATCCACACGCCCACCGGTGAGCTCACCGGGACGGCGCTCAAGGATCTGGCCCGGGCCGTCTACGAGTACGAGTCGCTCCTCTCCAAGATCGATCGGCGCCGCGACGGCCGGATCGTCGACGCGCTCGTGCAGGCTTCGAATTTCGAGCTCTCGACCCTGACCAGCCGGGAGCAGATCGAGGAGGAGCTCGCCAAGGTGCAGACCTGGCTCGAGAACTGCCACCCCGACGCGCTGCCGCTCAAGGTGCTCGTCTCGGAAGACGAGGAGCACGGCTGCAAGCGGATCTCGATCCGAAGCCACTCCCTCGGCACCTACCGTGAGACGATCCTCGACTACAACTTCCTCGCCGCCGCCGAGTTCACCGAGCTGCGGCGCAGGGCAGGGGCGTTCGCGGCGCTGGGCCCGGCGCCCTACCGGATGAGCCTGGACGGGATCGAGACCGAGGTCGACACCGTGCAGCAGCTCGTGGCGCGGATCAGCAAGGAGGCCTCGAAGGGCCAGACGATCCAGCGCTACAAGGGTCTGGGCGAGATGAACCCCGAGCAGCTCTGGGAGACCACGATGAACCCCGCCACCCGCACGCTGCTCCAGGTGCGCGTGGAGGACGCCGTCGAGGCCGATCAGATCTTCACCGTGCTCATGGGCGACGCCGTGGAGCCCCGGCGCGAGTTCATCGAGCGCAACGCCCTCGAGGTCCAGAACCTGGACGTCTGACGGCTCTGGGGCGCGCACCATCCGGGGGCCGCGAATGTGCGGCCTCCGGCGCCTCCTCCTCCGCGATCGATCGTTCGAAAGACCGGGGAAGGGAGCGGTTGGGGGTTGCGCCGAGGACCGCCCTCAGGTCAAGCTACCCGCCTCTTTCGGCCACCGTCGTCGTTCGGAGGGAGCGGCTCGTGGCCGAGATCGCGAGGCTTGTTGCGGTGTCGTCCAAGGGTAGGACAAGAGACTTTGAATCTCTTAATGATGGTTCGAATCCATCCACCGCAGTCAATTTGGGCGGGGCGGCGGAGCTGATCGGCTCCGCCCGCCCTGCTCCCGAGCCCACCGTCTCCACCCGGGTCGGGATCGTCGCCCTGGGCGACGTCCACCGGAAGATCCTAGACGCCGCGGCGTCGGGGGTCCGCGCGACCTTCGGCTTCTCGACCGCGATCGCCCCGGCGCTGGCGAGCCCGAAGTACGCCCTCAACCCCTCCCGAAACCAGCACCACGCCGCCTCGATCCTCCGCAAGCTCTGGCAGGGGCAGACGGTTCGCGGCCGAGACCTGCTCCTCGCCATCGGCAACCAGGATCTCTTCGAGCCGGAAGCGGACTTCATCTTCGGCGACGGCGATCGGGACTTCCGCTCCGCCGTGATCAGCCTCGTCCGCCTGCGGGTAGCCGACGAGGGACGCCTGCTACGCCGGGTGTCCGCCCTCTCCGCCTGGGCGGTCGGCCTCTCCCTTGGCCTCCGGAGCTGCGACGACACCCGGTGCGCGATGGCCGGGATCCGCTCCGCGGACGAGCTCGAGCATCGGCATCCGGCGCTCTGCAGCCCGTGCCAGCTCCTCCAGGCGGCGGGCGGCAAGATCTAGTGGCGCTCCCGTTCCACCTCTGCCAGCCCGGGGGCGGCGCGTCCTGTGGCGCCTGTTGCGGCCTCTACAACTTTCGCGATCACTCCCGTGGCGCCCTGACCCGGGCGCTCCGGCGTCGCACCGAGACCATCCGCGCGCTGCCGAAGGAGGCGGAGGCCTACCGGAACGCCGCCCGATCCCTGCGGCGGTGGGACAAGGATCCCTTCTTCGATCCGGTTCGGCTCTGTCCCCTCCTCGGCTTCCTCGACGACGAGGAGAAGAGGGTCGGCTGCATGGCCCATCCGCTCGTCACCGGCGGCGTCGACTTGCGCGACTGCGGCGCCTACGACTCGAAGACCTGCTCGAGCTTCGAGTGCCCGTCGTTCCTCTGGCTGAACGCGCCGCAGGCACGCCTGGTGCGCGCGGCCTGCCCCGATTGGTACCTCTACGGCCTCGTGATCACGGACGTGGAGCTGGTGCGCGGCAGTGTGAAGCTCCTGGAGGCCGAGCTCGGCGGCCCCGCCGACCTCGACGCGATCGTGGCGAGCCCGTCCGCCCTGGAAGCGGCGCGCGAGCTCCTGCGCCTCAAGGAGACCGCGCTCGGCCGTCCCGCCGACGCACCGGTCTTCGGCCGCTTCGCCCGCGACGACATGGGCGAGCCCATCCCCCGCGCCATCGAATATGAGGCCCTGGGCGCGTCCGCCGCGCCAGAGGACGACGTCGTCCTCTGCCTCGGGTACGCGCCGCCGACCCACCGGGAGCTCGAGAGCGCCCGCGCCCTCGTGCGCGAGAAGATCCTCGCCCTCGCCGGCGCCGTTCGATTGGCCTGACTCTATCCGCGCGGAGAACGGGGCACTGGTTGGCTGTCGGACGGCGCGCCAGCATGGGTGATCACCTAGGTGCAGACCTCGTCGAAAACGAAGAGCCACTCGAGCTGCTCGTTGCTGCCGTCCGCATCGGCGACGAAGCGGGGCGCGAAGCAGATTCTAGGGATGACGGCATCAGGTCCGCACGGGCAATCGTGTGGCTGCTGCGCGCACCACATTTTCGCTCGATCCTCGATCTCGGCGTGTCCGCGACCCGAGAAGTCGGTCGTGCAGAAGTACCCAGCGCTGGGATTCACTCCAGCCTCCGGGATCGAATCGGGCCGCGGCAAGCAGATCGTCTTCCCGTGCTCGTCGCGCGCGGTAATGCGCTTGAAAAGCCGATCGGGCGGCTGCCAACACTTCCCGTCCCAAAACCCCCGCTCGTAGCGGTCGATGTAGCACTGCGGCTTGTCGCCGAAGCCGTACCACTCCGGGCAGTCGGGCCACTCGAAATCGCCGTCCGCTAGCTCGCTCCCGCCTTCGCCGCACGCGACGGCAGCAAGCAATGCCAGCATCAGCATCGCGCTCTTAGTCGTCATAGCGGGCCTTCATTGAAAAGGTTCTCGTTACACACGACGTACCCAACGGATTCGCCCTGCCCGATGAATTTCAGCTTGGAAGTACGAAACCCGCTGGGGCAGATCCGCTTTGCCTCCTTGTAGAACGCCTTGATCTGCGCGTCTTCGCTCCCCGTCGGCCCTTTGGTGATGACCCGGTAGCGGGACGTCGTTGGGTTCACGAGATCGGATCTGGCCGAAACACAACCAGACGCTGCGAGTAACAACAACCCGTACAGGATCTTGCGCATGACCGCCCACCTCCTTTGGCCGGCCTATCTTGCTCGGGCCTGAGGGTCAACTTCATGCGGATCTCGTTCCGCGATCTAGGGCTCGGACTCTTTCGTCGTTTTCGCTCGATCACGAGTCTGACCTTGCCGGGCTTACGCTCGAATGCGTCGTGGAGGGAACTGGTTCCGGGCGCGATGCCGCGGACAAGCGCGCGCGTTCGCTGGGCAAATCCGCGGGGAGGCTAGAGCACGCCGCCGAAGGAATAGGAGATTCCGACGAGCAAGCCGTTCTCGTGGTTTCGAAGCGAGATCGTTCCCTGGCTGGCTTCGAAGTTGATGCCGAAGCAGAAGCCGCCCTCCGAGATCCACTGGTAGCCGGCGCTCACTCCTGCGGACCAGGTTGACCCGGAGCCGTCCTCCTCGGTGGTGGGGCCGAAGAACAGGAGCCTTTCTTCGTAGAAAAGGACCCGCGGCCTGCCGATCCATGGAGCCCGACATTGTATCCGTTGGAGGCCGTTCCACTCAGAAACCAACGGGCGCCGACCCCGATCTCTGGCGTGATGACGTCCTCGGATTCGAGAAATCCGGAGAAGATCAGTCGAAGCTGCGGTCCGGCCCAGATCATGAGGGTAGGGGTGATGGCCGCTTCGAGGCGGAAACGGCCGTAACCCGCGACGGCCGCGTCTATGGAGCCGGATCCGTCCAACGCGAGGATTAGACGCCCGGGTGCGGAGGCTCGGAGGGCGCCTCTTCCGCAGCTGCAGGAAGCGAGATGGCGGCGGAGAGGTCCGCGAGCAGGGGTCCAACGCCCGAGGGCTTTCGTCCCTTCGTCCGGCCAGGCGAAGAGCTCGGGCGCCCGAGCCGTCGCCACGCGAAGTAGGGGAGCAAGGGCGCCTTTCACGGAACCGCGATCTGGTCGAGCGCACGTTCGTTCGAGACGCTCTCGGTTCCTTGAACCCAAGACGCTCGATCGGCTCGGAATCGGCCACACCCCGGGCGGCCGGCCCATGGAAGGGCTGCTTACGCGGTCTTGTCGCCGGCGGCAACGGGCGCCGCTCCAAGTCGACCGCTACAGGTCGATCACGAGCTTGATCTCGCCGGGCTTGCGGTCGTCGTACGCGTCCTGGAAGTGGTCGAGCGGGACGTGGCGGCTGATCATGCCCTCGAGCCACCCCGGCCATCTCTTGTTGGCTTCGCTCAGGCTGCGGACGCCGTCCTCGAAGTCGACGCGGTTGGCGTTGACGGTGCCGAAGACCGTTCGGTTGCCGAGGACGAGCTCGAGGTTGAGGCAGGAGGGGCAGATCTCCATCTCCGACTCGCCGCCGGTGACGGACGAGAGGCAGACGACGCCGTTGGTGCCGATGATCCGCATGGCGCCCATTGCGACGGAGGCGGCGCCCGTGGCTTCGAAGACGAAGTCGAAGGGGCCGCGCATCTTCGGGAGGTCTTTGAGGTGGACGCTCTGCTCGCCGCTCTTCTCGAGCTCGGCGATGAACTCGGCGCCGATCGCCTCCATGCGGGAGGCGGTGTCCTCGCTGGGATGGCGCGCGACGACGGTGGTCTCGAGGCCGCGCTGGCGCAGGAGGAGGGTCGCGAGCTGGCCCACGGGGCCGGCGCCGAGGACCAGCGCCTTCCTCGGCTCCCAGACCTTCATCCGCTTCTGGATCGACCAGGCGTGGCGGATCCCCTTGGCCACGACCGTTAGCGGCTCGAGGAGGACGCCGGCCTCGCGCAAGGCGGGCGGGAGCTTCACCAGGTATTCGGGCGCCTCCACGTAGTGCTCGCAGAGGTAGCCGTGGAGGCCCTTGATCCCGCGCTCCTTGTAATCGCCCTTGATACACATATCGGGCTCGCCGGCCCGGCAGTTGGGGCAGTCGTCCGGACGGCGGACCATTGCGACCACGAGATCCCCGACGGAGAAGCCCGACACCCCGGTGCCGACGGTCTCCACTTCGCCGATGCTCTCGTGCCCGAGGACGAGAAAGCTCGAGCCCTTGGGGGATTCGCCGTACTTGCCCGAGAGGATGTCCTGGTCGGTGCCGCAGACGCCCACCCGGATCGGCGCGACCCCGACCATGCCGGCGGAAGCCTTGGGAGCGTCCATCTCGACGATGCGGAGGCTTCCCTTCTCGCGCGGCGTGAACGCCACGGCCTTCATCGGCTCCTCCTCCAGCCGCTCGCCGCCCACGCGACTGCCGGGTCCGGCGCTCGGCACGGAAAAACGACCCTCCAATCGGGAAGCTGGTTCGGGGCGAGGCCGCAGACAAGCGCGCGCGTCCGCTGGGCACCTCGGCGAGGAGGCTAGAGGACGCCGCCGATCGAATAGCCGAGCCCGACGAGGACGTCGTTCTCGTGGTCTCGGAGCGAAATCGTGCCGTGGGTGACCTCGAGACGGAGACCGAAGCAGAACCCGCCCTTCGAGATCCACTCGTAGCCCGCGCTCGCTCCGGCGGACCACGTGAACCCGGAGCCATCTTCCTGGGTGGTCTCGCCGAAGAACAGGGGCTTGTTTTCGTAGTGATAGGACCCCTGGCCCGCCGATCCGTGGAGCCCGACGTTGAAGCCCTCGGGGGCGCTCCCGTCCGGGAACCAACGGGCACCGATCGCGATCTCCGGCGTGATCACGCTCTCGGAGTGGAGGAATCCGGACGCGATCAGTCGAAGCTGTGGTCCGGCCCATACCGAGAGGGAGCGGGCGACGGCGGCTTCGAGACGGAGACGGCTGCCGGCTCCGACGGCGAACAGGGTCCCTGCGCCGGAGCCGTCTAGGGTGAGGGTGAGACGCCCGGGCGGGGGAGGCTCGGAGGGCGCCTCGTCGGCTGCGGCGGGAAGCGAGATGGCGGCCGATAGGACCGCGAGCAGGCGCCCAAGAGCCGAGGCCATTCGTCCCTTCGTCCGGTTGGACGTGGGGCGCGACGCACCTGAGCCCGGACGCGCGCGCCCGAGCTGACGCAAGGCCGAGAAGGGAAGCACGGGGACCTTCCTCGGAACCGCGACCTGGCAGAGCGCTCGTTCGTTCGAGACGCTCCCGGTTCCTCGAGCCCAGGACGCTGGGCGGGCTCGGAACCGGCCACCGCCCGGGCGGCCGGCTCGTGAAGGAAGGGCTGACCTTGCCGGGGCGCTACGCGGTCTCGTCGCGGGCGGCGAGGGGTGCGCCGGTGACCACGGGCAGCTTGAGCGAGGAGGCGACGATCTCGGCGATGTCCTTCACCTCGACGCCCTCGACGCCGAGCTCGTTCACGCCGTCCTTGAGCATGGTGATGCAGAAGGGGCAGTTGGCGGCGATGACCTTGGCGCCGGTTCCGATCGCCTCCTGGGCGCGGTTCTGGTTGATGCGGGTGCCGAGGTGCTCCTCCATCCACATCCGCCCGCCGCCGGCGCCGCAGCAGAAGCTCTGCCGCTCGCTGCGCGCCATCTCCACGACCTTGAGGCCGGGCACGCTCTTCAGCGCCTTGCGCGGGGCCTTGTACTCCTGGTTGTGGCGGCCGAGGTAGCAGGCGTCGTGGTAGGTGACGAGCTGGTCGAAGCTCTCGGTGGGCTGGATCCGCTTGTCCTCGAGGAGCTGCTCGATGAGCTGGCTGTGATGGAGGACCTGGTACTCGCCGCCGAGCTGCGGGTACTCGTTCTTGATCACGTTGAAGCAGTGAGCACACTGTGAAAACACCTTCTTCACGTTGTGCGCCTTGAACGTCTCGATGTTCTGCTCGGCGAGCATCTGGAAGAGATACTCGTTGCCCATGCGCCGGGCGCTGTCGCCGTTGCAGGTCTCGGCGTTTCCGAGGATGGCGTAGTTCACGCCGGCGGCGTTCAGCACCTTGGCGAGGGCCTGGGAGACCTTCTTCTGCCGCTCGTCGAAGGAGCCGGCGCAGCCCACGAACCAGAGGTACTCGAACTCGGGGTTCTCCTCGACGGTGGGGACGTTGTGGCCCTCGGCCCAGTCCGCGCGGGAGGTCGCGCCGAGGCCCCAGGGGTTGCCTTGGTTCTCCATCCCCTTGAAGACGCGGGTCGCCTCGGGCGGGAACTCGCTCTTCACCAGCACCTCGTGGCGCCGCATCTCCACGATCCGGGGGATGTTCTCGATGAAGACGGGGCAGGCGGTCTCGCACCAGCCGCAGGTGGTGCAGGCCCAGACGGTCTCCGGGTTCACCACCATCCCCACCAGATCCGGGAGCTGCTCGCGCATCGCCGGGCCGGCGGAGAGGGTCTCCGCCTCGTCCATGAGGTGGTGGCGGATGGTGGTGTTCAGCGCCTTCACCGAGAGCGGCTTGTTGGTGACGTACGTAGGGCAGTGGGTCTGGCAGCGGCCGCACTCGGTGCAGGAGTAGACGTCGAGGGCCATCTTCCAGGAGAGCTCGTCGGCCTTCTGGATGCCGAAGGTCTCGGAGTTCTCGAGGTCCATCTTCGCCGGGCGGTACTGGGGCTCCAGCCGCTGGAAGAAGACGTCGGGGAGCCCCGTGATCACGTGGAAGTGCTTCCCGAGCGGCAGGAAGTTCAGGAAGACGAGCACCTGGGTGATGTGGGCCCACCAGGCGACCTGGCCGACGCTCCAGGCGCTCTCGGGGGAGGCGCCCACGGCCTTGTAGAGGGCCAGGCCGAGGAAGCCCGCCGGGTTGTACCAGTGGCTCTCACCCTTCTCGAAGGCGAGGAGGTGACCGGCGTCGAAGAGGATCTCCGTGATCATCAGGCCGGCGATCATCCCGAGGATGAACACGGCCTCGCCGGAGCGGGTCATGCGGTCCGGCTTCACCAGGAGCCGCAGGTAGAAGAAGTAGCCCACGCCGAGGAGGGCGAGGAGGGCCACCAGGTCCTTCACGAAGAGGTAGCCCTGGCCCGTGACGGTGTTCGCGCCGAGGAAGGGGAGGTGGAAGTCCCAGCCCGCGAAGGCCATGCCGAAGAGGGTGATCGTCCGCAGCGACAGCACCATGAAGGCGCCGAAGATCAGCACGTGGGCGAGGCCCGGCTTGAACTCCTCGGGGTTCACCATGCGCCGCTGGCCCAGGCCGAACCGGATCAGGCGCTTCATCCGCTCGCCCGGCTCGCGCATCCGGGACGGCTCGTGCTGCAGCTTCGTCAGGATCGCGAGGCGGGGGATCATCGTCGTCGCGAAGATCCCGAGGGCGGCGAGGATCATGCACAGCACGATGAGCGCGGTCAGATCGATCGGGGCATGCATGGGGGAAGCTCCTCGAAAAGCGGCCCGCTCGGATCCGAACTCTCCAGCGATCTCGGACACTTGGGCGCGTGGCGCAAACTATCGACCTCGGCCTCGCAGCGCAAGCCGCGAAGCGGGGGCGAGCAGGCGAGCGCCTACACGGAAAGGGAGCCCCAGGGCAAAAAGAAACGGGACCGGCCGTGCCGATCCCGTCTCTTCGGAGCGCGATGTCCCGTGAAACTGCTGATCAGTCCGCGGGGTTGATCTCCGCGCCCACGAAGAAGGCCTGGAAGACGACGTCGGCAGTCCGACCCACGCTCTGGTGCGGCGGGGTGAAGACGAAGTCGGCCTTCTCGGGCACGAGGGTGGCGAGGCCGTTGGGCTTCACCACGAAGGCGCCGACCTCGGTGGTCGACGTCTGGGACGACGCGGTCAGATCGGGCGCGAGGTAGATGACCGTGTTGCCGGGGGCGCGGATCACCGTCTCCGGGAGGGGCGAGAGGTTCGCACCGACCGTCTGGCCGAGGACGAAGCCGCCCGAGAGGAGCGAGTTGTCGCCCAGCCTGGCCTGGAGGATGTTGATGAACGACATCGGAACGGCGAAGGCCTTCACGTCGACCCGATCGCCACAGGCGAGCGAAGGATCCGTGGACGACGGATCGCAGAGGCCGAGGGTCGACATCGCGAAGTCATCGCCGAGCACCGTGATCACCACGCCGAGGGTCACCTCGGTGAAGTCGGCGTCCACGAAGGAGAACTTGCCCTCGCTGTCGGTGATCGTGCTCGCGATCAACGCGTCCGGGGCGCCTGCGAGCGCCTTGGCCGCGTCCGTCAAGCGGACCTCGAGACCCTCGAGCGAAGGGACGCCGGCGGGGCCGAGGACGGCGGCGGCGAGGGGATTCACCATCGCAGCGCCGCTGATGTCGACGAGCTTCTCCTCCTGGCCGCCCGTGCCACCGGTGCCCGCGGTTCCGCCGGTACCGCCGGTACCGCCGGAGCCCGCCGTACCTCCGGTGCCGCCGGAGCCCGCCGTGCCACCGGTGCCACCGGAGCCCGCCGTGCCTCCGCTGCCGCCGGTGCCCGCGTGGCCGGCGCTACCGCCCGTGCCACCCGTGCCGCCGGTCCCCGAAGGACCTTCCTCTTCCTTGCTGCAACCGATCGCGAATGCCGAGAGCGACAGGCATGCAATCGAGAGAACCCAGAGTTTCGTCATCTTCCTCATCGACTCGATCTCCTTCGGGCGTCGGGTGCTCGACGCCGACGGTATTTGCGCGAGGTACCCTGAGTACTTCGCAAGGCGATCTCCAGACATAGGACGATCGACGCCGGAGGGTCAAGGAAGCGGCCGCTCGGCTGGGAGCGCCACTCCCCGGTCGGGGGTACCTCCCCTCACGTTGTGCGAAATCGGGGCCTTTGGGCCCGTCCGCGCTCAGTGCACCATCCGCTCGGGAACGAAGAGGCCGTTCTGCTCGCCGAAGCGGCGGATCGTGTCGCGGTACTCGTCGACGGACCGTACCCCGGCGACCAGCCACTCGCCGCCGATCACCAGCGACGGTACCGAGTCGATCCCGTGGAAGAGCGCTTCGTCCTGTGCGTCGGTGACGAGGCGGCGGGTGCCTTGGGCGCGAAGCGCGGTGGCGAAGCGCGCGGTCTCGATCCCGCATCGCTCCGCGAGCTCGAGGAGCACGTCGTCCCGGGTGACGTTGACGCCGTGATGGAAGGCCGCCCGCCGAAGGGCGCGGAGCAACCTCTCCTGGGCAGCCTCGCCGCCGATGATCCTCGCGGCCTCCAGGGCGACGAGCGGGGGAAGAGACGAGCGGGGTGGATCGTTCGATCGCCAGAGGTCCGCGACGATGCCCTTGCCCTCCTTCTCCTTTGCGACCTTCCGCAGCGCGCTCGTCTCCGCCTGGATCTCCCGGCGCGAAGGGACGCGCTCGTCGAGGCGGATCGGGAAGGGACGGAGCTCGATCCGCAGCGCGTCGCCCATTTCCTCCTTCAGATGGCGCAGGCGGGCGTCGGCGATCAGGCTCCAGCCGCAGAGGACGTCGTGGTGGAGGACGAGCTCGATGGGTTCCAGCAGCTTGCTCATGACTCTCGGCCTTCTACCCGCTCGGCCCCTCGGGCGAGCGATACGGCGTGTGCGATGATCTCGGCGGCGATGTCCTTGCCGGTCGCGCGCTCGAGCCCCTCGATCCCGGGGCTGGAGTTGATCTCGGTGATCCGGGGGCCGGCGGAGGACTCGAGGAGATCGACCCCCGCCACGTCGAGGCCGCAGGCGCGGGCCGCGCGGATCGCCTCCTCGGCCCACGAGGCCGGGAGCTCGATCGGCTCGCCGCTGCCGCCCCGGTGGATGTTGGAGCGGAACTCCCCCTCGACCTTGGCCACGCGGCGCATGGCGCCCACGACGCGATCCCCGACGACCAGCGCGCGCACGTCCTTGCCGCGCGACTCCGCGACGAACTCCTGCAGGAGGATCTCCTGCTCGAGGTTCCACATGGTGTCGAGGGTCGACTCGAGCTCGTCGAGGGAGTGCGCGAGCATCACGCCGACGCCCTGCGTGCCCTGGAGGAGCTTCACGATCACGGGAAGGCCGCCGAGCTGCTCTACCGCCAGCTCCAGGTGTTCCCTCTCGCGCATCATCACCGTCCGGGGGACGTCGATCCGCGACGAGGCGAGGACCTGCAGGCAGCGGAGCTTGTCCCGCGAGCGCGCGATCGCGCCGGAGCTCGCGACCACGGGGATGCCCATGGCCTCGAGCTGGTTCACCACCGCGATCCCGTACCGGGTGATCGACGCGCCGATCCGCGGGATCGCCACGGAGATCCCCTCGAGCGCGCGGCCCTCGTAGAAGATGCTCGGCTTGCCCTGCTCCACGAGGAGGTCGCAGCGGAGGGTGTCGAGGACCACCGGCTCGTGGCCGAAGGCACGGGTGGCCTCCACCAGGCGCCGCGTGGAGTAGAGGCGCTCCTTGCGCGAGAGGATCGCGACGCGGAGGCGCTCGGCGGGCGGACGCCTCCGTCGGGTCTTCACCGGGCGCAGGGGCGGGTCTGTCGGTTCGGGCGCGCGGCGGCGCGAGGTCATGGCTTGCCGTGTAGGAAGAAGGCGGCGCGGACTCTACACGCGGGTCGCGCCGCGAGGCCAGCGGCACGGGCACGCCTGCTCGGCCATCCCTCGGGAGCGCCTTTCCGCGCTTCGCTCGAATGCCAGCAAAACCGCCCCGGTGCTCGCTTGACCCAGCGTGCTGGTGGCGGGTAACGAAGGTACTCTTTTCGCGCGTCGCAAGAGGCCGAAGGAACGCCATGGCGGATGCCCCCGACTACAAGCAGACCGTCAATCTCCCCGTCACCGACTTCCCCATGAAGGCGAACCTGCCGGTTCGCGAGCCCGCGATCCTGCAGCGCTGGACGGACGAGGCGATCTACGAGCGGCTGATCGAGGAGAACGCCGCCGCGGGCGGCGAGCCCTTCGTCTTCCACGACGGGCCGCCGTACGCGAACAACCACATCCACCAGGGTCACATGCTGAACAAGATCCTGAAGGACATGGTGGTGAAGTTCCGCTCCATGGAGGGGCGGGTCGTCCGCTTCGTGCCGGGCTGGGATTGCCACGGCCTCCCCATCGAGCTCCAGGTCGACAAGAAGCTCGGCGCCAAGAAGCGGGAGATGTCCAGGAGCCAGATCCGGGACGCCTGCCGCGCCTACGCCCAGGAGTGGATCGACGTCCAGCGCGAGGAGTTCAAGCGCCTCGGCGTCTTCGCCGATTGGGATCATCCCTATCTCTCGATGAGCTTCGACTTCGAGGCAGCGACGGTGCGGCAGCTCGCGCGCTTCGCCGAGAGGGGGAGCCTCTACCGGGGAAAGAAGCCCGTCTACTGGTGCATCAACGACCGCACCGCGCTGGCGGAGGCCGAGGTCGAGTACGCCGAGCACACCTCGCCCTCGATCTACGTGGCCTTCGACGTGGTGGCGGGGCTGGACGAGCGCTTCGCCGCAGCCGCGGGACGTCGGGGCCGGGTGGCGATCTGGACCACGACGCCCTGGACGCTGCCGGCCAACCTCGCGGTGGCGGTGCACCCCGACTTCACCTACGTCCTCTACCGCCTCGGTGACGAGCTCGTTCTCGTGGCGAAGGATCTCCTGGTCTCCTTCCTCGCGGCGGTCGCGCCGGGCGAGCTGAAGGACGGCGAGCTGGCGGATCCGACGCGCGTGGTTGGGAGCGCCGAGGGCAAGGATCTCGAGGGGATCCGCTACCGGCATCCCTTCCTCTCCAGGGAGTCGCCCGTGATCCTGGGCGAGCACGTCACCCTCGAGCAGGGCACGGGCCTCGTCCACACCGCTCCCGGCCACGGCCAGGAGGACTACCAGGTCGGCCTCCGCTACGGCCTGGAGGTGCTGAACCCCGTCGACGACGCGGGCTTCCTCACCGATGCGGCCGGCGCGGCCCTCGCGGGCCAGCGGATCTGGGACGCGAACCCGGCGATCGTCCAGATGCTCCGGGATTCCGGACACCTCCTCGCCGCCTCGAGCGTGCAGCACTCCTACCCGCACTGCTGGCGCTGCATGAATCCGGTGGTCTTCCGCGCCACCGACCAGTGGTTCATCTCGATGGAGACCAACCAGCTCCGCGCGAAGGCCCTCGCGGAGGTCGATCGGGTGCGGTGGATCCCCAAGTGGGGCCGTGAGCGGATCCACGGGATGCTCGAGAACCGGCCGGATTGGTGCGTCTCCCGGCAGCGCACGTGGGGCACGCCGATCCCGGTGCTCTACTGCGAGTCCTGCGACGCCGCGCTGGTCGAGCCGGCGGTGATGGAGCGGGCGGCGGCCTTCATCGAGGAGGAGGGCGGAAACGCCTGGTACGAGAGGCCCGCGTCCGACTTCGTCGCGCCGGGCCACACCTGCGGCTGCGGCAGCACGGTCTTCCGCAAGGAGACCGACATCCTCGACGTGTGGTTCGACTCCGGCACGTCGTGGGCGGCGGTCCTCGAGGGCAGGGAGCAGCTCGGCGTGCCGGCGGACCTCTACCTCGAGGGCTCCGATCAGCACCGCGGCTGGTTCCACTCTTCGCTGCTCTGCTCCGTGGGCGTCCGCGACGAGGCGCCCTACAAGGCCGTGCTCACCCACGGCTTCCTGGTCGACGCCCAGGGCCGGAAGATCAGCAAGAAGCTCGGCAACTACGTGGATCCCGCCAAGCTCATCGCGCGCTACGGCGCCGAGCTGATGCGGCTGTGGGTCGCGTCCGAGGACTACCGCGGCGACCTCCACACCTCGGAGGCCCTCTTCCAGCAGCTCGGCGACGGCTACTTCCGGATCCGCAACACCCTGCGTTACTGCCTCGGAAACATCGTGGACTTCGATCCCGCTGCGGACGCCGTGGCGCTCGCCGACCTCGAAGGCCTCGACGCCTGGGCGATGTCGCGGCTGTCGACCTTCACGGAGAAGGCGCGCAAGGCCTACGACGACTACGAGTTCCACCTGGTCTGCAAGGCGGCCCTCGACTTCTGCGCCGAGCTCTCCTCCCTCTACCTCGACGTCCGCAAGGACCTCCTCTACTGCAACGGCAAGGGCTCCCCCGAGCGGCGGGCCACCCAGACCCTGCTCCACGCCGTTGTGCGCGATCTCTGCAGGATCCTCGCGCCGGTGCTCTCCTTCACCGCAGAAGAGGCATGGGGCTTCCTGCCCGGCGATCGGGCGGACTCGGTCTTCCTGGCCGGGCTCCCGGAGGCGAAGGTCGCGCGGGATCCCGCCCTGGACCTGCGCTTCGAGAGGCTCCTGGCGATCCGCTCCGCCGCCTCGCGGCAGCTCGAGCTCGCCAGGCGCGACAAGAAGATCGGCAAGAGCCTCGACGCCCGCGTGGTGCTCGGCGCCAGCGGTGAGCTCCTCGACTTCCTCCGCCGGGAGAAGGACGAGCTCCTGGCCTTCCTGATCGTCTCCCAGCTCGAGGTGATCGAAGGCGGGGAAGGCGCGGCCGCCGAGGAGGTCCCGGGCCTCACGGTGGCGGTGGAGCCGGCCCGCGGCGAGAAGTGTGTGCGCTGCTGGACCTTCAGCGAGGACCTCGGAACGGATCCGCGGCATCCGCAGCTCTGCCCGCGCTGCACTGCGGCGGTAGGCGGTTAGAGTTGGCTCGCTGGTGGATCCTGCTCGCGCTCTCGTCTTCGCTGCTCCTCGCCGATCAGGCGAGCAAGCTGTGGGCGGCGCGTACGCTCACGCGCGCCTTCGAGCAAGAGCAGGCTGCGGCGCTCCCGGAGCAGGTCCGGCTCTTCTTCACCAAGACGAAGCTCGAGCGCCAGCGGACGCCCCCGGTCGTCGTCCATCCGGATTTCTTCAACTTCAAGTACCTGGAGAATCCCGGCGCCGCATGGGGCCTGTTCGGGAGCCTGCCGGAGCCCGTGCGGATCCCCTTCTTCCACGCCATCTCGGCGGTGTCGATCGGCCTGCTCGCCTGGTTCTACTCGCGGGTGCGCGAAGGGCGGCGTCTACTCCTCGCCGCTCTCGGGCTGATCGTGGGCGGGGCCCTCGGCAACTTCGCGTGCCGGCTCGCCAGGGGCTACGTCATCGACTTCATCGACTGGCATTGGAGGAATCGGTACCACTGGCCGACCTTCAACGTGGCCGACATCGCGATCAGCGTGGGCCTGGCGTGCCTGGTGCTCGACGTCCTCCTCGGCTTCAGGCGCTCGTCCGAGGCGACGGAGCCGATCTCGGGACTTTCGCTCGAGGCCCCGCCGCGCGAGGATGCGGCCACGCCGGCAGTCGAGGACCCGGTGCCCGGGGACTGCCCGGAACCTCTTTAGACGGTAGGGAGCAGCGCGCATGCACCCGTATCTCATTCCGTGGACGTTCTCGGGGCAGACCCTCCAGATCTTCGCCTACGTGGGCGTCGTCGCAGCAGCGGCGTTCCTCGCGTGGTTCATGGCCGTCCGAAACGGCGGCAAGCCGAACGTCGGCAAGGCCGTGGTCGTCTTCGCGGTGGCGACGGCGGTCGGCGCCTTCCTGGTGGCCACCAGGCTCCAGGGCGTCACCCCCCAGCCGCTCCCGCTCCACACCTACGGCCTGATGATCGCCCTGGGCTTCATCTCGGCGATCCACCTCTCCGCGCGGTCCGCAGAAGCGTACGCCTCGGTCGACGGGCGCGCGTTCTACCTCCCCGGCGCCCCGGCCCTCGCCGCGGCGCGGGAGGCGGCAGCGAAGGGCGGCGACGCCGGCGCCGTCTCCGGGCGTAGGGCGAAGGATAACGTCCTCGATCTCGCCTTCTGGGTCCTCGCGGGGGCCATGGCTGGCGCCCGCGCGCTCTTCATCGTCGTCAACTGGAGCGGGCCCGATGGCTACGGCGCCCACCCGGGTCGCATCTTCGAGATCTGGACAGGCGGGCTCGTCTTCTACGGCGGCTTCATCGGCGCCGCCCTCGCCTCGGTGGTCTACGCACGGAAGCATCGGATCGACTTCCGCGGCCTCGCCGACATCGCGGCGCCCACGGTGGCGCTCGGTCACTTCTTCGGGCGCATGGGCTGCATGGCGGCGGGCTGCTGCTGGGGAAAGGTCTGCGACGATCCGTCTTTCCTCTTCGGTGCGCACTTCCCCGAAGGCTCCCTCGTGTATGACGAGATGATCGGCGCGCCGGAGTTCCGCAGCTACGTCGTCGAGCACGGCCACACGCCGGCGCTCCATCCCACCCAGCTCTACGAGGGACTGGGCGAGCTCGGGCTCTTCCTCCTCCTGATCCATCTGCGCCGCGGCAAGCGCTTCCAGGGCCAGATCCTCTCGCTCTGGCTCATGCTCTACGCGCTGCTGCGCCTGTCGATCGAGACCTTCCGCGGCGACTTCGGCCGCGGGATGCTCCTCCGCTGGCCGGAGACCGATCCGCTCCTCCTCTCCACTTCGCAGGTGGTCGGCGTCGGGATGTTCGCCCTCGGAGCGATCCTTTATTTCACCTGGAGGCCGAAGGTCGCCGCGCCCGCGGGGGCGGGCGAGCCGACGGCTGCCGCCGCATGAGGAAGCCCGTTCGTTGATTCCGATACTCCTCTTCGCCTCCGGCCTCGGGGCGGGCGCGTTCGGCGCCCTCCTCGGGATCGGCGGCGGCATCATCCTCGTCCCGCTCCTCAACTTCGGCTTCGGCCTTCCCCTGGGCCACGCGGTGGCCATCGCCCTGGCCTGCGTGATCGCCACCTCCAGCGGCGCCGCGGCCACCTACGTAAAGGACCACCGCTGCGACGTGCGTCTCGGCATGAAGCTCGAGATCTTCACCGTCGCGGGCGCGCTGGCCGGCGCCTTCGTCGCGCCCTTCATGCCCCGCTCTGCGCTCCAGATCCTCTTCGGGCTGATGATCGTCCCGGTGACCTGGTCCCTGCTGCGCAAGGCGCCGTCCGACGGCGCCGCCAGCTTCGACGGGCAGTCGGTCCCGGTCCGGAACCTGCCCCTGGGCTGCGGCGTCTCCTTCGCGGCGGGCAGCCTCTCGGCGCTCCTGGGCATCGGAGGCGGGCCGATCAAGGTGCCGGCGATGAACCTCCTGATGGGGGTGCCGTTCAAGGTCGCCACCGCCACCAGCAACTTCATGATCGGGGTCACGGCGGCGGCAAGCGTCTTCGTCTACTACGCGCGGGGGATGCTCGACGTCGGCATGGCGGCCCCCACTGTCCTCGGTGTGATTCTCGGTGCCACCGTGGGTGCTCGGCTCATGCCGCACGTGCCCACCCGGCGGCTCAAGCAGGTGTACTCGGTGTTGCTCGTCCTCCTCGGCGCCGAGATGATCTCCAAGGGCCTCGACTTCGATCTCTGGAGGATGCTGTGAGCCGGATCGACGATCGGGCCTCTGCGAGGGCGGATTCGGAGGCGGTCGGGAGTGTTTCCGGGCGCGACGCGACGCTCGCCGCGAGCCAGGCCGCCGATCCCGGGCTCCAGGGAGAGCTGGCCATCGCGCTCCTTCTGCGGGGCGGAGTCGTTCTGGCCGCGCTCCTCCTCGCCGCCGCCCTCGTCGGCTCGCTGGTCTTCGGCACGCCCCTCTCCCAGGAGGGTGTGAGCCTCGGCCGGATCTTCAGCGGCGAGTCCCGGGGCCTGGACGCCCTCGCTCTCGTCGGGCTCTTGATCATGGGCGCAACGCCCGTGGCGCGCGTCGCGCTCTCGATCCCCGTCTTCGCCAAGGCAGGCGAGAGGTCACAGGCCCTGATCGGCCTCGGCGTCCTCGTGCTATTGGCCGTTTCGATCCTGCTCGGCGCGGTGGAAGGCTGAGCATCTACGTTCGAGAGGAAGTCATGATTCGGCTCGGCACGCCCCGATCCTTCGGCGCAACCAAGATCCTCCTCCTCGGCTCCGGTGAGCTGGGCAAGGAGGTCGCCATCGAGGCCCAGCGCCTCGGCGTTCACGTGGTCGCGGTCGACCGCTACCCCGACGCGCCCGCCATGCAGGTGGCGCACGCCTCGCACGTGATCTCCATGCTCGACGGCGCCGAGGTGCGCCGCGTGGTGGAGCTCGAGGACCCCGACTTCATCGTCCCCGAGATCGAGGCCATCGCCACCGAGACGCTGCTCGAGCTCGAGGGCGAGGGCTACACCGTGATCCCGACGGCGCGGGCCGCCCGGCTCACCATGGACCGCGAGGGGATCCGCCGCCTCGCCGCGGAGAAGCTGGGCCTGCCCACCTCGCGCTACCGCTTCGCCGCAACCGAGGACGAGTACGTCGCTGCGGTGCGCGAGATCGGCCTGCCGTGCGTGGTGAAGCCGGTGATGAGCTCCTCCGGCCACGGCCAGTCCGTCGTCCACGAAGAGGCGGACATCGCCCGGGCGTGGACCTGGGCGCAGGAGGGAGGCCGCGCGGGCAAGGGAAAGGTGATCGTCGAGGGCTTCGTCGACTTCGAGTACGAGATCACCTTGCTCACCGTGCGGCACGAAGGCGGGACCACCTTCTGCGAGCCCATCGGCCACAGGCAGGTGAAGGGCGACTACGTCGAGTCCTGGCAGCCGCAGCCGATGAACGCCCTGGCCCACGAGGAGGCGAAGCGGATCGCCCTCGCGATCACCGACGAGCTGGGCGGGCGCGGCGTCTTCGGCGTCGAGCTCTTCGTGAAGGGGGACCAGGTCTGGTTCTCCGAGGTCTCGCCGCGTCCCCACGACACCGGGATGGTCACGCTCATCTCGCAGGACCTCTCCGAGTTCGCCCTCCACGTCCGCGCGATCCTCGGCCTGCCGATCCCTATCGTCCGGCAGCAGGGCCCCGCCGCCTCCCACGTGATCCTCGTCCACGGCGAGTCGAAGGGTCCCTCCTTCCACCTCGGCAACGAGGTCCTCCGCGATCCCGACACGGCCCTTCGACTCTTCGGCAAGCCCGAGATCAAGGGCCACCGCCGCATGGGCGTCGCCCTCGCGCTGGGTGACACGCTCGGCCAGGCTCGCGCCAAGGCCGCCCGCCTCGCCGAGGGAGTCGAGGTCGAGCTCTAATCTTCGTCCAGGCGCCACGGCGTCACGATCACCGTGACCGCGGGTTTCTCCCGCAGGAGGAACCGCGCCTCGAGCACTTCCGCTCGGTGGTTGTGCAGGAGCTGGTGATACCAGTGGCGTCCGTGGATCGCCGACAGGATCACCACGACCTCGCACCCTGGATGGCGTCGCTGCAGGTCCCTCACGTGGGCCACGAGCGGCGCCACGAACTGCCGGTAATTCGAGGGCACCTCCACGAGCTCCGGCTCGCCGAGGCCGGCGGCTCGGGCGGGTTCGACGACCCAGTCGTGCCAGTTGCGCCTCAGGCGATCGGGAGGGTCGTCCCCGGTCATCACCTGGACCACCTGCACGCTCTTCGAGATCCGGAGCGCCAGGGCCAGCGAGCGCTGGGAAGCCTTGTTCCAGTACTTGAGGGGAACCACCGCTCGCACCGGCGCGAGCGACGAGAGGTCGATGGCCTCGCTTCGCTCGAGCGCCCTCCGCGTCTGGACGTAGTAGCGGTGGACGCTGGAGTAGAGGAGGAAGAGCGCCGCGATCAGCAGGAGCGAGATCCAGGCACCCTCGGTGAACTTCGAGGCGATGATCACGGCGAGGGTGGTGCCGGTGGCGACCGCCCCCACCGCGTTCATCGCCATCGATCGGCGCACCGGGAATCCGCCTTCGCGCCGCCGATCCCACCAGTGCTTCACCATGCCGGCCTGCGACATGGTGAATGCGCCGAAGGCGCCGACCGCGAAGAGGGGGATGAGCGAGTTCGTCACCCCCCTGAAGAGGATGAGCAGCATGCCGGCCAGCACCGCCAGCACGATGATGCCCCCGGAGAAGGCGAGCCGGCGCCCCCGGTGCGTGAAGACGTTCGGCAGGTAGCCGTCCATGGCGAGCAGGCGCGACACCCGGGGAAAGTCGGAGAAGCTCGTGTTCGCCGAGAGGCAGAGCACGGTGAAGGTGCTGGCCTGCACCACGAAGTAGAGCACGCCGCGGCCGGCGATGGCGCCGACGAGCTGGGAGAGGACGCTCTGGTAGCCGGGCTGGCCTGGCTCCGTGGCGCCGACGCCATAGGCCTTGCAGAGCCAGCCGATGCCCAGGAGCATGAGGGCCAGGAAGCCGATGATGATGCCCAGCGTCCGCTGGGCGAGGCGCGTCCTCGGCTCGCGGAACGCGGGAACCGCGTTGCTCACCGCCTCCACTCCGGTGAGCGCGGTACAGCCGTTGGCGAACGCCCGCAGCATCAGCCAGAGGCCCACCGGCTCGACCGCCTGCGGTAGCGGCGCGCTCGGTGTGATCGCCCGCGGGTGCCCACCCTGGATCAGCGTGTGCCAGACGCCGAGGGCGAGGGCGAGGCCGACGGAGGCGCAGAACAGGTAGGTCGGCGCCATGAACACGAGCCCCGCCTCGCGGATGCCGCGCAGGTTCACCAGCGTCAGGAACGCCAGGATCACGAGGCAGCACTCCGTCAGGTGCGGCTGCAGCACGGGAAACACCGAAACCACCGCGCCCACACCGGCGGAGATGCCCACGGCCACGTTGAGGATGTAGTCGATCGAGAGCGACGCCGCGGCGACGATCCCGGCGGTGGGGCCGAGGTTGGCGTGCGCGACGATGTAGGAGCCGCCGCCGTTCGGATACGCCGCGATCGTCTGCCGGTAGGAGAAGTAGACGATGAGCAGCAGGGCGACGATCGCCAGGATGAACGTAGGCAGGTAGCCCACGCCGACCGCGCCCAGCACCAGCAGCACCGTGAGCGCCGCCTCCGGCCCGTAGGCCGCGGAGGAGAGGGCGTCGAGCCCCAGCGCGGGCACCCCTTCTCGAGGGCCGATCTCCTCGGCGGCCTCCTCGGCGGTGGCCAGGCGTCGACCGAAGACCCATGCCCGGAGCGACATTTTCGGAGGATAGGGATGGCGGCGTGGTCGGGCGGGCGTCCGGGGCCATCGGTCAGGTGGCCGATGGCAGCCCGACCGGAGCGCGCCTCCGTCTAGACGGCGCCGAGCGTCCGCGAGATCGCGCGGGCGGTGTAGTCGACCACCGGGATCACGTGGGCGTAGTTCATCCGCGTGGGGCCGATCACGGCCAGCGCGCCGAGGATCTGGTCGCCCTGGGTGTACGGCGCCGCCACGAGCGACACGTCGGCCAGACCGGAGAGCTCGCTCTCCGCGCCGATGAAGATCTTGATCTCTCGGCCCTCGAGCGCGCGCTGGAGCACGACGAGGAGGCGATCCTTCTGCGCGAGGGACGCGAAGAGGTTCCGCATCTTCTCTACGTCCTCGGCGAAGGAGGGCTCGTCGAGGAAGCTCGCCTCGCCCTCCACCAGCACGGGGGGCGGCCGGGGCAGGCCCGGGTCGTCGAAGGCCCTGTCGGCCAGCGTGAGGGTCTTGCGGTGGAGCTCGTCGTAGAGCGCCTGCTCGGCCATCTTCTCCGCGCGGATCCGCTGCTGGATCTGGTCGAGGCTTAGCTCGCGCAGGAGCTCGTTCAGCAGGTTGGTCGCGTGCTCGAGCTCGCCGGGGAGGAGCGGGAAGTCGACCGTGATCAGGCGGTTGTGCACCAGCCCCGCCTGGGTGACGAAGATCGCCAGCACCCGGTCCTCGCGCAGGCGCACGAACTCGATCCGCCGGAAGATCGCCTGCTCCAGCGCGGGCGCGACCACCACCGAGGCGTGCCGGGTGAGCTGGTGGAGGAGCTTGCCCGCGCCGGCCATGAGGTCCGCAAGCGGCGCCGGCTGGACGCTCCGCTCGATCCGGCCCCGATCCCTCGCGCCGGGGGTGCGTACACGGACGAGGCCGTCCACGTAGAGGCGGAAGCCCTTGTCGGTGGGGATCCGCCCCGCAGAGGTGTGGGGCTTGCCCAGGTAGCCCAGCGCCTCGAGGTCGGCCATCGCGCTGCGCACGGTGGCGGAGGAGAGCTCGTAGCGGGGAGCGATGACGTTGGAGCCGACGGGCTCGCCGGTGGAGATGAACTCCTCGACGATCGCCTTGAGGATCTCTCGTTCGCGCCTGGGCAGCTCTTCTTCGCGTGGAGGGGGCGACATGGCGATGGCCTGGTTTGTACCGCTTTCCGCCGAAGACGGTAAAGCCGCCGCGACGCCCCGACAACCTGCTGCGGACATCCCTTCGTCGCCGGCCGCTGCAACCGGCGGTCTGGTCGGGCCAATGCTGCGCTCCCGACTCCGTTCCGAGGGCCTACCCCGCGAGGAAGTGGACAGGTAGGACGCTTGCGGCCACGGCGACGCTCGCCGGTCGGAGGCTCGACACTTCCTACGTTCGAACGGCGCTCGTGACACGCTAGAGTTCGCTCAGTAGGCCATGGGCGGGCGGACGCCCGGACGAAGTGCGATCGGAACGGTGGTGTCGCCGTGAGTCAGATCGAAGGCGAGCGGCAGCGGGTATTGCGGTCCCTTCTAGAATTGGACGGCCCGCTGGGCGAAGTGTTGTACGTCTTGGCCGCGCTGCCGTGGGACTGCGACGAAGAGGTCGTGACGTTGCTTCCACGGCATGTAGTTCGGACCCTTGAGAGGTTCAGTATCGGAAGCCTGTCGGCCGGCGAGGTCGAACGCTGGGCGGACTCCATCGAGGGCCGAGACGACATCGGTCTGGATGCCGAGTGCCGCGACACGCTGAAAGAAGTAGTTTTCTTTCTGGCCAATCCTGTCCTTGAAGGCGTCCTTACTAACGAAGGCGCCCGGCGATGGATCGAGCGTCTCGCGAAGGACTGTGCGCCTAGCGCCGGGTGATCCGCCAGCAGCGGTGGACCTTGCGGTTCCGGATGTCGTCGGGGATCGAGGCGGGCGTGATCTCGGCGAAGCGGAAGGCGGGGAGGGCGCGGTCGTCGAGCTGGAAGCCCGTGAAGTTGGTGGAGAAGTAGAGGGCGCCGCCCGGAGCGAGAAGGGCGAGGACGTCGTCGAGCAGGCGCACGTGGTCGCGCTGGATGTCGAAGGTCTCGGCCATCTTCTTGGAGGCGGAGAAGGACGGAGGATCGAGGACGATGAGGTCGTAGAGACGGCCCCGCTCCTGGGCGCACCACCGGGTGACGTCGGAGCGGATGAGCTCGTGCCGGGGACCCCAGAGGCCGTTGAGCTCGAGGTTTTCCTGGGTCCAGTCGAGGTAGGTGTTGGAGAGATCCACCGAGGTGGTCTCGCTGGCGCCGCCCGCCGCCGCGTACACGGTGAACGAGCCCGTGTAGCAGAAGAGGTTGAGGAAGCGCTTTCCCCGGGCCTCGTCGCCTACCCGCGCGCGGGTGAGGCGGTGGTCGAGGAAGAGGCCGGTGTCGATGTAGTCGTCCAGGTTCACCCAGAAGCGCAGGCCGCCCTCCTCGACGACCACGCGCTCGCCTCCGCTTCCCAGCTTCTCGTACTGCTGCTGGCCCCAGACCTTGGGCGCCTTGGTCTTCCAGTGGATCCGCTCGGGCGGCACGCCCAGCTCGTCGCGTATCGCGTCGCGCACCTCGCCCGCACGGGCCTCGCGCTGAGCGGCGGGGGTGAAGCCTCCGCCGGCGAGCTCGACCACGTGCACGTGGCCGCCGTACCAGTCGACCATGAAGCGGTATTCGGGGATGTCCGAGTCGTAAAGGCGGAACGCGGTGAGGCCCTGGCGCGCGGCCTGGCGCATCCGCTGGGGAGCGACCTTGCGCAGGCGGTTCGCAAAGGGAGACGACTTCTCGGACGGTTCTGCCACAGGACGACCTCTTTCGATCACGCGACCCGACTTGACGAGTTGGCCCGACAGGTGCAATGCGAGGGCCCATTCGTGGGTGAACTGGCCCACTGAAGGAGATTCGTCATGACCCGTAGCGCTCGTCTCGTCGTCACCTCTACCATCGCGTCGCTCCTGATTCTCGGCGGCGTTGCCTGCAAGGGCGGCACCGAGACCCAGCCCTCCAACCCGAAGCCCCCGGCCCAGCCCGCTCCGGCCCCCACGGCTCCCGCGCCGAAGGCCCCGGCTCCGAGCGAGGAGGCTCCCGCGGCCCCCGAGGGCGGCGAGGCTCCCAGCGCGGTCGAGGTGACGCCGGAGGCCAAGAAGGAGGGCGACGAGCTCTTCGCCTCGCTCTGCTCCACCTGCCACGGCGCCAACGGCGACGGTAACGGCCCCGCGTCCGCTTCCTTCCCGACGAAGCCGGCGAACTTCCACAGCCCCGAGTTCCAGAAGTCGGTCTCGAACGAGGAGATCGCGAAGGCGATCGTCGACGGCGGACCCGCGGTGGGCAAGAGCCCGCTGATGCCGGCGAACCCGAACCTCAAGGACAAGCCGGCCGTCGTCGAGGCGCTCGTCCAGAAGATCCGCGGCTTCGGCAAGGCGGAGTAGTTTCACCCAGGGTGAGACGGTCGCGCACGCTGCGCGGCCGTTCGCTCCGACCGCGGCCGGTCGGCGTCTCGGATGCGAGATCGCCGCACCGGCCGTGTGCGTTTCGGCGGCACCGTAGCGGCTCCTGCCCTGGCGAAAACGCGGCCGGGCGCTACCGGATTCGCCCGCCCGCCGGAGGCGACGCGGTGCGGCCATCCTCCGGCCACGAGTGCCGCGGATACCGTCGCGAGAGCTCCTTGCGGATCGCGGGGTAGTGCCGCTCCCAGAACCCCTCCAGATCCCGCGTGACCTGCACGGCCCGCTGGTTCGGCGCGAGGAGATGGAGCGTGAGGAAGACGCGCCCCTTGCAGATCGCCGGACCCTTGGTCATCCCGAAGAAGTCCTGGAGCCGCGACTCGATCCACGGCGGCCGACCTTCCTCGTAGTGGATCTTCACGCCCTTGCCGCCGGGCAGCGCGACGCGCTCCGGCAGCTCCCTGGCGAGGAGGCGCTGCTGCTCGGGGGTGAGCAAGAAAAGGAGCCGGTCGGCCAGCGGAACCTCGCGCAGCTCGGCGAAGCTCCGCAGGCCCTCGCAGGCCGCGGTGAGTGCGTCCTCCATCGCCTCGTCGGAGATGGCGGGCCATCCGGCCTCCGGGAGCTCCGCCGCCGCGAGGCGCAGCCGCGAGAGGAGCCCCTCGATCTCGCCCTCCGCCGCGAAGGCAGAGATCCCTCGGGCGAGGGCAGCCTTGGCGAGGACGCGGGCGGTCTCCTCGGAGGGCTGCGCCGGTCCCCGGCTCTCGTCGAGGACCACGGCGCCGTAACGGAGCTGGCTCACCCTCTCGACCCGCTCGGCGGTGGAATCCCAGATCCACTCGTCGCGCTCGGCCACTTCGTCGGGGAAGAGCTCGAGGAGCCACTCTGGCTCGATCGCGGAGGCCAGGCGGATCAGGCCGCTCCTCGCGGCGCCGGGCCGGGCCGCGTGCTCCTCGGCGGCGACCGCAACGACGAAGGGCGCGTCGTGGACCACGCTCGAGTCCGCGAGCCTGGCCGAGCCGCCGCCAGAGAGCACCAGCTCCCGGCCCGTGGGAGTCCGGCGCCTGGCGACCCGGTCCGGGAAGCCGGCGAGCACCGCATGGAGGAGGGCCTCCTCCCGGGCCGCGGCCGTCCGCGGTGCTTCGGGCGCCTTGCCGCCCAGGAGCCGCTGGAGCTGTCGTCGCGATCGATCCACGGCCTCCGTCGCGCGATGATCGAGTCCAATCGCCCGCATGCGCTGCGGCGCGAAGCGGGCGGCCTCCGCCTCACGAAAGCGCGAGAGGAGCTCGAGGAGATCCGAGGAGCCGGCCGCCGCCGCCCGGCCCCTGCCGCCGCCGAAGTCGACGCGGGCGTCCTGGCGGAGATCCCGCTCCGCTGTGAGAGCGGCGAGCACACACGCGTCCGGACCGACGCCGCGGCCCTCGCCCTCGACGACCATCCGGCCGAGGCGCGGGTGGATGGGGAACGCGAGAAGGCGCTTTCCCACCTCGGTGAGCGCGCCGGCGTCGTCGAGGGCGCCGAGGCGGACGAGGAGCGACTCCGCCGCGTCGAGGGCGGCAGGCAGCGGCGGCTCGAACCACTCGAAGGATCGCGGATCCTTCACGCCGGCGCCGTGGAGCGAGAGGAGGAGCTCGGCGAGGTCGAGGCGGTGGATCTCGGGCGCGTCGCGCTCGGGCCGCCCGTCGAAGTCGTGGCGGGTGTAGAGCCGGAGCACCTTGCCGGCCCGGGTGCGGCCCGCGCGGCCGGCGCGCTGGATCGCTGAGGCCTGGCTCACCTTGGCGATCTGCAGCGTGGGCAGGCCGCTCCACGGCGAGTGCCCCGCCATCCGGGCGAGGCCGGCGTCGATCACAGCGGCGATCCCGTCGATCGTCACCGAGGTCTCGGCCACGTTGGTGGAGAGGATCACCTTGCGGCGCGAGCTGGGGCGCACCGCGCGATCCTGCTCGGCGGGGGGTAGATCGCCGTGCAGCGGGAGGACGAGGAGATCCTGTGCCTCCGCCACCGGCGCGAGGGCCTCGGCGGCCCGGCGGATCTCGCCGGCGCCCGGGAGGAAGATGAGGAGGTGGCCGTCGAGGCCCGCCTGCAGCATCCGCTTCACGGCGCCCGCGACCTGCTCGGCGAGGGGCCGCTCATCCGGCCTCTCGAGGTGCTGGAGCTCCACCTCGAAGCGCCGGCCCTCGCTGCGGATCCGCGGGGCGCCGCCGAGGTAGTCGGCCACTGGCTCGGCGGCGAGAGTGGCGGACATGACGACGAGCTTGAGGTCCGGGCGAGCGCCGCGCTGGAGCCGGCGGAGGAGGGCCAGGCCCAGATCGCCCGCGAGGTGCCGCTCGTGGAACTCGTCGAGGACCACCGCCAAGACGCCGCGCAGCGTCGGATCGGCGAGGAGGCGGCGCGTGAGGATCCCCTCGGTGACGAAGCGCAGCCGGGTCTCGGGGCCACCCACCTCCTCGAAGCGCACCGAGTAACCGACGCGCCTCCCGATGTCCTCGCCGAGCTCCTCTGCCACCCGCTGCGCGGCGAGCCGGGTCGGCAGGCGCCGGGGCTGGAGCACCAGGATCTCGCCGCTGCCGAAGCGGCCGGACTCGAGGAGCGCGAGAGGGACCCTCGTGGTCTTTCCGGCACCCGGCGGCGCCTCGATCACCACGGATCCCGCCTGGGCGAGGGCGTCGACGATCCCGGGAAGGAGCGGGTCGATCGGGAGGGGAGGGCGGCGGTCCATATGCCTAGGGCGCTGCGCCCACCGAGAGCTTGTTGGTCTTGTTCTTCCAGCGGATCCAGCCGGCGGGCGGATCACCCGTGGGGCAGCTCCCCACGGCGGGCCCCGGCCCGTCGCAGCCGAAGATCCCCTCGGGGTTCTTCGTCTCGTAGATCTGCTCGTCCTGGTCGATGCAATAGATCTTCCGGCCTGCGTCGAGGAGCCGCGGCCAGGCGTACGCGATGAAGCGTCGCTCCCGATCGTGGGTGGAGTCCGGGAGGTCGTAGCGGAAGCAATACCCGCCGGCCTCGAGGATCTCGCCGGTCACCCGCGTACCCGCGGAGGGGACCAGGGAGTTCGGCAGGACCTCTCCGCTCGGGAGGCGATCCCTGCCGGCGAGCTGGCCCATCGTCCCGAACTCGGCGACGCCGTTTCCGTCCTGATCGAGCCACGCGCGCTCGCGGAAGAGACCCTGTGCCCAGTGCAGGGTCCGCAGGGTCGAGACGGCCGTCTTCTCCACGAAGGCCTGCCCCGAGCCGATCACGTTTTCGGCGCCGTATTTCACGATGAAGACGGCTCCGGCGACGGTCACCAAAGCGATCAAGCCGCCGATCGCCAGCCAATGTCTGATACGCAAAAAATGCTTCCTTACGGTCCGGCCATGGGCTAGAAGTCCGCGGCCGTCCATCCGACTCCGGCACGCGCACGGACTTGTACGTGGGAACGGACGATCTCGCCAGCGAGCTTTGCGATCTCGCAGGCGGAATCGCTCACCCCCTGTACACCCCTTGTAGCGACCGGCGGTGCCGGCGGTGTGTGGCAGAGCGGACGGGTGCGGCAAGGTGCCGCGGCAGATCGCCGCAGTGGCTCGGATGTCGAGCGAGAGAGAGTGTGCTTGGTCGACTTTGAGGCAATCGGCATGAGACTTGCCAAAGGCCGGTCGATTCAGCCAGTCGAACCTGGTTCCGCGCCGTCGGTCTACGCGATCGGCCGCGTGGCTTCTTCATAAGGTAGGGCGACTTCAGTGGATGCTCCCGGACATCGACCGGACGAACGCGACGACTCGCCGGTCCCATACGTCTTTCCGCCCTGGGCGGATCTGGTTCCGAAGGTCCTTCCCGTGGCGACCGCGATCGTCGCCGGCGTGGCGATCTTCGTCATCTGGTTCTGGTTCTCCCCGAAGCACACGGAGGTCGGCTACGCGCCGACCCAGCCGGTGGCGTACAGCCACAAGCTGCACGCGGGTGACCTCGGGATCGACTGCCGCTACTGCCACGTCGCGGTGGAGAAGGGCCCCAAGGCCTCGGTCCCGTCCGCCGACATCTGCATGAACTGCCACACCGTGGTGAAGCACGACTCGCCCAAGCTCGCGCTGGTGCGGGAGAGCTACGCGAACGGCACGCCGATCGAGTGGATCAAGGTCCACAAGGTGGCGGACTTCGCGTACTTCAGCCACGCACAGCACGTGAACAAGGGCGTGGGCTGCGTGGAGTGCCACGGCCGCGTCGACCAGATGGAGACCGTCCGGGTGAGCGAGCCGCTCAGCATGAGCTGGTGCCTCGACTGCCACCGGAACCCGGGTCCGCACCTGCGCCCGAAGGATCAGATCACCAACATGGGCTGGGCGCCGGAAGGGGACCGCGAACAGCTTGGCCAGGAGCTCGTGGAGAAGTACCACGTCTCCCCGCCGACCGATTGCTCGGGGTGCCACCGATGAGCCGCCATCACGAACACGAACACGATCACGACCACGATCACCACGATCACGACGAGGCCCTCCTCCCGGTGACCGAGGGTGGCAAGACCTACTGGCGTAGCCTGGATCAGGTCGAGGGCACCAAGGAGGCCCAGGACTTCCTCCGCCGGGAGTTCCCGGAGGGTGCGTCCGAGCTCCTCGATCCCGTCTCGCGCCGCAGCTTCCTCTCGCTGATGGGCGCCTCGGTGGCCCTCGCCGGCCTCACGGGCTGCCGCCGTCCGGTCGAGAAGATCGTCCCGCTGTCGCGGCGTCCTGAGGACACGCTCCCCGGCCTCCCGCAGTTCTACGCCACCACGATGGCGGTCTCCGGCATGGTGACCGGCCTTGTGGTCGAGGCCCATGACGGCCGGCCCACGAAGATCGAGGGCAACCGGCTCCACCCCGCGTCGCTGGGCGGTGCCTGCTCCTTCGAGCAGGGCGCGGTCCTCGGCCTCTACGATCCCGACCGGACCGTTCGCGTCCTCGAGGGCGGCGTCGACTCGACCTGGACCTCGTACGACGTCTTCTGGAACGAGCGGCTCGCCGAGCTCCGGAAGAACGACGGCAGGGGACTCCTCGTCCTCCACGAGGCCTCGACCTCTCCCGCCTTCGCCGCCATGGTGGCGAAGCTCCGGGCGGCGCTCCCCGAGGCGACGATCGCCGAGTGGGATCCGATCGGTGACGACGAGACCGTCGCGGCCTCCCGCCTCGCCTTCGGCGAGGCCCTCCAGCCGGTCTACCGCCTCGAGCACGCCGACAGCATCGTCGCCGTCGACGCCGACCTCTTCGGCAGCAGTGCCTTCCACCTGCGCTACAGCCGGGATTGGGCGGCGCGCCGGCAGCCGGACGCCCCGGGCGGCATGAACCGCCTCTGGGCGATCGAGCCGGTCTTCACCGTCACCGGCGGCACCGCCGACCACCGCCTGCGCGTCCGCGCCGGCGAGGTTGGCCCGTTCCTCCGCGCGCTCGCCGCCGAGCTCCAGAAGAACGGCGTGGACGTCCCCGCCGGGATCGCCGCTCCGTCGGACGCCTTCCCGCAGAAGTTCGTCAAGGCCCTGGCCCGCGAGCTCGCGGCGAAGCGTGGCCGTAGCGTGGTCGCCGTGGGCGCCCACCAGCCGGCCGGCATCCAGGCCATCGGCTTCGCGATCAACGAGGCCCTCGGCAACGTCGGCGAGACCGTCTCCTACGCTCCGGTTGCGAACGCTCCCGACCAGCGCCGGGTGGTGCAGCTCTCCGCCGCCGCCAAGTCCCTCGAGGCCGGGCAGGTCGACACCCTGGTGATCCTCGGCGGGAATCCCGCCTACGACGCCCCGGTGGAGCTCGGCTTCAGCGCGGCGATGGCCAAGGCGAAACACAAGATCCACCTCGCCGTCGCGCCGAACGAGACGTCGCAGCTCGCCGATTGGACGATCCCCGAGACCCACTTCCTCGAGGAGTGGGGCGACGCGGTCGCTCTCGACGGAACCTACTCGGTGGTGCAGCCGCTGGTCGCGCCGCTGTGGGATGGCCGTAGCAAGATCGAGATCCTCGCCCAGATCGCGGGCGCGCCGAAGAAGGGCTTCGACATCGTCCACGGCGCCTTCCTCGCCGAGAAGGGCACCGAGGCCGACTGGCGCAAGGCGCTCCACGACGGCGTGGTCGAGGGCAACCAGCTCCGCTCCGCCACGGTGGACGGCGCTGCCATCGCCGGCGCCGTCCGGACGATCGTTGCGCCCCCTGCTGCGTCTCCGGGCTCGCTCGACCTCGTCTTCGTCGCCGACAACAAGGTCCTCGACGGCCGCTTCGCCAACAACGGCTGGCTCCAGGAGCTGCCGGATCCGATGACGAAGCTCACGTGGTCGAACGCGGCCATGGTCAGCCCCGACACCGCGAAGGTGCTCGGCCTCGAGACGAACGAGATGGTTCGGATCGAGGTCGGCGGACGCACCCTCGACGCGGGAGTCTGGGTGCAGCCGGGCCTCGCCGAGAACACGGTGGCGATCGCCCTCGGCTACGGGCGCACCCACGCCGGGCGCGTCGGCAACGGCCGCGGCTTCGACTCCTACAAGCTCCGCACCGCCGACACCCTCTGGAGCGCCACGGGCGCGAAGGTGGGCCGGATCGCCGGGACGGCGCTGCTGCCCACCACGCAGAACCATCAGTCGATGGAGGGCCGCCCGCTGGTCCGCGAGGGCACGGTCTCGGAGTACACCGAGAACCCGGCATTCGCGCGGCAGATGGTGAAGCACCCGCCGCTCCTCGCGCTCTGGAAGCAGCACGAGTACGTCGGGCAGCAGTGGGGTCTCGCAATCGACCTCAACTCCTGCGTCGGCTGCAACGGCTGCATGATCGCGTGCCAGGCGGAGAACAACATCCCCGTCGTCGGTCCCGAGCAGGTCCGCATGGGCCGGCAGATGCACTGGATCCGCATCGACCGGTACTTCGCGAGCACCAACGCGGAGAACGACCGCGATCTCTCCGAGCCCCAGGTCGTCCACCAGCCGGTCACGTGCATGCAGTGCGAGAACGCGCCCTGCGAGAACGTGTGCCCGGTGGCCGCGACCGTCCACTCCAAGGACGGCGGCCTCAACGACATGGTCTACAACCGGTGCATCGGCACCCGGTACTGCTCCAACAACTGCCCGTACAAGGTCCGCCGCTTCAACTTCTTCGACTATCACCACGTCGGCGGTGAAGGCGAGATCACGGCAGTTCGCGAGCTCGCGTTCAACCCGGACGTGACCGTGCGGACCCGCGGCGTGATGGAGAAGTGCACCTACTGCATCCAGCGGATCAACGTCGGCAAGCGCGACGCGAAGCTGCGCGGGCAGGAGAAGGTGCCGGACGGCGCGATCACGCCGGCCTGCGCCCAGGCGTGCCCCACCGAGGCGATCACCTTCGGTGACATCAACGACCCCAACAGCCGGGTGAGCAAGCTCAAGGCCCAGCCGCGGAACTACGAGATGCTGGGCGAGCTCAACGTGCAGCCTCGCACCTCGTACCTGGCCCGCATCCGGAACCCGAACCCCGAGATGGCATCGTGAGCCGCCCCAATCTCATTCCAGAAGCAATTCTGCCGGCCTCGCTCGTAGAGGAGGAGAAGCTCGTATCCGGCAACCCGTCGTTCCACGACATCACCCACCTGGTGTCCGAGGTCACCGAGCGCAAGACGCCGATGGCCTGGTACATCGTCCTGGCGCTCTCGCTGGGCATCCTTGCCGCGTTCGGCGGCACGGTGATGTATCTGGTTTGGGCCGGTATCGGTATCTGGGGTCTCCAGCAGCCGGTCGGCTGGGCCTGGGACATCACGAACTTCGTGTTCTGGGTCGGTATCGGTCACGCCGGTACGCTGATCTCCGCCATCCTCTTCCTCTTCCGGCAGAAGTGGCGGACCTCGATCAACCGCTTCGCCGAGGCGATGACCCTCTTCGCCGTGGCCTGCGCGCTGCTCTTCCCGGGCATCCACGTCGGCCGGATCTGGATGACCTACTACCTGGCCCCCCTGCCCAACGCGATGGGCATGTGGCCGAACTTCCGCAGCCCGCTCCTCTGGGACGTGTTCGCGGTCGGTACCTACGGTACGGTCTCGCTCCTCTTCTGGTACGTCGGTCTCATCCCCGACCTCGCCACCCTCCGCGATCGCGCCAAGACCAAGACGCGGGCCATGCTCTACGGCCTGTTCTCCCTGGGCTGGCGCGGCTCGATGCGGCACTGGATCAACTACGAGCGCGCCTACCTGATCCTCGCCGGCATCTCCACGCCGCTGGTGCTCTCGGTGCACACCATCGTGTCGTTCGACTTCGCGACCTCGGTGATCCCGGGCTGGCACACGACGATCTTCCCGCCGTACTTCGTCGCGGGCGCCATCTTCTCCGGCTTCGCCATGGTGGTGACGCTGATGGTCCTCGCCCGGCAGCTCTTCGGGCTGAAGGATCTCGTCACGATCGGTCACCTGGAGAAGATGAACAAGATCATCCTCCTGACCGGCACCCTCGTCGGCTACGCCTACGCCATGGAGTTCTTCATCGCCTGGTACAGCGGCGGTGAGTACGAGCGCTTCGCCTTCATCAACCGCGCCTTCGGTCCCTACGCCTGGGCCTACTGGACGATGATCACCTGCAACGTGATCTCGCCGCAGTTCTTCTGGTTCAAGCGCTTCCGCCGCAGCATCCCGGTGATGTTCGTCCTCTCCATCGTGGTGAACATCGGCATGTGGTTCGAGCGCTTCGTGATCATCGTCACGTCGCTCCACCGGGACTTCCTGCCTTCGTCCTGGGGCTACTTCATGCCGTCGAAGTGGGATCTCCTCACCTTCATCGGCTCCTTCGGCCTCTTCTTCACGCTCTTCCTGCTCTTCATCCGCTTCCTCCCGATGATCGCCATCGCCGAGGTGAAGAGCGTCACCCCGCAGGCCGATCCCCACTTCGGCCACCGGAACGAGGGTGACCTCGTGGCGGAGGCGCACTAGAGATGGCAAAGCACAAAGTCCTCGTCGCCGAGTTCGACACGCCCGCGGAGATCGTCTCGGCAGCCGGCAAGCTCCAGGCCGCCGGCTACCGCGACTACGACGCTCACATCCCGTTCCCGATCCACGGCCTCGACAAGGCGATGAAGATCCCCGACTCCAAGCTCGGCTGGATCGTCCTCGCCTGCGGGATCACCGGTGCGAGCATCGGCCTCGGGCTCCAGTGGTGGTCGAGCACGATCGAATACCCGATGGTGATCGGCGGGAAGCCCTTCTTCAGCTTCCAGGCCTTCGTCCCCGTCACGTTCGCGCTGACGATCCTCCTCTCGGCCTTCGGCACCGTCTTCGGGATGTTCGCGCTCAACGGGCTGCCCAGGTGGCACCACCCGGTGCTCATGCACCCGAACCTGCGCCGGATGACCGACGACAAGTTCTACCTCTCGGTGGAGTCGGACGACCCCCGCTTCGACCTGACCAAGACCCGCGACCTGCTCGAGCAGGTCGGCGGCAAGCGCATCGCGCTCCTGGAGACACCGTGATTCGCCGGATGCTCCTTCTCTCGTTCTTCGCGGCGCTCGCGCTCGCTGGCTGCCGTGGCGGCACCAGCACCGAGCCGCCGCTCCTGGTGCCGTCGAAGTGGGTGGACCACTTCTTCCTGCCGGTCACCAACATGAACAACCAGCCCAAGGCCAAGGCCCAGAGCCAGTCGCACTTCTGGCCCGACGGCCGGACGGCGAGGCTGCCGCCCGAGCACACCGTGGCCCGGGACGCCCTCAAGGCGGACGACGCCTTCTACCGGGGCGTGGACTCGGCCGGTAAGCCCGTCGCCCAGTACCCGGTGGAGCTCTCCGAGGGCCTCCTCGCCCGCGGGCAGCAGCGCTACAACATCTACTGCGCGCCCTGCCACGACGCGGTCGGCACCGGCAAGGGCATCGTGCCCACCAAGGGCTGGATCCCGCCGCCGAGCTTCCACGACGAGCGGATCCTCGAGTTCGTCCCCGGGCAGCTCTTCGACGTGATCTCCCACGGCGTCCGCACCATGCCCTCCTACGCCAAGCAGATCTCCGAGGGGGATCGCTGGGCGATCGTCTCCTACATCCAGGCGCTCCAGCGCTCCCACCACGCCAGCCTCGAGGACGTCCCGCCCGAGCTGAGGAACAACCTGAGATGAGCTCTTCGTCTACGATGGCGCCCAGCCTCGACGCTCACCACTCGCCGTCGGTGAGACTCGACCAGATCCACTGGGAGTCGGCCCGCTCGAAGCGGGTGGCGGTCTCCGCGTTCGCCGTCGGCGTGCTGGGAATCGCGGCGACCCTGCTGGGCACGACCTTGCTCGAGCCCACGCAGGCCTTCGGCTCGTACCTCTTCGCCTACATGCTCTTCCTCAGCCTCGGGCTGGGCTCGCTCTTCTTCGTGCTCCTGCACCACATCACGGGCTCGAAGTGGGGCGTGGTGGTGCGGCGCCTGGCGGAGGCGTCGATGTCGACGCTGCCGCTCTTCGCGCTGCTCTTCATCCCCATCCTCGTGGGCATGCACCACCTCTACGAGTGGGCGGATCCGGCCGAGGTGGCGCACGACGCCCTCCTGCAGGAGAAGTCGGCCTACCTCAACGTGCCCTTCTTCGTGATCCGGGCGGTCCTCTACTTCGTGTTCTGGACCCTGCTCTCGATCTACCTGAGCCGTAAGTCGGTCCAGCAGGACAAGGGCGACGGCGCTCGGATCCTCGCCTCGCTGAAGACCTTCAGCGCTCCCGGCATGATGATCTTCGGGCTCACCACGACCTTCGCGGCCTTCGACTGGTTGATGTCGCTTTCGCCGCACTGGTTCTCGACGATCTTCGGCGTGTACTACTTCGCCGGCGGGATCCAGGGCACCCTGGCGCTCCTCATCGTCATCGCGTTCCTGCTGCAGCGGAGCGGCCTCCTCGCTGGTGTCGTGACCATCGAGCACTACCACGACCTGGGCAAGCTGCTCTTCGGCTTCACGGTGTTCTTCGCCTACATCGCGTTCTCCCAGTACTTCCTGATCTGGTACGCGAACATCCCCGAGGAGACCTTCTGGTTCCTCGACCGCTGGGGACCGTGGGCGGGCACCAGCCTCGCGCTCATCCTCATGACGTTCGTGCTCCCGTTCATCGTCCTGCTCTCGCGTCACGCGAAGCGGAACCTCGCGCCGCTGCTCATCGCCGCGATCATCGTGCTGATCGGCCGCGCGATCGACATCTTCTGGCTGGTTCTCCCCAGCCTCGATCACGATCACATGGGCCCGCAGGTGGGCTGGATCACCTTCTCCGCGCTCCTCGGCATCGGCGGGCTCTACGTGGGCATGCTGGCCTGGCGGCTCGGCAAGAACCCGCTGATCCCCGTCGGCGATCCCTTCCTCCGCTCCTCCCTGGGTCACGAGAATGGCTGAGAACGCTCACGAACATCCGCACCACGGCGCCGCAGAGGCGGAAGCCGACCGCGCCAACGTCGGCACCGTCGGGGTCTCCCTCGCCGTCATGGCGATCGTCCTCGCCGTCACCTCCTACGTGCTCTACGCGTACTTCGCGCGGGAGGCCGAGGCCATCCACTACAGCCAGGTGCTCTCGCTCGGCTCGCCGCCGCTCGAGCAGCTCCGCGCCTACAACGACGAGCAGCTCGGCACCGCCGGCGTGGTCGACGCGGAGAAGGGGATCTACCGGATCCCCGTCGCCGACGGCATGAAGCTCTTCGTGAGCGAGGCGCGCGAGCGCCAGGCAGCCGGGATCCCGCAGACGATCGTCAGGCCGGCCGCCGCGGAGGCCACGTCGAAGTGAAGCGCTCGTCCACCAGATGGCTCGTCGCGGCCGGGTTGATCCTGGCCGCGATCCCAAGCCTCGCGGGCGCCCAGCGCGCTCCGGGAGGCCTGAGGGAGCTCTCTCCGCCCGCCAACGTGCTGCCCAAGCAGCTCGAGACGGTGGACGTGGAGGAACATCTGGGCGAGATGCTTCCGCTCGACGTGAAGCTGAAGGACCACACCGGCAAGGACGTGCTGCTCGGGGACTACTTCCAGAGCGGCCGTCCGGTGATCGTCAACCTCGTCTACTACGGCTGCCCGATGCTCTGCGGCCTGGTGCTCAACGGCGTGGCCAAGACCATTGGCGAGCTCCAGTACCTGCCGGGCAAGGAGTTCGAGGTCGTCACGGTCTCCATCGATCCCAAGGAGACCACCGACCTCGCGGCCAAGAAGCGCGACACCATCCTGGAGCTGGCGAACCGCACGGACTTCGGGACCGGCTGGAACTTCCACACCGCGGAGGAGGGCGAGGTGCAGCGCCTGGCCGACGCCCTCGGCTTCAAGTACCACTGGGTGGAGAAGGAGCAGACGTGGGCGCACCCCGCCGCGATCTTCGTCGCTTCGCCCGAGGGAAAGATCAGCCGCTACCTCTACGGGATCGAGTTCCCCGCTTCCAACCTCAAGCTCGCCCTCCTCGACGCATCCAAGGGAAAGGTCGGGAGCACGATCGATAAGCTCCTGCTCTTCTGCTACCACTTCGACGATGATTCCAAGGAGTACGTTCTCTTCGCCCAGAGGCTGATGCGGTACGGGGGTGCGCTCACCCTGGTCTGCCTCGGTGCCTTCCTCTTCATCAATTGGCGCCGCTCCTCCTTGCGCAAGAGCTGACTGTCATGTCGACCAATCACGACTCGTTCCTCTTCCCGCCGCAGGCCTCGACGTTCGCCAAGGACGTCGACTCGGTCTACTATTTCATCCACTACCTCAGCATCTTCTTCTGGGTGCTGATCGTCGGCGCGATCGTCTTCTTCGTCTGGCGTTACAAGCGCGGGCACAAGGAGGGCGTGGGGCCTTCGCACAGCCTCCCGCTCGAGCTCACCTGGTCGATCATCCCGCTGGTCCTCGTGATCGCGATGTTCCTCTGGGGCTTCAAGACCTTCATGTACGTCTCGCGCGCCCCCGGTGACGCGACCGACATCCACGTGACGGGCGCGAAGTGGTCGTGGACCTTCGAGTACCCGAACGGCCTCAAGGAGATGAACGAGCTCCACGCGGTGATCGACAAGCCCGTGCGCCTGGTCATGACCTCGACCGACGTGATCCACTCCTTCTACGTTCCGACCTTCCGGAACAAGATGGACGTGGTGCCGGGCCGCTACTCCACCTTCTGGTTCCAGCCGACCGTGCTCGGTCCCCAGCAGGTCTTCTGCGCGGAGTACTGCGGCGACGGCCACTCGGAGATGCTCGCGAAGATCATCGTCCAGACTCAGGAGGAGTACGACGCCTGGATGAAGGAGACCGCGAAGGAGGATACGACCACGCCGCTGCCCGAGCTCGGCGCGAAGCTCTTCCAGTCGAAGGCCTGCTTCACCTGCCACAACACGGATACCTCCGCGAAGGTCGGCCCCGGCTTCCAGGGGATCTTCGGCCACGAGGTGGAGCTGGACAACGGAACCAAGGCGATGGTCGACGAGAACTACATCCGCACCAAGCTCCTCACGCCGCGTGCAACGACGGTCAGGGGCTTCCCGCCGGTGATGCCGAGCTTCCAGGGGCAGCTCACCGACCGCGAGATCGACGGACTCATCGAATACATCAAGTCCCTCAAGTAGGCGTTTCATCCCGTCTACGCTGAAGGAAGGCGAAATGAGCATCGCAAACGTACCCACCTCGGAATCGCCTGAGAGCCTTCCGAAGGTCCATTACTGGAACGCCACTAAGGGCTGGAAGTCCTGGGCGTTCACGGTCGACCACAAGCGGATCGGCATGATGTACCTCATGGCGATCCTGACCACGTTCTTCATCGGCGGCATCTTCGCCATCCTGGTGCGCCTGCAGCTCCTCAACCCGGGCGGCATGCTGGTAGGCAACAAGGTCTACAACCAGATCTTCACGCTCCACGGCGTGGTGATGGTCTTCCTCTTCCTGGTGCCGTCGATCCCGGCGTCCCTCGGCAACTTCTTCCTGCCGATGCAGCTGGGCGCCAAGGACGTGGCGTTCCCGAAGCTGAACCTCGCCAGCTTGTACATCTACGTCATCGGCGCGGCCTTCGCCCTGTACTCGATGGTCGCGGGCGCGGTCGACACCGGCTGGACCTTCTACACGCCGTACTCGATCACGACGAACACCGCCGTGGTCTCGATGACGTTCGCCGCCTTCATCCTCGGCTTCTCGTCGATCCTCACCGGCCTGAACTTCATCGTCACCACCCACAAGCTGCGCGCGCCGGGCATGACCTGGATGCGCATGCCGCTGCTGATCTGGGCGCTCTACGCGACCAGCGTCATCCAGCTGCTGGCGACGCCGGTCCTCGCGATCACGCTGCTCCTCACTGCGATGGAGCGCGTCCTCGGCGTGGGCATCTTCGACCCCGCGCTGGGCGGCGACCCGATCCTCTACCAGCACTTCTTCTGGTTCTACTCGCACCCGGCCGTCTACATCATGGCCGTCCCGGGCTTCGGCGTGGTCTCCGAGATCATCGCCACCTTCACCCGGCGTCCGGTCTTCGGCTACCGCTTCGTGGCCCTCTCCTCGCTGGCGATCGCCTTCATCGGCTTCTTCGTCTGGGGCCACCACATGTTCGTCTCGGGCCAGTCCGAGTTCGCGGGCATGGTCTTCAGCTTCCTCAGCTTCTTCGTGGCGATCCCCACCGCGGTGAAGATCTTCAACTGGACCGCGACCCTCTATAAGGGCTCGATCAAGCTGGAGTCGCCGCTCCTCTTCATCCTCGCCTTCCTCATCCAGTTCACCATCGGCGGCCTCACCGGCCTCCCGCTGGCCACGCTGGCCACGGACGTGCACCTCCACGACACCTATTACGTGGTCGCGCACTTCCACTACGTGATGATGGGCGGCACCGTCTTCGCGTTCATCGGCGGCCTGCACTACTGGTGGCCGAAGATGACCGGCCGCATGTACAACGAGCCCCTGGCGAAGCTCGCGGCCTGCATCCTCTTCGTGGGCTTCAACATCACGTTCTTCACCCAGTTCGTGCTCGGTCTCCGCGGGATGCCGCGCCGCTACGCCACCTACCTCGAGCAGTTCCAGAACCTTCACGCGTTCTCGTCTGTCGGCTCGTGGATCCTGGCGGTGGGCTTCCTCCTGATCGCCGCCTACCTGCTCCAGTCGCTGCGTAGCGGCCGGATCGCGCCGGCGAACCCCTGGGGCGCCTCCACCCTCGAGTGGCAGACCCAGTCGCCGCCGATCACCGAGAACTTCGTCGATACCCCCCACGTCACCACCGGGCCCTACGTCTACCCCGACCAGGAGCCCGTCCCCTCCCGGAGGGTCGCGTGAGCCAGATCGCAGGCATTCCCGACTCCGTAAAGCGACACACGGTCGGCCACCACTTCGCCAACGCGGAGAGCGAGTTCTCCGCGGCGAAGCTCGGCTTCTGGATCTTCCTGGCGACCGAGACGCTGATGTTCGGCGGTCTCTTCGTCGCCTACTCGTACTTCCGCTCCCTCATGCCCGAGACCTTCGAGGCGGCGCACCGCACGCTCTCGGTTCCCCTCGGCACGCTGAACACGGTGGTGCTCATCACGAGCTCGCTCACCATGGCCCTGGCGATCCGCTCGGCGATGGTGAACAAGCAGAAGCAGATGATGGCCTTCCTGGTCATCACGCTGGTCGCCGCCGCGGGCTTCATGGTGATCAAGCTCGGCTTCGAGTGGCCCCACAAGTTCCACGAGGGGACACTGCCGTCGTACTGGTACACCTACGAGGGCCTCAAGGACGTCCCGAACCCGCAGATCTTCTACGGTCTGTACTTCGTGATGACGGGCCTCCACGGCCTCCACGTGATCATCGGCATGGGCCTGATCCTGTGGCTCATCATCCTCGGCAAGAAGGGCCGCTTCTACAGCGGCTACTACACCCCGCTCGAGATCACGGGCCTCTACTGGCACTTCGTCGATCTCGTCTGGATCTTCCTGTTCCCCCTCTTCTACCTGGTGGCCTGAACATGTCGAACGAGAGCCATCCCCACGCCGAAGAGCTCCACCACGAACCGCTCCCGCTCATGATCTACGGGGGCGTGTTCGGCGGCCTGCTCTTCCTCACCTTCATCACGGTCTTCATCTCCCAGTTCCACTTCGGCGACTGGAACCTCGTCGTCGCGATGGCGGTGGCCGTGGTCAAGGCGAGCCTGGTCGTCCTCTACTTCATGAACCTCAAGCACGATCACGACCGCTTCAACGGCGTGGTCTTCCTCACCGGGCTGCTCTTCCTCGTGATCTTCACGGGCCCGACGCTCTGGGACAAGTTCACCCGCCACGACGTCGATCCGACCCGCGGCGCCACGGTGGGCGTGAGCCGTCCGGGCTATCCCCCCGGCGTCTCCGGTCATCCCCTGCCGGAGGCCGGCAAGAGCCAGGCCGCGGTCGAGGCCGCGAAGTAGCT
Source organism: Vulgatibacter incomptus (assembly GCF_001263175.1). Taxonomy (GTDB): domain Bacteria; phylum Myxococcota; class Myxococcia; order Myxococcales; family Vulgatibacteraceae; genus Vulgatibacter; species Vulgatibacter incomptus. The sequence goes on along the minus strand of NZ_CP012332.1, from coordinate 3,728,077 downwards.
CCCGGCTTCTACGGGCGTTGATCCATGGAGGCCCCGGGGCGTTCGCCCTTGGGGCCTTCGTCTTTTTGGCGCAGGGGGAGCCGGATCTTGAAGGTCGACCCCTTGCCCAGCGCGCTCTCCACCTCGATGCGCCCCTCGTGGGCCTCCATCAGCCTTCGGGCCGCCGAGAGGCCCAGGCCGACCCCCGGGATCTCCTCCTTGCGGCCGACCCGCTGGAAGGGCTCGAAGATCCGGAGGTGATCCTTGGGGGCGATGCCGAGACCGTGATCCTCGACCTCCACCCAGGCCCAGCGGCCCTCGGTCCCGGCGCGCAGCTCCACCACGCCGCCCTGGGGCGAATACTTGATCGCGTTGCTGATCAGGTTGTTTAGCACCTGCCCGATGCGGGTCGCGTCGCAGCAAACCATCAGCGGCTCGGGAGGAAGGTCCATCACGAGCTGGTGGATCGGCGACGCGTCCTCGAAGAGCTCGTCGGCTTCGATCACCAGGTCGCGGAGATCGTTGGTCTGGGTGTCGAGCTCGACCCTGCCGAGCTCGATCCGAGTCATGTCCACGAGATCCGAGACCATTCGGTTGAGGCGGTTCACCTGGGTGGCGATTCGGCGCTGCTGCTGGTCCAGCTGCTCGGGGCTGAGAGTGCCTTGGCTGCGGCGCCGCTCGGTGAGGGCCACCGTCGTCTTGAGCGCCGCCAGCGGGTTCCGGAGGTCGTGGGCCACCGCGAGGAGGGCGCCGTAGCGGTTCTGCCGCTGCTGCTCGAGCGTCTCGGCGAGCTCGTTGAAGGTGAAGGCCATCTCCCTGAGCTCGACGGGGCCGCTCTCGGGGCGCGGGCCTTGGTGTCACCCGAGGAGTAGGCGAACAGCGCGGAGCGGAGGTAGTTGAAGGGCCGGAAGACGCCGCGCCTCGACGACGCGATCACGCCGAGGATCGCGAGCGGGAGGATGATCACGAAGACCACGGAGACGTCGGTCACCGCGCGGCTGAGGTGGTCGACGTGGCGCTGGGTCTCCATGGCCTCGGCGCGCGACTCGTACATGTACGCGCTCACGGCTGTGAGGGCCTGGTTGAAGGCAGGGGCGGAGAGCGTGAGGATCTCGATCGGCGTCAGGCGCCCCTCGGCGCGGAGGTCGGACCTCCGCGCCAGGTAGGCGTCGACCGAATCGCGGATCCCGTCGATCTGGCGCTCTTCGTCGGGGTCGCTCGCGGCCTGCCTGGCCACCAGGAGCCAGTCGAAGATGTTTCGCCTGGCGCGGTCGCGGGCCTCCCGATGGCCGGCGTCGCGAGTCTCTGCGAAGAGGAGGGCCTCCCGGCTGAAGAGGAGGAGGTTCGTCCGGATCTCGCCCATCGCGTGGATGGACTCCAGCTCACGGGTCACCACCGTCGTCGCCGTGTTGAAGAGGGCGGTGAGCGTCAGCAGCGCGACCGCCGCCGCCACCGCGATGCCGCCGAGGGTGAGCATGGAGGCCAGGAAGAGGCCCTTCACGCTCACGATCCGTTGGCTCGCGCGATTTCCTCTCGGCGACTTCCCCCAGAGAGCCATGTGGGCAAGACTATCGTGCCCGCGAGGCGCCGGTGAAACCATTCCCGCGAGGGCCCCGCCCCCTCCATCGGGAGCGTGGCGTTCTCACGGAGGGCGGAAGCGCTACCGAACGGTCTGGACGGTACCGGTGGCGTCGAGCGGCGAGGTGGTGAGGAAGCCAACCTTGGGGTTCTCCCTCTCGGCCACGCCCAGCTCCCAATCGTTGCGCAGCAGGACCACCGGGTGGCCGTCGGTGTCGTCCACGTGGGTGCCCACGATCGCCCGGGCGGCCTTGACGGGATCGTCGATCCCGTCGAGCCAGCGGGCGTGGGAGAAGCCCAGCCGCTCCACCTTGATCCGCACCGAGTACTCGGCCTCGAGCCGCGCCTGGAGCACCTCGAGCTGGAGCACGCCCACCACCGCCACGATCGGATCGAGCGCGCCCTGGCCGCGGCGGAAGAAGATCTGCACCGCGCCTTCCTCGGCGAGCTGGGTGAGGCCCTCGACGAGCTGCTTGCGCCGCAGCGGATCCGCGAGGTGCAGGGTGGCGAAGATCTCCGGCGAGAAGCGCGGCACGCCGTTGAAGGCCGGCCCGCGATCGGTCGAGACCGTGTCGCCGATGCGCAGGACGTGCTGGGTATCGACGAGGCCGACGATGTCCCCGGCGTACGCCTCCTCCACGGAGACGCGATCCCTGCCGAGGAGCGTGTGCGCCATTGCGAGCTTGAGCTCCTTGTCCAGGCGCGCGTGCCGGACCTTCATCCCCTTCTCGTAGCGGCCGGAGCAGATCCGCACGAAGCAGAGCCGGTCGCGGTGGGAGGGATCCATGTTCGCCTGGATCTTGAACACGAAGGCGGAGAAGGCCGGGTCGTTCGCCTCGCGGACGCCGCCGTCGCGAGTCTCCCGGGGCCCGGGGGGCGGCGCCAGGGTCACGAAGCGATCCAGGAAGGGCCCGATGCCGAAGTTCGTCGCGGCGGAGCCGAAGAAGACCGGCGTCTGCTCGCCGGCGAGGAAGCGCTCGTGGTCGAAGGGCTCGCCCGCCGCCTCGAGGAGCTCGAGGTCTTCGCGGAGCTTGTCGTGAAGGGAGTCGCCGATGCGCTCCCGCAGCTGCGGATCGTCCGGATCGAGCACCTCCTCCGCGACGATCTCCTCGCCGTGCCGCCCGGGCGAGAAGAGGTGCACCTTGCGGTCGAGGCGGTCGTAGACGCCGACGAAGCCCTTGCCCGAGCCGATCGGCCAGTCGAGCGGCACGGTGGCGATGCCGAGCACCTGCTCCACCTCGGACATCAGGTCGAGCGGATCCTTGCCCTCGCGGTCGCACTTGTTGATCAGGGTGACGACGGGTGTCCGACGTAGGCGCGCCACGTGGAAGAGCTTCTTCGTCTGCGGCTCGACGCCCTTGGCGTTGTCGAGGAGCATGATCGCCGCGTCGGCGGCGACGAGGGTCCGGTAGGTGTCCTCGCCGAAGTCCTGGTGGCCCGGGGTGTCGAGGAGGTTGCACTGGAGACCCTTGTGCTCGAACTGCAGCACCGAGGAGGTCACCGAGATGCCGCGCTCCTTCTCGATGGCCATCCAGTCGGAGGTCGCGTGCCGGCTGGCGCGCCGGGCCTTCACGCTGCCGGCGAGGTGGATCGCGCCGGAGTAGAGAAGGAGCTTCTCCGTCAGCGTCGTCTTGCCCGCGTCGGGGTGCGAGATGATCGCGAAGGTGCGGCGCCGGGCCGCCTCGAGCGTGGTGAGTGCGTCAGACATGATGGTGGGTTTCTATCCGAGATCGAACCGCCGGGGGAGCGGATCGTTTCCGCCGACGCGAGTGAAGAAATCGGCCCCGCTTTCGAGGGACCGATTCTCCGCCTTCGGCTCCGCGCCAGGGCGCGTCAGGGGTGGTGCGCGTGCTCGCCCGGCGGCTCGATCATCTCCTTGCCGATGTCGCCGCGGTGCTGGACGTCCTTGCTCCACATTCCGAAGCGGGCGTCCGCCTCCGCGAAGTAGCGCAGGGCCTCGTCCGCGCTCGCGTACTCGCGATCGGGCATCGACTTCAGGAAGTTGATCGCGTCCACCGGCGCGCCCGAGTCCTCGGCGGCAAGGACGAACGTCTCCCGGGTGGCCGGATAGTCGACCTCCTGCAGGATCGCAGCCGGGCTGAGCTCAGGCTTCTCGCCGATGCCAAACGCCATCGTTCGCCTCCTCGGGATGAAACTCCCGAGGAAACGATGACAATCGGACGCGAGAAGCGCAGGGCTTTGGCGAAGCCGGAGGCGGAGCAGACTCCGGGTCAGATCTGGACGACCTGGACGACCTCGGGGATCTCCTCCCGGAGGCGGCTCTCGATCCCCATCTTCAAGGTGGCGGTCGAGCTGGGGCACGACGAGCACGAGCCCATCATGTAGACGTAGACCACGCCGTCCTGGAAGCGCTCGAAGGTGATGTCGCCGCCGTCCATGGCCACGGCAGGGCGGACTTCGTCCTCGATGATCGCCCGGATCTTCGCGACCACCGGATCGTCGTCCGAGCCGCCGGCGCTCGTCGCCATGGAGGACGGGTCGACCGGGTGCTCGCCCGAGTCCAGGTGGGCGTGGAGGGCCGTGTGGACGCCGTCGTTCAGCAGGGCGGCGTCCGCGTCGGAGGTCATCGTCACGGTCACGAAGGTCGGGCCCACCATCACGGCCTCGACTCCCGCCACGTCGAAGAGGCGGTGGGCGAGGGGGGAGGTCTCCGCCGCCTGCTTGTTGAGGAAGTTGGCGGTGCCCCGGGGGAGGAGCTGGCGTGCGAGCACGTACTTCAGCGTGTTCGGGTTGGGGGTGAACTCCAACCGGATCGGATCGTGCGCCTGGCTCATCTCTTCGCTCCTCGCTTCGTGAAAATCGTTTCGGTCCATCTATAACGGCGCGCGCATCCGCGCGCTTCCGTTCGGGGCGAATGAAGGAATCGGCCCCGCCGAAGCGGGTCCGACTCCTTCAGGCGCGCTTCGCGCGCATGTCGCTCCTCTTCTTTTGCTACGCCTTCGGCTCCGCGCCGGCCCGCTCAAGGTGCGGGCGAGCGGGCCTACTCCGCGATCCGGGCCGTCTTCACGTAGTCCAGGAGCGGGAAGTCCTTGCGGAGGTACTCGTTGCCCTTGGTCTGGATCAAGCCCTGATTGGGGCCATGGCCGCGGGGCGCGCCCTCGCCGTATCCCTTGTAGAGCGAATCGACGACCGACATGCCGTCCACCACCTCGCCGAAGGGCGCGAAGCCCATCCCGTCGAGGCGGGAGTTGTCGCCGTAGTTGATGAAGACCTGGGTCGTGCGGGCGTTGGGGCCGGACGTCGCGAAGGTGATCTTGCCCTTGGTGTTCGCCTGGGTCGGCGGATCGTCGGGGATCGTCGCGTCGCGCCAGACCGCCGCCACCTTCGGATCGCCGCTGATCCCGAACTGGACCATGAAGCCCTCGATCGCGCGGAAGAACGCCACGTCGTCGAAGAAGCCGATCTTCACGAGGTTGTAGAAGCGGTCCGCGCCCTGGGGCGCCCAGTCCCTGTGGACCTCCACCGTGAACGAGCCCTTGGTCGTGTCGAACTTCACCTTGTAGGTGGCGGGCGCGGTGGCCTTGGCCATGGAGGGGTCGAGGAGCGCGGGATCCTGGGCACCCTTGGCCTTGCTCTCCTCCTTGGGCGCGGCCTTCGGTGCGCCGGCCTCTTCCTTCGGCGACACCTGCGCGGCGGGCTTCGAGGACTCCTTGCAGCCGGCGAGGGCGAGGAGGCAGAGGGCGAGGGGCACGAGCAGCTGAGAAGGCTTCACGAGGGGCTCCTTGGACGAGGTCTACGCGAGCGAAGGAGCGACCATAGATCACCGCGGGGCTTTCAGGGTCTCGAAGGAGGCGGGCGATGCGAGATTGGGTTACGCTCCGGGCCGCCATGAGCCAGCCCAGCCTGCAGGAGCGCTACGCGCCCAACAGCATCTGCTTCGGATGCGGACCCGCCAACGAGAAGGGCCTGCGGATCCGAAGCGTGCCCGAGGACGAGACGGTGGTCGCCGACTGGATGCCCCAGGCCCATCACGAGGCCTTCCCCGGCATGCTGAGCGGCGGCATCACCGGCACGCTCCTCGACTGCCACAGCAACTGGACGGCTGCGTGGCATCTGATGCGGAAGGCCGGCGCGTCCGAACCGCCATGCACGGTCACGGCGGAGTACGCGGTGAAGCTCCGCCGGCCGATCCCTTCGAATGAGCCGGTCCACCTCGTGGCGCGGATCGTCGAATCCGGGGACGATCGGGCGGTCGTCGAGGCCACGCTCGAGGCTGGCGGCAAGGTCTGCGCCACGTCCCGTGGCACCTTCGTGGCGGTGAAGCCGGGACATCCGGCCTATCACCGCTGGGGCTAGGCTCGCTTGATCGCGCGGTTCCGGCGTTGGGCGCTCATCGGCGTGGCCATGGGCGCGCTCCTCTACCTCGGCTTCTCGCTGTGGGCGGGGATCCCTGCGCTGGCGAGCGAGCTCTCGAGCTTCCGGCTCTCCCTCCTCCTGCCGATCGTCGGGCTCTCCCTCGCGAACTACGCGCTGCGCTTCGCCAAGTGGAGCTACCTGCTCCGCCGCCTCGGCGTCCGCATCGACACCCGCGAGAACGCGTCGATCTTCCTCGCCGGCCTGGCCATGACGATCACGCCGGGGAAGGCCGGGGAGCTCCTGAAGCCCTACCTCGTGAGGCAGGCCACCGGCGACCCCCTCACGAAGACCGTGCCCGCCCTGATCGCGGAGCGGGGGACCGACGCCCTCGCGGTGGTGGGCCTCGCCGCCATCGGCGTGACGACCTATTTCGCCGAGGGCGCGAGCGCGCTCTTCGCCGTCGGCGGCGTCTGCGTCGGGGGGATCCTCTTCCTCTCGTCGCGGACCCTCTCCCTGGGGACGATCCGCGCCATGGGCCGGATCCCCGGACTCGCGAAGATCGAGGGCCGCCTCGAGGAGCTCTACGTCGGGATGAGGACCTGTCTTGCGCCGGTCCCACTGGCGCTCACCCTCGTCCTCTCCGCGGTCGCCTGGGGCGCGGAGGCCGTCGGCTACTGGCTGATCCTCGAGGGCTTCGGCGTCGGCGGAGCCAACCTCTCGGTGGCCACTTTCCTCTACGCGTTCTCGTCGATCGCCGGCGCGCCCTCGCCTGGCGGCCTCGGCGTCGCTGACGCGGCGCTGCAGGAGGGGGCCCTCCACCTCGTGGCCGGAATCACCCGGCCCCAGGCCCTCGGCGCCGCGCTCCTCTGCAGGCTCGCTACCCTCTGGCTCGGCGTGGCCCTGGGCGCCGTCGCCCTGCTGCGCCACGGCGCGTCGGGGACCATCGACGAGGGGCGTCCGGACTCCAAGCGCTCCGCGGCCTGACGGCCCCGACGGAAAAGCGGCCGGAGGTTCAGTGCCCGCGGATCGCGACCGCGGCGAAGAGGGCCCACGCGATGAGGAACGCGAGGCCGCCGATGGGCGTGATCGCGCCGAAGCCGCGAACCCCCGTGAGCGCCAGCAGATAGAGGCTGCCGCTGAAGATCACGATCCCGGCGAACATCGTCCAGCCGGTGGCAGTCGAGAGGCCCGTGCGGCCGTGCCGTACGAGGAGCCCCAAGGCCAGGAGTCCGAGGGCGTGGTACATCTGGTAGCGGGCGCCGGTCTCGAAGATCGCCAGGAGGTCGGGGCCGAGCCGCTGCCGCAGCCCGTGAGCTCCGAACGCCCCGGCCGCAACCGAGACCAGCGCGTTGATCGCCCCGAGGGCCAGCCAAAGCTTGTGCATCGCAGAGGTCCATTCGAAGAGTTCGTTCGACGAGTTCCGCTCGGAGCCGCCGGCCTTCGGCGCACGCGGCAGTTGACAGCCGGGCGCAAAGATACCAATGACGCAGCTTGAAACCGACCGGGGCCTTTCGGGCCGCTGCTAGGATGCACGGATTATGGCGAACGAACGCGAGACGGGTGCGAAGGGCTTCGGGGGCGGAGGTCAGGGTCCGGGTGGATCCGGCGGGCGTGGCCCCGGCGGGCCCGGAGGCCGTGGGCCTGGTGGTCCGGGTGGTCCGGGTGGCTTTGGCGGCCGTGGCCCCGGTGGTCCTGGTGGCTTCGGCGGCCGTGGCCCCGGTGGCCCTGGCGGCTTCGGCGGCCGCGGACCCGGTGGTCCGGGTGGCCGCGGTGAGGGCGGTCGCGGCAGGCGCGGCGAGGATCGAGGCCCCGTGGGCTTCGAGGCCGCTGCCCTCGAGGCGGCGCGTGGCGTGGACAAGCCGCTCCTCGCCGGCGACTTCGAGGCCCAGCTCCCGCCCCTGGAGAAGCTCGCCTCCGCCGCACGCAAGGGCGGCAAGTCGCACTCCCTGGACGAGCTCTCGCAGGACACGCGGGGCAAGCTCTTCACCGCGCTCCTGCGCGTGATGCGCCAGCGTCCGGTCGAGGATGAGGAGAAGGAGGCCAAGCGCCGCCAGGTCTTCGCCACCCTCGCCGAGGTCTGGCGCGCCCTGGGCGACGAGCGCCGCATGGAGCTCGCCAAGGAAGAGGCGGGCGACGTGAAGATCGCGCCGTGGCTCCTCGCCCACACCGGCGAGTGGGACAAGGTCGCCGCCTTCCACGAGCACGAGAGGAAGTACCGCGAGGCGGCCAAGCTCTACGAGGAGCACGACCAGCCGAAGGAGGCCGCGCGCCTCTACGGCCTCGCCGGCGACGCCCCCAAGGTGGTGGAGCTCCTCGGCAAGCTCGGCGATCGCGAGGCCCTCCTCGAGGAGGCGAAGAAGCTCCCGCCGCAGCAGCAGGAGACCGCGCTCCTCGCCGCCGGCCAGGGCGACGTGCTGATGCAGCTCCTCGTCGAGGCCGAGCGCTGGGAGGACGTGGGCCGCCTCTACGAGCGCGCCGAGCAGTGGGGCGATGCCGCTCGCGCATTCGAGAAGGCCGGCAAGACCCACAAGGCCGCCCGCGCCTTCGACAAGGCCGGCGAGACCCAGGAGGCCGACCGGCTGATCGAGGTGGAGGCGAAGGCTCTCGAGGAGAGCGATCCCGCCGCCGCCGCGAAGGCCTGGGCCCGCTTCGGCCGCCCGCTCCAGGCGGCGCGGCTCGCCACCTCGGCCCTCGAAAAGTTCCGCTGGCTCCGCGAGGGCGGCGACAACGAGCAGGCCGCGGAGATCGCCAAGGCCGAGGCGGCCGCCGCCGTCGAGGCGGGCAAGCCGCCCCTCGAGATCGCGCCCTGGCTCGCCCGGAGCGGTGACACCGCCGGTGCGCTCAAAATCTACGACGAGCATCGGCAGCCGGAAGACGCCGGCCAGATCTTCGAGGAGCTCGGCGAGAACGAGCTCGCCGCTCGCTGCTACGAGGTGGCGGGCAAGACCCGTAAGGCCGCGGAGCTCTTCGAGCGCGCGGGGAATGCCGAGGCCGCTGAAAGGCTTCGTGCCATGGAGCCCGCTCCGGCGAAGGCCGCGCCCAAGGCTGGTCCCAAGGGAGGCGCCAAGGCGGGCCCCAGGCCCGGCGGACCGCGCCGGGGCGGCGGCGAGCGCCGGCAGGGCGGGCGGCCGCAGCCGAAGCCCAAGGGCTAGTCGCATCGAATAAGGCTCGGACGGCTGCGGCTCCAGGTCGCAGCCGTGATACGCCGGCGGCTTTCGCCGGCGTCGATCCTTCGTGCGGCCTCGGGCAGACTTGCGAGCCGGATGGGCCGCTACGGGATTCAAGGTATGGCGACGAGCTGGGAGCTGAAGCAGGCGATCGAGGCGCGCCTCCGAGACGAGGAGGGGACGCTGCGGAAGGACGCGCCCGTGCGCGTCGCGCTCTGCTACCCCAGCCCCTACCACGTCGCGATGTCGTCGCTGGGCTACCAGACGATCTACCGGGAGATCCACGCGCACCCGACGGCCACCGCCGAGCGCGCCTTCCTCCCCGATGATCCGGCGGCCTGGCGCCAGTCCCGCACGCCGCTCTACACCTACGAGAGCGGCCTGCCCGTGGGCCACGCCTCGATCGTCGCCTTCTCGGTGGCCTACGAGATCGAGCTCACCGGCCTCATGGAGGTCCTCGATCTCTCCGGCCTGCCGATCCTTCGGGAGGAGCGCACCGACGCCCACCCCCTCGTGGTCGCCGGCGGCCCGCTCACGTTCTCGAACCCGGTGCCCCTGGCGCCCTTCGTCGACGTGGTGGTGATGGGGGAGTCGGAGGAGATCATCCACGACCTCCTCGCGGCCTACGAGTCGTGCGGCTCGCGTGACGAGCTCCTCGCCTTCCTCGCCGACCGTCCGGGCTTCTGGGTGCCGTCGCTGCGACGCCAGGTCCCGGCCGTCGCCAAGGCCGAGGACGCGCGGCTCCCGGCCCGCTCGCAGATCGTCACGCCCCACACCGAGCTCCGCTCGATGTTCCTGATCGAGCCCGAGCGCGGCTGCTCGAGGGGCTGCACCTATTGTGTGATGCGCCGCACCACCAACGGCGGGATGCGGACCGTGCCCCCCGAGCGCGTGCTCGAGCTCATCCCGCAGAGCGCCCGCAAGGTGGGCCTCGTCGGCGCGGCGGTCACCGATCATCCGAAGCTTCCGGCCCTCCTGCGCACCCTCGTGGACGACGGCCGCCAGGTCGGGATCTCCTCGCTGCGGGCCGATCGGCTGAACGACGAGATCGTGGGCCTCCTCGCCAAGAGCGGCGCGCGCAACCTGACCACGGCCAGCGACGGCGCCTCCGAGCGGCTGCGCGACGCGATCGATCGGAAGACGAAGGAGAAGAACCTCCTCAACGTGGCGCAGCTCACGCGAAAGCACGGCTTCGCGCAGCTCAAGCTCTACCTGATGGTGGGGCTGCCCGGTGAGACCCAGGACGACCTCGACGAGCTCATCCGCTTCGGCACCGAGATCTCGAAGATCATCCCGCTCGCCTACGGCTGCTCGCCCTTCGTGGCAAAGCGCAACACGCCGATGGATGGCGCGCCCTTCGAGGGCATCCCGGAGATCGAGAAGAAGCTCGCCTACCTGCGCCGCGGATTCCAGGGGCGGGTGGAGATCCGGGCGACCTCGGCCCGCTGGGCCTGGGTGGAGTACATGATGGCCCAGGGAGACGAGAACGCCGGCCTCGCCGCGATGGACGCGTGGCGAGGCGGCGGGAGCTTCGCGGCGTGGAAGCGCGCCTTCCGCGACCGCGACGTGAGGCCGCACGCCGCGCGGCGGGTGGAGGACGGCCGCCTCAAGCTGCCCACCCTCGCACACTGGCCCACCGTACGCGACGACGCGCCGCGTCGGGCCGGCTCCGCGGGTTGATCCCGGCGGCTTCGTCTCCTGCTATTGTCGAGAGAACCCACACGCGCCGCGGAAGTCGGAACCATGGACACACCGGATATCAGAGCGTGTGAAGAAGTCGTTCCCGCTTCGGAGGGACCGACTTCTTCAGCCGCGCTTCGCGCGATCGCGCCTCTCTCCGGCTCCGCGTGCGCGGATACGCTCGTTTCGCCTGCTCCGCCTTCGGCTCCGCGCCTGCTCGTGGTGGGCTGCGGCGGAATCGGCGGCGTGATCGCCGCGACCCTGGTCGAGCAGGGGCAGCGGCTCACCGTGGTGACGCGTCGGGCGGCGATCACCGAGGCCATCCGCCTGCGGGGCTTCGACCTCCGCGACGAGCTGGGGCAGCGGCGGATCCGGGGCGAGGTCGAGCTCGTCGAGGAGCTGCCCGTCGAGGGCTCCTGGGACTTCGTCTTCCTGGCCGTGCCGCCCACCGGCCTCGTCGAGGCCGCCCGAGGAGCGGCGCCGCTCCTCGCCAAGGGTGGCGCTCTCGTCTGCTTCCAGAACGGGCTCGCGGAGGAGCGCCTCGCGCGGATCGTCGGCCCGGAGCGGGTGATCGGCGCCGTCGTCGCTTGGGGCGCGTCGTCGCCCGACCCCGGAGTCTTCGAGAGGACCTCCGCGGGCGGCTTCACCTTGGGCCGGCTCGACGGGGAGGTGGGTGAGCAGCTCGAGAGCCTCGGCCGGATCCTGGAGGCCATCGGGCCGGTGGAGCTCTCCACCAACCTCCGGGGCGCGCGCTGGAGCAAGCTCGCCCTCAACTGCGCGGTCTCGTCGCTCGGGACCATCGGCGGCGACCGGCTCGGCGTCCTGATGAGACATCGCTTCGTGCGGCGCCTCGCCCTCGAGGTGATGACCGAGGCGGTGGTGGTCGCCAGGGCGGAGGGCGTCCGCCTCGAGAAGGTCGCCGGCACCCTCGATCTGGAGTGGGTCGCCCTCACCGACGCCGAGCGCAGCGGGGCGGGATCGCCCTCCGTGATGGCGAAGCACGCGCTCCTGCTCGCCGTGGGCGCGCGGTACCGGCGCCTCCGCTCCTCAATGCTCGCCGCGATCGAGAGGGGCCGCGAGCCGCCCGTCGATTACCTCAACGGCGAGGTGGTCGACCGCGCGATGCGGCATGGGATCGGCGCGCCGCTCAACGCTCGGATCCGCGAGCTCGTCCACGCGATCGCGCGGCGCGAAGAGCGCAGCGAGGTCTCGACCCTGCGCCGGCTCTACGACGAGACGCGTTATCCCGGAGCGAACGCCGCCCAGAAGAGCCCGCCACCCGCTTGATCCGGGGGCCGTTTCTCTCCGGCGTGGAACGAGCGGATCTCGTGCAGCACGTACTCGTAGTCCGACGGCTGGGCCAGCCCCAGAGGATCGTCGACGTCGTAGACCACGACCCGCGGTGCGTGCCTGCCCCACGCCTCCTCGAGGAGGATCGCCTCCCTGGGCCCCGGCGGATCGCGCAGGTGATCCACCCGGTGTGAAGCACGCACGGCCTGAAGGTGTCCGTGGATCACGTTGTTCAGCATCGCGTCGACGAGGGCCGGGTCGGGGGATGGCCGGGAGGCGCCGGGTAGTCGGCGAGGTCCCAGCCGAGCCCGATCCCCAGCGGCAGGCTGCGGACCGCCGCCGTGGCCAGGTCGCCGGTGTCGAGCACCAGCCGCGCGCCCGCCTCCTCCACGTGGAGCGCCAGCTCGTCGAGCTCCAGCGTGGCGCCGCTCCGGGGCTTCGGGAGGCTGGCCATCGACGCGGTGACCACGCGGATCTGCAGCGCCTCGAGGGCATCCACGAGATCCGAGAGCAGGCTCGGAGACCGCAGCCGACCGAGGAGCTCGGCGCCGAGGCGCAGCCAGGGCGTCTTGACCCCGGCCGCCCGGAGCTCGCGGCGGATCCGGGTCAGCTCGCCCGGGCCGAGGAGGGTCGTGTGGGGAGGCTGCGCGTAGAGCTCGAGCGAGGGAAAGCCCGCCCGCGCGGCCATCTGGAGCGCGGAGGCCTCGAGCGGGGCCGCCGCGAAGAGGCGAGTGGAGAGGAGCGCGCGCATGCCACGAATCTAGATCTCCCGAGGTTCGCGCGTGGGAGACGGGGCCCGATCAGACGTTCTGCTGCTCGGCCTCGGACTCGGCTTCCTCGCGGGCCTCGTGGCGGCACGCCAGCACGATCGAGCGCTCGAAGTGCTCGAGGTCGAAGGGCTTGGCGATCACGCCGTCCACGCCCTCCCGCTTGCCCAGCGCCTCGAGGTCCTGGGAGGAGATCGCGCTCATCAGGACGATCGACGCGCCCTTGCTTCGGGTGCGCAGGCGGGTGACCACGTCGGCGCGGGCCACGTCGGGGAGGGTGAGGTCCGCCACGATCGCGCAGGGCGTCGATTTGGAGAGGCTCGACAGCGCCTCGGACATGGTGGCCGCCCTCTCCACCTCGTAGGAGAGATCGGCGAGGAGCTCGATCAGCAGCTCGGCTAGCTCCGGCTCGTCTTCCAGCAGCAGAACCCGATGTCGATGCATGCTCCCCCTCCGGGCACGATCAGTCCGATGCCCTCTTTCTCAGCGAGTCGATCGCCGCGGCATAGCTCGGGGCGCCGAAGACCGCGCTGCCTGCAACGAAGACGTTTGCGCCGGCGCGGGCGACCTCCGCCACGTTCGCCGGAGTGACGCCGCCGTCGACCTCGATCCAAAGGTCGTGCAGCCCCCTCGAATCCGCGAGGTCCCGGAGCGCGCGAATCTTCCGGAGCGCCGAGGGGATGAACGACTGCCCGCCGAAGCCGGGGTTCACGCTCATCACCAGCACCATCGCCAGGTCCTCGAGCACGTACTCGACCGCCTCGATCGGCGTGGACGGATTCAGCGCCACCGCCGGCTTCGCGCCAGCGGCGCGGATCTGCTGGATCGTCCGGTGGAGGTGGGGGCAGGCCTCCGCGTGCACGCTCACGATCGCGGCGCCGGCCTTCACGAAGGCGTCGATGTACTTCTCGGGCTCGACGATCATCAGGTGGACGTCGAGGGGCTTCGTCGCCCGCTTGGCGACGGCCTCCACCACGAGGGGGCCGATCGTGAGGTTGGGGACGAAGCGCCCGTCCATCACGTCGACGTGTACGAGGTCGCAGCCTGCGTCCTCGATCGCCTTCACTTCCTCGGCCAGCCGCCCGAAGTCGGCGGAGAGGATGGAGGGGGCGATCAGGGGAGGGAGAGACACGTCCTACTCCGGTCTGGGCGAGTGGCCCAGCATACAAGGAATTTGCCCCGGTTGGGGCGGGGGCCACCTGTCGGCGGCTCGAAGTGTGCGAAAGGATACGCTTTTTCGGGCCGGCTGGGAACCCGGACGCGGGCCCCGGGTTCGAGCCCGCGCGCGCGTTCGGGGCACGTCGTGTCGGCAGTGCTCGTCAGGCCGGCGGCGACGTCTTGATGAACGTCCCCTTCTCGAGCTCCTCGTACGCGGTCCGGAGCTCGTCCTGCGTGTTCATCACGATCGGGCCGTACCACGCGATCGGCTCGCCGATGGGCTTGCCCGAGATCAGCAGGAACCGCACTTGCTCCGACTCGGCCCGCACGGAGATCGAGTCACCGTCTCCAAAGAGCACGAGGTGGTCGTTCCCGATGCACCGGTCGCGCTCGACGTCGAAGTACTTGTCGCCCTCCGCCTCGTAGCTGAAGGGATCCCCCTGCTCGCAGAAGAGGCCCTTTCCCTCGATCACGTAGGCGAAGACCGTGTGTCCGCGTGGCGTACGGTGCGTGAAGCTGGTCGACGGCGGCACGGTCACGTCGAGATACTCCGGCCCGGTCACGACGTCCCGGACCGGCCCCGTCACCCCTCTCGCCGTGCCGGCGATGATCTTGATCCGGGTGCCGTCCGAATCCGTCACCTCCGGGATGTCCGCCGCCCGGATCCCGCGGTAGCGCGGCTCCATCATCTTGTCCGCCGCTGGGAGGTTCGCCCAGAGCTGGAAGCCGTACATCGCGCCGCTCTCGTCCCCCTTCGGCATCTCCTGGTGGATGATGCCGCTGCCGGCGGTCATCCACTGCACGTCGCCCGGGGAGATCACCCCTCGGTTCCCGAGGCTGTCGCCGTGCGCGACCTCTCCGCGGAGGACGTAGGTGATCGTCTCCATCCCCCGGTGCGGGTGCCACGGAAAGCCCTTCACGTAATCGTCGGGGCGGTCGGAGCGAAAGTCGTCCAGCAGGAGGAACGGATCGTAGAGCTCCGGCGGCCCGAGGCCGATCGCGCGGTGGAGGTGGACGCCCGCGCCCTCGATCGTCGGACGGCTCTTCACGACCTTGCGAATCTGCCTCGCCTCGTCCATCGACTGACCTCGTGCGCCTCCCGGCCCCTCGCCGGTCTTGGCCATCCAGGCTGCACGAGATGCGGGCCGGGCGGGTACGGCTCGCGCCGAGATCGACGCACTCACTCGGAGCGTCGACGTCGGCGGGCTACAGTGGTTCAGGCCCGGCGCACGAGGCGGGCGGCGAAGAAGCCGTCCATGCCGCCGCGGTGGGGCCAGGTCTCCAGCGTCCACCCGTCGGGGCTCCACGTCGGGCGTGGCTCGAGGGGGGCCGGCTCGAAGCGGCCGCGGTGGCGCTCGAGGAAGGCGTCCACCTGGCCGCGCCCCTCCTCGTGGAGGAACGAGCAGACGGCGTAGACCAGGATCCCGCCCACGCGAACGGACGAGGCGATGTTGTCGAGGATCCGCGCCTGGCCCGCGACCATCCGGGCCACGTCGTCGGGCCCGCGGCGATAGCGGAGCTCCGGGTGGCGGCGGAGCGTGCCCAGGCCCGTGCAGGGGGCGTCGACGAGCACCAGGTCGAAGGGTCCGCCGACCTCGGGCGGCAGCGGCGCGCCGGCGTCCGCCGCAATCGTACGGATGACCGATAGACCGAGGCGGGCGGCCTCCTCCCCGATCCGCCGGACCTTTCGCTCGTGGACGTCGAGGGAGGTCACCGACGCCGCGCCGAGCTCCGCCAGGTGGCAGCTCTTGCCGCCGGGAGCGGCGCAAGCGTCGAGAACCTTGGCACCGGGCTGCGGATCCGCGAGCAGCGTCACGAGCTGCGCGGCCTCGTCCTGCTGCGAGAACAGCCCGTCGCGGAACGCGGCGAGCCTCGGCAGGGGCCCCGCGCCTTCGATCCGCAGCGCGTCGGGAGAGTACGCGCCAGCGGTGATCTCCGCGCCGGGCGCCTCTTCTTCGAGCCGGGCGACGAGGGCGTCGCGATCGATCCGCAGCCGGTTGCGGCGGATCGTGGGCGGCGCCGGACGGTCGATCGCCTCCGCGAGCTCGAAGGCCTCGTCGGCGCCCAGGCGCTTCAGGAGCGCCATCGCGAGCCACTCGGGGATCGAGGCCTCCACCTGGAGGGCCTCCAGCGGCGCGGCCTGCCGATCGAGCGGGGGAGGCGCGCCCTGCTGGGAGAGGCGGCGGAGCACCGCGTTCACCAGGCCCGCGGCCCGCTCGAGGCCCGCGCGCCTCGCCGTCGACACCGTCTCGCCAACGGCGGCGTGGGGCGGAACGCGGGTGTAGAGGAGCTGGTAGGCGCCCAGGCGGAGCAGCTCCAGCACCTGGGGCTCGAGCTTGGGGAGCGGCTGCTTCACCAGGGGCGAGAGCGCGCGGTCGAGGGCGCTCCGCCGCCGGAGCACGCCGTAGGCCAGCTCGGTGGCGAGGGCGGCGTCCCGGGGGTCGATCCGGCCAGCGGAGGAGAGCTCCGCGTCGAGGGCCAGGTTGGCGAAGGCGGCGTCCTTGCGGACGCGGTGGAGGACCGAGAGCGCGATCGCGCGTGGATCCGACATGTCTCTCTCGTTCAGGCGCAGGAGCCGGGCGACTCGTCCTTTGCGTGCGCCCGGCGGTTCGCGACGATGCTGGTGATGATCGTGATCGCGAGGATTCCCAGGATCACAGCCAGCGAGATCGGGGTGGGGATCGGGTACCAGCCGCTCACCAGCATCTTCACGCCGACGTACGTGAGGATGATCGAGAGCCCGATCTCCAGATGGACGAAGCGCTCTACCACGTTGGCGAGGAGGAAGTAGAGCGAGCGCAGCCCCAGGATCGCGAAGACGTTCGAGGTGAAGACGATGAAGGGGTCGGTGGTCACCGCGAAGATCGCCGGAATCGAGTCCACCGCGAAGACCACGTCCATCGCCTCGACCACCACCAGCGCGACGAGGAGCGGCGTGGCCACGCGCTTTCCGGCCTCGACCACGAAGAAGTGCTTGCCGTCGATGCGATCGGTCGTGGGGACGAAGCGCGTGAAGATCCGGAGGGCGAGGTTCTTTCGAGGATCCGGCTTCTCACCCCGTGCGAAGAGCATCCGCACACCGGTGAAGACCAGGAACCCGCCGAAGACGTAGATCACCGCGTGGAAGCGGTTGAGCAGCTCCGCCCCGAGGATGATCATCACGCCGCGGGTGACGAGGGCGCCGAGGATTCCCCAGAAGAGGATCCGGTGCTGGTAGATCTTCGGCACGCCGAAGCTCGTGAAGACCAGCAGCATCACGAAGAGGTTGTCGACCGAGAGGCTCTTCTCGATCACGTAGCCGGTGAGGAACTCGATGCCCGCCTGGTGGCCGAGGTCCCAGAAGACGAAGGCGTTGAACGCGCCGGCAAGACTGATCCAGATCGCGGTCCAGACCGCCGCCTCCTTGTTCGACACCTCGTGCGGCCTGCGGTGGAAGACGCCGAGGTCGAGGGCGAGGAGCACGAGCACCAGCGCGATGAAGCCGAGCCAGAGCGTGAGCGGCGCGGAGCCGAGGAGCAGGGAGATGGAGGAGGTCATCGGATCTCGGGGCGTCTCCGGAGGGCGGAGTAGCGAAAATCAAGGCGCCTTGCGCGGAACCGTCTACCGGCTTTTGGCCGACTGCAAAACTCTTGAACGATCGGGCAGCCGGATTTCGCCCATGGATCGGCCGTCGGCGGCCGCCGTTCATTCCTCCTGGGTCGCCGCGATGCGCTCCAGGGCCTCCAGGTAGGAGCCCGCGCCCTTGCCCATGATTTGCTCCACGCAGACGTCCGCGATCCGGCTCTCCCGGCGCCATGGCTCGCGGGCGAGGATGTCGCTGAGATGGACCTCCCAGGCTTGCACGCCCACCGCGGCGATGGCGTCGCGGATCGCGTAGGAGGTGTGCGTGTACGCGCCGGCGTTGATCACCAGCGCGTCCATCCACTTCCGTGCGGTGTGGAGCTCGTCGATCAGCGCGCCCTCGTGATTGCTCTGGAAGCAGCGGACCTGGAGGCCGAGCTCCATCGCGCGGGAGCGGATCTTCGTGTCGAGCTCGGTGAGGGTGAGCGTGCCGTAGATCGACGGCTCCCTCTCGCCCAGGAGGTTCAGGTTCGGTCCGTGGAGGACGAGCACGTTCATATGAGGCCCTCGTAGGCCTTGTCGATCGCCCGGCGAAGGAGCCGGGGCTCGAGACCCCGGACAACCTCGGCCTTGCCCAAAGCGGAGAGCACGACGAAGCGATCCGCCTTCTTGTCCCGCTGGAGTCCCGCGATCACCGCCTCCGGCGACGGCGCGCGGAACGGCGGCGGGGCGGGAAAGCGGGCGAGGAGCCTCGTGGCCCGCTCGGCCTCAGGTGCCGCCAGGGTGCCGAGCTCCACCGAGACGAAGAGCGCGGCCCTCATGCCCATGACCACGGCCTCGCCGTGGGTGAGGACGCCGAAGCCCGTCGCCAGCTCCAGCGCGTGGCCGATCGTGTGGCCGAAGTTCAGGATCCGGCGCAGGCCGCCCTCGTGCTCGTCGGCCTCGACCACCGCCGCCTTGATCCGCACCGAGCGGGCGATCGCCTCCGCCAGGAGACCGGCGGGCGGCGACGGCTCGGCGAGGCGCTCGAGCTGCTCTTCGAGGATCGGCAGGAAGTCGGCGTCCGCCACGAAGGCGGCCTTCACCACCTCCGCCAGCCCGGACCAGCGCTCGCGGGGCGGGAGGGTGGCGAGGGTGTCGGTGTCCGCCAGCACCGTGCGAGGCGGGTAGAACGCGCCCACCAGGTTCTTGCCCAGGGGGTGATCCACCGCGACTTTGCCGCCCACCGAGGAGTCCACCTGGGAGAGGAGGGTCGTGGGGAGCTGCACGAAGGCCACGCCGCGGTGGTAGGTGGCCGCGACGAAGCCGGCGAGGTCGCCCACCACGCCGCCGCCCAGGGCCACCACCGTGTCGTCGCGGCCGATGCCGCCTTCGATCAGCCGGCCATAGAGCCAATCGGCGCGGGCGAGGGTCTTCGAGGCCTCGCCCGGCGGGATCCGGATCGGAAGGCAGGGGAGCTTCGCCTCCTCCAGCGAGCCCATCGGCGCCAGGGCGTGAAGGTGGAAGACGTCGTCGTCCGAGATCAGCGCGACCTTGCCCCGAAGGCCTAGCTCGAGGAGCGCGGGGCCGAGCTGCGCCGACACCCCCGGCCCGATTCGGACCCGGTAGGGCCCGCTGCTCGAGAGGACCTTCACGTCCGCAATGGCTCGTCCGCCTTCGGGCGTCATACCAGCGGCCCCAGCACCGCGCGAACGAGGCCGGAGACCGCGCCCGCCACCTCCTCCGGCGACAGGCCCGTCGTCTCGACCCGCACGTCGGCCCGGGCGTACCAGCGGTCGCGCTCTCTCGCGAGCTCGGCGAGGCGCACCTCCGGGGGACCGTCGCCAAGGAGCGGCCTCGCGAGGACCTCTCGCTCGTTCGCGATCAGCCGCCGGGCCAGCTCGTCGGGCTCCGCGTGGAGGTGCACGGCCACGCCCGACTTGCGAATGCTCCGCCACGCGCTCTCGCGGACCACGGCGCCGCCGCCCAAGGCGATCACCGCGGGCGCCTCGCGGGTGGCCTCTCGCAGCGCTACCTCCTCCAGCTCCCGGAAGGCCTCTTCGCCCGCAGTCTGGAATATCTGCGCGATCGACGTCCCGGCGCGGGACTCGATCCTCGCGTCCAGATCGATGAACGGCCGCCCCAGGCGCTTGGCGAGGATCAGCCCTGAGCGCGTCTTCCCCGAGCCCATCGGGCCCAGGAGGAAGGCGTGCCCCGGCTCGACCCGCGTCGAGAGCCGAAGCTTCGCGAAGGGGAGCCGGAGGGCGTCCATGGTGTCGCCGCCGAGGGCCTCGAGGAGCGCGTCGGCCAGCGTGAGCGCCACCATCGCCTCCGCCACGATCCCCGCCGCCGGCACGGCGCAGGTATCGCTGCGCTCCACGTGGGCGCTGCGCTCCTCGAGCGCGTGCAGGTCGACCGAGCCCAGCGCCGCCGGCACCGTCGCGATCGGCTTCATCGCGGCGCGGACCACCAGCGGCTCGCCGTTCGTGATCCCGCCCTCCAGGCCGCCCGCGCGGTTGCGCGCCCGGGTCAGCCTCCCGGCCGAGAGGTGGATCGGATCGTGGACCTCGCTGCCGTAGAGCCCAGCGGCGGCGAAGCCATCTCCGAGCTCCACGGCCTTGATCGCCGGGATCGAGGAGAGCGCCCCGGCGAGCCTCGCGTCGAGGCGGCGGTCCCAGTGGACGTGGGAGCCGAGTCCCACCGGGACGCCCGTCGCAACCACCTCCACCACGCCGCCCACCGTGTCGCGGCGGCGCCGCGCTTCGTCGATCGCTTCCGCGAGATGTCGAGACGAGGCCTCGTCGAGGGCGCGGGTCTCGAAGCCGTCGGCGAGCAGCCCGAGCTCGTAGGCGTCCTCGCGGTAGAGCCCGGGCGCCGCGTCGTGGGCGGGGGTCGCCTCCGCCGGGCCGATCGAGCGGACGTAGGAGCCGATCCCGATCCCGAGCTCGCGCAGGAGCACGCGGGCGGCGGCGCCGAGGGCCACGCGCATCGCCGTCTCCCGCGCCGAGGCGCGCTCCAGCACGCCGCGCAGGTCCTTTGTGTGTCCGTATTTGATACCGCCAGTGAGATCGGCGTGCCCCGGGCGCGGGACGCGGACCGGCTTCGGATCCGGACCGCCCGGCGCCGCCTGCATCCGCTCGCGCCAGTTCTCGAAGTCGCGGTTCCGGACCAGGAGCGCCAGCGGCGAGCCCAGCGTCTTGCCGAAGCGGACGCCGCCGAGGATCTCGGCCGTGTCCTTCTCGATCTTCATCCGGCCGCCGCGGCCGTAGCCGCGCTGCCGCCGCGCGAGGTCGCGATCGAGGTCGGCCGCCTCCAGGTGGAGGCCGGCGGGGAGCCCTTCGAGGATCCCTGTGAGCGCCGGCCCGTGGCTCTCGCCGGCGGTCATGAAGCGAAGGCGCGTCATCGTTGCTCCGTCTCGCGAGTGGGGCTCGCGCTGGGCGGAACCTAACCGGATGCCGCCCGCCGCGCGAGGCGAACGATCTCCAGGAGCCTCTCGGGATCCTGCGGCGAGGCTGCGGATTGCGTCCTTTCTCTTCGCTCCTCTCCTACCCGCACTCCGCCGCGAGCTCGTCGTGGAGCGAGGCCGCGAGGGCAGGGGGCGCCACCTGGCCCGTCCACACGCGGAGCTGCTCCAGCGCCTGGTGGATCAGCATCCACAGGCCGTCCACGCAGGTGGCCTCCGCCTCGCGGGCGCGGCGGAGCAGGGCGGTGTGCAGCGGCCGGTAGACCATATCCATCACCGTGAGCCGGCGATCGAGGACGCAGCCCCCCGGAAGCGGCAGTGCGCCGGGATCGCCCAGGCCCACCGACGTCGAGTTCACGAGGAGGTCCGCGTGGGAGAGGGGGTGGACGAGCGCGCTCGACTCGAGGGGGATCGCGCTTACGAAGCACTTGCCGGACGGCGCGCCCAGCGCGCGCGAGACGTTCAGCCGGGGCGCCCGCTCGCCGCTCTCCCAGCGGCGGAGGAGCTCGCCCTCCGGCCACGCGCGGCCCAGGGCTACGAGCTCGAGGCCCAGCCGGATCGCGCGCTCCGGATCGCGGTTCGCGATGGTGAGGCTCTTGGCGCCGGCGCTCACCGCCGCGAACGCTGCCGCCCGCGCCGCGCCGCCGGCGCCCAGGAGCACCGCCCGCGCCGCCGCGAGGCGGGCGCCGCTCTGCTCCACGGCGAGCCGGAAGCCGGGTGCGTCGGTGTTGTAGCCCTCCGCGTGCCCGGTCGGGCTGCGGGCGATGCAGTTCACCGCGCCGATCCGGGCCGCCGAGGGGTGGAGCGCGTCCACGAGCTCCGCAGCTGCCTCCTTGTGGGGGATCGTCACCGAGAGGCCGGCGAGGGAGCCACGCCGGACCCGGTCGATCGCCTCGGCGAGCTCGTGCTTCTCTACGCGCAGCGCGGTGTAGTGCGCGTCGATCCCGAGGTCTTGAAAGACGCGGCGGAAGATCCGGGGCGAGAGCGAGTGCTCCACCGGATCTCCGATCACTGCGTACGTCGTTCGTGAGATTGCCACGATGTCGGGAGCCTACCACGCGGGCGGCGGGCTCCGGCGCGTCCGATCGGGGCCTGCGTCGTTTCCGCGGAAACGACGCAGTTCTGGGCCTGATTTCCACGCAGCGGGCCTGCGTCACTCCGCGGAGAACGCTCGTCCCGGGCCGATTGGGGGCGCGTGCCGCTACTTCGCCTCTGCGAGGCGCGTGAGCAGGGGGAAGAAGCCCGGAAACGATACGTCGGCCCACTCCGCACCGTGAATGCGGGTCTCACCCTCGGCGCGGAGGGCGGCGACCGCGAGGCTCATCGCGATCCGGTGGTCGCCGGCGGCCTCCACGTCCGCGGCCCGAAGCGGCGTCGGGCCGTCGATCACCAGGCCGTCGGGGAGCTCCTCTACCCGGGCGCCGAGGCGGTTCAACCCTTCAGCCATCCGCGCGAGGCGATCCGACTCCTTCACCCGCAGCTCCGCGGCGCCGCGGAGCACGGTGCGGCCGCGGGCCTGGGTCGCGATCGCCGCCAGGAGCGGGAGCTCGTCGATCAGCGCGGGGATCTCCTCGGGCCCGACGTGCGTCGCCACGAGGCGTGCGCCGCCTCGGGCGCGGAAGGTCGCGACGGGATCGCCGGCGGCCTCGCCGGACGGGAGCAGCTCGATTTCGGCGCCCATGCGCTCGAGCACGTGCAGCCAGCCGATCCGCGTCGGGTTCGCGTCTACCCCCGTGACTTCGACCTCGCCTTCGTCGGCGAGGATCGCGGCGCCGAGGAGGAAGGCGGCGGAGGAGGGATCCCCCGGGATCGAAAGCGTCGGCGGGGCGCGGAGCGGCTCGCCGCGGGGCTCGAGCTCGATCCAGCCGTCGCCGGTCGCTCGAAGTTTCGCGCCGAAGGCGGAGAGCATGCGCTCCGTGTGGTCCCGCGACGGATGCGGCTCGCGCACCCGCGTCGGCGCCTTCGCGAAGAGGCCCGCGAGGAGGATCGCGCTCTTCACCTGGGCGCTCGCCATCTCGAGGTCGTGGCTCGTTCCGCCGCCGAGGGGCTCTGACCGCCCCGCGAATCGGAGCGGCGCGCGCCCGTTCGCGCTCGAGGCCGCCGCGCCCATCGCGCCGAGGGGATCCAGGATCCGCTTCATCGGGCGCCCGCGCAGGCTCTCGTCCCCGTCGAGGACCGCCTCGAGCCCCGCTCCCGCGATCACCCCAGCGAGGAGCCGCATCGTGGTGCCGCTGTTCCCGCAGTCGAGGACCGCCGCCGGGGAGGCGAGGCCACGCAGGCCCACGCCGCGGACCATCGCCGCCGAGCCGTCGCGCACGAGCCGGACGCCCATCGCCTCCAGGCAGCGCGCCGTGCGCTTCACGTCGTCGCCGGGGGCGAGGTTGTCCAGGCGGCACGTCCCTTCCGAAAGCGCGGCGAAGATCAGCGCGCGATGCGAGATCGACTTGTCGCCCGGGGCCGAGAGCGCCCCGCGGAAGCTCCGGCTCCCGATCAGCGTCTCGATCACGCGCCGCGCTCCTCGGAACCGAGGCGCTTGCCGAGCTCGATCCGCCTGCCGGCGACGAGCTCCGCCGCGGTCATCACCCGCCGCCCCTCGGGCTGTACCTCGACCAGCTCCAGCGCCGAGCCTTCGCTGGCGGCGATCAGCAGCGGGCGCAGGGAGACCACCGTCCCGGGCGCCGCCGCCGGCTCGGGCGACTCGGCCGCCTTCGCGCGGATGACCTTCAGGAGGCCGCCGTCGAGGGAGGTGAACGCTCCGGGCCAGGGCGAGAAGCCTCGGATCCGGCAGTCGAGGATCCGCGCCGGGAGCGTGAAGTCGAGGCGGCCCTGCTCGCGGCTCAGGATCGGCGCCATCGTCGCGCTCGCGTGATCCTGCGGCACCGCCTTCAGTGCGCCCGAGAGGTAGCGCGGGAGCTCTTCGCGGATGATCTCGCCGCCGAGGACGGCGAGCTTGTCGTGCATCGAGCCGCCCGTGTCGTCCGGGCCGATGGGGATCGTCAGGATGGCCAGCATGTCGCCGGTGTCCAGGCCTTCGTCCATCCGCATCATGGTGACGCCGGTCTCGGCCTCGCAGCTCGCGATCGCCCACTGGATCGGCGCGGCGCCGCGGTACTTCGGGAGGATCGAGCCGTGCACGTTCACGCAGCCGAAGCGCGGCAGGTCGAGGAGATCCTTCGGCAGGATCCTCCCGTAGGCCGCCACCACCGCCACGTCCGGCTTCAGGCGCTCGAGCTCCGCCGCCAGCACGCCGTCGCGCAGCTTCGCCGGCTGGAAGACCGGCAGTCCGCGCGCCAGCGCCAGCTCCTTCACCGGGGGAGACGCCAGCTCGCGCCCGCGGCCCTTCGGCCGATCCGGCTGCGTCACCACTGCCACCAGATCCGTCACCGCGGCGGTGGCCTCCGCGATGGGCACTGCGAAGTCCGGGGTGCCGAAGAAGACGCTGCGAAGACGCGGCTCGCTCATGGGCGCGCATCTAACCAATGGGGCGGGTGCGTGTCACCACGGACCGCGTGCTCAGAGCGTGTGAAGAAATCGCCCCCGCCGAAGCGGGCCCGATTTCTTCAGCTCGCGCTTCGCGCGAGAGCGCTCCTTTTCGTTTGCTCGCCTTCGGCTCGCGAGAGCTTGTGAATTCTTCACAAGCTCTCATTCGACGGCGAGCAGGTGCAGGTCGGCGAGGTTGGTCGGGCTGTCGAAGCACGGGAGCGCGGCGCCGACAGCGTCGCAAGCCGCTTCGCTCGCCGCCCAGGCCAGCGCCTCGTCCAGGTCGAAGCCCGCGGCCTGCGCGCGGCGCGCGGTGTCCGAGTCGACCACCGCGCCCGCGTGGTCGCTCACGCCGTCGCGGCCGTCGGTACCCGCCGCGAGGAAGGTCACGCGGAGATCCGGCCTGCGGCCGAGCGCCGTCGCCATCAGCAGCGCGAGCTGCTGCGACCGCCCGCCGCGTCCCGGGTGGGCCGGGAGCGTCACCGTCGGCTCGGCCGAGGCCACCAGCAAGCGCCGCTTGCCCTTTGCGCCGTCCAGCCACGCCAGGTAGCGCGCCGCCACGTCCTCCACGTCGCCGTCGACGAAGCCGGGCCAGGCCTCCGCCTCGAAGCCGCGCCTGGCGGCCTCCGCCATCGCCACCTCGGCGAGCCGGGCGGGCCCCGCGAGGATCCGGGTGTGCAATCGGTTGAAGATCGGATTGCGCGGCTTCGGGCTCTCGTCCTCGGCCGCCTCGAGGATCGCCTTCACGGCCTCCGGCAGCTCGTCCTCGATCCCCCTCCGCCGGACGATCTCCCGGGCGTCCTCGTAGGTCGAGGGATCTGGAGAGAACGGGCCGCTCCCGATCACCGCGGGATCGTCCCCGGAGACGTCCGAGATCGCCAGGAGCTCGATCCGCCCGGCCTCGGACGCCGCGGCCAGTCGTCCTCCCTTCGTCCGCGAGAGGTGCTTGCGGATCACGTTGATCTCGTCGATCGGCGCCCCCGCGCCCAGCAGGAGGCGGTTGGTTCGGGCGAGATCCAGCAGCGAGAGGCTCGACGGCAGCGCCTCCGCCAGCGCCGATGCGCCGCCGGAGAGCAGCACCAGCGCGGTCTGCTCGCGGTGGAGCTGCCGCGCGAACGCAAGGAGGCGGATCCCCGCGCGGATCGATCTCGGCCCGGGCACCGGGTGGTCGCCCTCCACCACCTCGAACGCCCCCGGCACCCGCGTCCCCGGCGGCCCTGCGACGATCCCGGCCAGCGGCCCCAGCGCGTCCAGCGCGCCGCGCGCCATCGGCCCCGCCGCCTTCCCGAGGGCGATCACCGCGATCGACCGCGGGTCCGCGGGGAGCGACTCCCGGTGGCGGGCGATCGCCTCCCGGACCAGGAGATCTCCCGCCAGCGACGCGACCGCCGCCTCGAAGATCTCGATGAGCTGGTTTCGCAGCATGTCCCGTTGGTTCATGGCGGCCTACGCGCCCTTGAAACGGGGCGGACGCTTCTCGAGGAAGGCGGCGATGCCTTCGAGCGCGTCGTCGCTCCCGACGCCGACCGCGGCGAGCTCGATCACCTGCGAGAGCTCTTCCGCGTAGCTGTCGTTCGCCTTCAAGCGGGCCTTCGCCGCGGCCATCGCGAGGGGCGCGTTCGCGCCGAGGCGCGCCGCGAGCTCCACCGCCGCAGGCAGCGTCGAGGCGCCGTCCGCCACCCGGTTCGCGAGACCCAGCTCGAGGGCGCGCGTCCCGTCGAAGGGCTCCCCCAGGAGCACCAGCTCCAGCGCGCGGCCGAGGCCGATCATCCGCGGCAGGTAGTGCCCCGTTCCGCCGTCCGGCACCAGGCCCCGCCGGGTGAAGGTGTAGGAGAGCTTCGCGTCGCGGGCGATCACGCGCAGGTCGCAGGCGCAGGCGAGGTCCAGTCCAAAGCCCGCGGCCCCGCCCTCCACCGCCGCCACGGTAGGCTTCGGCAGCTCCCAGAGCGCGCGGATCGCGGCGTGGAGCTGGCCCGCCAGCACCCGCTTCGACAGGGCGCGGCGCTTCGCGGGCGAGGGATCCTCTGCGAACATCCCCATCACGCCGGAGAGGTCGATGCCGGAGCAGAAGCTGCCGCCGTTGCCCGTGAGGACCACCGCGCGGACGGCGGGGTTCATCTTCGCGTCGTCCAGCGCCCCGGCGAGGGCGTCCGCGAGCTCCGGCGTCAGCGCGTTCCGGGAGGACGGGCGGTTGAACGAGAGGATCTCGACGTCGCCCTCGCGGCGCCTGTGCAAGATTTCTTCAGACATTCCGTGCCTCCGGGCTCGATGATTCTTCGACGATCGTTTCCGCGGGATCTTCAGTTGTGGGGCTCGAGGTCGAACCTAATCCCCTCTCGACCGTGCGACCACCGGGTGCGCTGCCGCTCTGTGTGTGCCGATGGGAGTGGAGGTCAGTGGATCCGCGGCGCGAGCGGTAGCTCTGCCACGATCGCCGCCTCCGCCTCGGCCAGCACTTCGAGGCGGCGCTCCACTTCTTTCTTGCGGCGCATACGTCGCGGCGAGGTCGACGAAGAGCGTGTGGTGGCCCGCCTCGGCGCGGGCGAGCGTCGCGTAGAAGGAGCGGAGTTCCGGATCCTCGAGGGCCTCCGAGAGGAGCTCGAGGCGCTCGCAGGAGCGGGCCTCCACCAGCGCGCTCACGAGGAGTCGATCCATGCGCCGCTCCGCAGGCGTCGTGCGCACCAAGCGGATCAACGACTGCACGTAGGGATCGCCCTCGTCCTTGCTCAGCTTCAGGCCGCGCGCCGAGATGCGGTCGTAGACCTGGCGGAAGTGCCGCAGCTCCTCGTGCGCGAGTCGGGCGAGGCGCTTCACGAGGAGGTCGTGGTCGGGGTAGGCCGTCACCAGCGCCATCGCGGACGCCGCCGCCTTCTTCTCGCAGTGCGCGTGGTCGACGATCACCTCGTCGAAGCGCGACGTGGCGAGCTCGATCCAGCGCGGGTCGGTCTTGGAGCGGAGCGGCAACATGGGGCGCGAGAGAATACCCGGCGCGTCAAAGAGGGCAAGCCGCTCAGCCGCCTACTAGGCGTACTGGCTCCCGCGGTAACCGCTCCGGATCCCAGCGGGCGATGAGCTCCCGCGGCGAGACGCGCTCGCCGGGCTCCGCCAGGCCGGAGAGCGCCGCGAGCAGGCCGCAGATCGCCTTCGGATCTTCGCCTGCCTCCCGGAGCTCACCGATCGAGCGGGCGCCGTTCCGCTTCGCCAGCCGGCCCCCGTCCGGCCCGAGCACCAGCGGCACGTGGAAGAACGACGGAGCTACGAGTGAAAGCGCCTCGTACACGATGAGCTGGCGCGGCGTCGACGAGAGGAGATCGTCGCCCCGGAGCACCTCCGTGATCCCCATCGCCGCGTCGTCCACCGCCACCGCGAGCTGGTACGACGCCACGCCGTCCGCCCGGCGGATCACGAAGTCCCCCGTCAGCGCATCCACGTCGAACGCCTGCGGGCCCTGCAGGCGATCCACGAAGCGGATCGGCCCCTCGGGGGCTCGCACGCGCATCGACGGCGGGCGCCCTCGGAGCGCCATCGCCCCGGGATCCGCCGTGCGGCAGGTGCCTGGGTAGCGCGGCCCTTCCTCGCCGGCGTGAGGTGCGCGGCTCGCCGCAGCGACCTCCGCCCGGGAGCACCAGCAGGGAAACGCCTTTCCCACCGCGACCAGCGTCGTCACCGCGTCGTCGTAGAGGCCCGAGCGCTCGCTCTGTACATACGACCCGTGCGGCCCGCCGACGTCCGGCCCCTCGTCCCAGTCCAGGCCCAGCCAGCGCAGGGAATCCAGGATCCGCGCCGCCGCCCCTGGCTGCTCCCGCGGCTTGTCCAGGTCCTCCATCCGGAGCACGAATTCGCCGCCCTGCGCGCGGATCGACAGCCACGCGAGCAGCGCCGTCCGTGCGTTGCCCAGGTGGAGATCCCCTGATGGGGTCGGGGCGTATCGTCCGCGTGCCTTCATCGGTTTCCTTCGATCAACCAGCTTCGCACCGGCTCCCATCGGAGCGCGGGCATTTTTTCCGGCGCGGCCCGGGTTCTCTCCCCGAAACGCGTCTCCCACCTACAAGGCAAGCGGGCTCCCGGTTTACGAGCGCCCGCCCCGTACCCAGGTTTTCTCCAGGTTCTTCACGAACGCCGAAAGGGCGGGACAGCGCCTTGAAAATCCTCCACATCTCCGATGTTCACGTGCAGGTCGACTACGACGAGCGTCCGTGGAGGAAGCTCGGCTGGCGCAGGCTCGCCGCCCAGCTCGAGCTCAAGCTCGCCAAGCGCGCGCAGCGCTACGTAAAGGCCCCCGAGACCATCGCCCGCCTCGTCGCCGAGGCCGCGAGGAACGCCGTCGACCACGTCGTCCTCTCCGGCGACCTCACCGCCCTCGCCCTCGACGAGGAGTTCGAAGGCGCCCGCAAGGCCCTGGGCGAGCTCGCCGACAAGCCCGACAAGCTCACCGTCATCCCCGGCAACCACGACGTCTTCACCCCCGGCAGCGTGCGCAAGCAGCGCTTCGAGAAGTGGTTCGGCCACCTCCTCGGCTCCGACCTCCCCGAGCTGCGAGCCGAGGGCGCCTGGCCCCACGTGCGGCTCCTCGGTGACGACGTCGCCATCGTCGGCCTCTGCTCCGCGCGCGTGCCCCCCGTTCCCGGCATCGCCGCCGGCAGGGTGGGGGACGATCAGCTCCAGGCGCTCATGAAGATCTGCGCCCACCCGAAGGTGAAGGGGCGCACCGTCCACGTGGTCCTCCACCACACGCCCGTGCGGCCCGACGGCAAGGTCGATCGCAGGGATCACGGGCTCACCGATGCGTTGCGGTTCCTCGAGGCGTGCCGCCTCGCCGGCGTCGCCACCGTGATGTGCGGACACATCCACAAGCGATTCACGCTCGCCCTCGAGGGCGGGCCGCGGATTATATGCGGGGGGAGCTCCACCTGGCTCGGCCACGAGGGCTACTGGCTCCTCGACGGCAACGGCGGCGTCCCGGAGGAGCGGAAGCTCGTCGACGACGCGGCGGCGGCGGCCAAGCCGGCAGCGGCAGAGCCGCAGGCTGGCGAGGAGGCTGTGCCCGCCCTGGAGGCTGCGCGCCGCCTCGCCGCGGCCGGCTGATTTCGCGAAGCGCTCGAGCAACGAGCGCTTCTTTGCGGCCTGCTACTTCGCCTTCTCGTGGCGGGCCGTCACCACCGTGCGGATCCCGCCGCGCACGAAGAAGTCGCCCACCACCTCCACGAAGAGCGGATCGATCGCGGCGATCACGTCGTCGCAGATCTTGTTCGTCACGGCCTCGTGGAACGCGCCCTCGTCCCGGTAGCTCCAGAGGTAGAGCTTCAGGCTCTTCAGCTCCACGCAGGTCTCGTCCGGGATGTAGCGGATCTTGATGTGCGCGAAGTCCGGCTGCCCCGTCAGCGGGCAGAGGCAGGTGAACTCCGGCGCGTCGAAGAAGATCTCGTACGGGCGGCCCGGCTTCGGGTTGGGGAAGGTGTCCAGGTTCTTCTGAGGCTTGGTCGACATGGTGTTTCCAGGGGAGCGCCTCGGGGGCGCTCCCATCTGCAGGCACTCAGGCCCGATGCTTGGTGTCAGGAGGCCTGCGTCTCGTCGGAAGCAGGCGCGTCCTCGGCGGCCTCGGTCTCGGCCTCGTTGGAAGCCGGCGCGACCTCAGCGGCCTCGGCCTCTTCGCCTTCCGCCGCGTCGGCCTCGGCGTTCTCGTCGAACTTGCTCGACTCCGCCTTGAAGCCGAAGGTCTGCCCGAAGCCGCGGTTGTAGAAGCGCAGCGCCTTCGGATCCAGCGCCAGCGCCCGCTCCGCGCCCTCGCGGGTCACCAGCGAGAACGAGAGTTCCGCGGGGAGCGGCTTGTCGATGATCGCGAGATCCCCCGACTCCAGTCGCTGGAGCTGCTCCGCCGTCAGGTAGATCCGCTGCACCTTCTTCTTCCGCGTGGTGAAGAAGAACGCCTCGCCGCCGCGCTCCGTCACCTCGAACCGCTCGGCCGCCGCGCGCACTCCCTCGAGGCGCTTGCGATCCTCCACGGCGCGCTTGCGGTTGTCCTCGCGCTCCCGGTTCAGCATGCGCTCGCGCTCGGCGAACGCCGCCTCCTCCTCGCGGGCCTTCTGCTGCTCCGGCGTCAGCTCCTTCGCGGGCTTCGCCTGCTTTTCCTGCCGCTCCTGCGGCCGGGCGGGCCTGGCCGCCTGGGCGCGCTGAGGCGCCGGCGCACCTTCCCGGCGCTGCGGCGCGCCTTCGCGGCGGGGCGGAGCACCATCGCGGCGAGGCGGCGCGCTTTCGCGGCGGGGCGGAGCACCTTCGCGGCGAGGCGGCGCGCTTTCGCGGTTCGTCGGCTTCGCGGCGCGGTCGGCCTCGGCCTTCTTCGCCTGGTCCTCGCTCACGAGGCCGGCCTGGAGGAGCTTGTCGCGGAGGCTCTGCAGTCCCATTTCGCTGTCTTCTCGCGGGATCGATCGTTGACCCGCGAGGGCCTTTTGGCCAGCGCGGCGCGCTAAAATGGACCAGGAGGCGTCCTGGCGCAACCCTAGCCTTGCCCTAGCCCGGGGAATGGGGCCCGGGTTTCGTGACGGATCCGCTCGTCAACCCTCGTCCCCGCCGCCTTGCGCCGCGTGGTCGAAGAGCTCCACCAGCGCCTCCGGCGGCTGCGCCCCAGACACCGCGTACTTGCCGTCCACGATGAAGAACGGGACCCCCGTCACTCCGATTCGGCGCGCCATCTCGAGGCCCTGTCGGACCTGTTCCTCGCCTTCTCCCGACTCTAGCATCGCGCTAGTCCGTTCCGCGTCCATCCCCGCGGCTGTCGCCACCTTCAGCAGCGTCTCCCGCGAGCCGATGTCCGCGCCGTCCACGAAGTTCGCCCGGAAGAGCCCCTCGGCTACCTCGTCCTGCAGCCCCTCCAGTCCCGCGAGCGCGATCAGGCGGTGCGCCTCGAAGGTGTTCACCGCGCGCGAGACCTTGTCGAATGCGAAGTCGATCCCTGCCGCCTTCCCCACCTCCTCGAGCCGGACCTGCATCCCGCGCAGGCGCTCCAGCGAGCCGAAGCGCTCCGCCGCGTACTTCTTCCAGTCCCGCCCCTCCGCCGGGAGGTCCGGATTCAGCTGGAAGGGGTGCCAGTGCACCTCCATGTCGAAGCGATCCTCCGAGCGGGCGATCGCCTCGTCCAGGTTCCGCTTGCCCACGTAGCACCAGGGGCAGACGCAGTCCGAGATCACGTCCACGCGAAGCGGCTTCTTCTCTGCGGTCATTCTCGATTCTCCAGTCGTGCGCGAGAAGATGCGCCTTGGGGCGGGAGGTTGCCCTGGTGCGGTCGAATCGAGGGATTCGAGCGGCACGGCCGGACGCCCGGCGCTCGGTCGGCGGCCCGATTCCCGCCCCGCTCGCCATCACTTGGGGCGCCAGGTCGAGAAACGGTGACCTGCACTTGACAGCCCCGATTCGGCCGAGTATCTACCCCGCTCGCTGCGCCCCACCAGGTGCGCAACGCCAAGAGAATATTCCGCGGTAGCTCAGTCGGTAGAGCGGGTGACTGTTAATCACCATGTCCGAGGTTCGAGTCCTCGCCGCGGAGCCAGACAGGGCGTAGTTTCGAACCGTCAAATTCGAAGCTTCGCAGGTCATTGAGTTCCAGGGTGATGGGCTTGTCCCTCCCCTGGAACTCAATTTTTTTGAGCAACAGGTGCAGTAGCTCCCGCTTCTCTGCCGGTGTCGCCAGGTGGAAGAGAAGGTTGAAGCTCCGCAGCACCGTCGCCGCTCTCTCAGGATCCACCAGCTTTGTCGTGACCCGCGCGATCTCCTCGCGCAGGAGCGCAAGCTCCGCCTCCACGTGCGCCCGCTCCTTCTCGCCCTGGCCAATCGAATCCCGGAAGGATTCGAAGGCGGAGGGACCCTGTGACGCGATGATGTCGACCAGGTTCTTGAGCTTGGCCTTGGTTTCGCGAAGGCGCTCCTGAAGACCTCGCTCCTTCTCCCGGAGCGGCATCGCCTGCTCGGCGCTCGATGAGTTGGCGGAGGCGACCGCCTTCGAGACGAGTTCGGGCGACACGCTCAGCTCCTTGAGCATCGTCTCCACCTCTCGCTCGATCCGGTCCGCGTTCACCTGCTTGAGCGGGCACGAGTTCCAGCCAAGCTCCCACGTCGACTCGCGCGTCACGCCCGAGTTGGCACCCGTGGTGTTCGTCAACGGGTCGTCGATGATCAGGAGGTGTGCGCCCTTGCCCGTCATCGGACCGCCGACGCCGGCCGTGTTCATCGTCCCGCCGTCGCCTTGCCGACGCTGGTGACCTCGACGCCGAACACCGACGGGCCGTGCTCCTCGAGCACGTCGCGGCCTTCCTGCGCCAGCCCGCCGCGAACGTCGCCTCGTAGGTGCCGAGGATGACGTTCCGGTCGGGGAACGTCCCCATGTACCAGGCGGGGGAAGTACTTCGAGATCGACTCCGACTTGTCGTGCCGCGGCGGCACCACGACGAAGAACCGCTTGATCTCCCCCCTGGCGACAGCGAGGAGCTTCTCGTTGAGCGGCCAGAGCCACCGGCCGAGACGCCACCGCCCCCGGCTCGCGTGCATCGGCAGCCCGGCCTGAGAAAGGCGAGCGAGATCAACGGCATGTGGGTGCATGTCGTTTTTCTCGCTTGCCAGAGTGCGATTCGTACTCACCCTGTGGGTGTCATGTTCACAGGAGGAACAAATGGCACTTTTCCTGGTCGGCTACGACCTGATCGCGAAGACGAAGAAGAAGCGCACCGAGACGGACTACAAGCCGCTCTACGAGCTGCTGGAGAAGAAGGGGGCCTATTGGCACCTGCTGGATTCGACTTGGCTCCTTGAGACCAAGCAGACGGCGGAGAACCTTCGCAACGAACTGCTTCAGGTTCTCGATGGCGACGACAGGATTCTGGTCATCAACATCACCACTCAGAGCGCGGCCTGGTCTGGTTTTTCTGAAGAAGGCTCCGAGTGGATCAAGGCCCGCTGGCCGGGCGCCAGCAGGGTCGCCTAGTCGCCCTCTCCCACCCGGGGCATGTCGGCGTCCGGGCTCATCGGCCGGCGCCGCGTCCGGGGCGTCCGCCATCGCGCGCTGCGCTCGAGGCGGCGGCTACTGCCGGGTTTGTAATCAACTCGGCGCCGATGCCGACGCGGACCGGCCCGCCTTGGGGCCGCGGATCTCCTGGCGCTCGCGGTAGCGGTCAGGAAGCGCCTCGAGGTGCCGGGGCATCGTGCCGCTCCTCGTGAAGGTCTACGCCGAGTCGAAGGCGAAGAAAGCAGAAGCCCGCGTGGATCGGTAGCGAGGACGTGGGCGTCTTCCAGACGGCGAAGAGGGCGGGCCTGCCGGTGCTCAAGTTCGCCCCCGAGACGGACAAGATCACGCGCGGATGACCGCCGGTGCGAGTGCGCAGGACGGGAAGGTCATCCTCGCCGAGAGGCAGGACTAGTCCCCCTTCCTCGAGCAGATCGCCTACGGCCCGGGGGAGGCCGAGCAGGGCGTAGCTGCTCCGAGCTCTGCCACACGCTCCGAATCCTGGATAGGTCTGGTGAACCTTGGTCGGCTCCTCACCTTTTCCGGAGCCGAACATGGCGAGCGATGTCGAGAGGCGCTTGGGCCGTAAATTGGCCAGCAACAGAAAGGCCGGCGGGCTAACCCATGAGGCCCTGGCGGAGCGCGTCAAGGTTGCCCCCGAGACCATCAGCCGGCTGGAGAGAGGGGCTACCGTTCCCTCCCTCAAGACCCAGGAGCGAATCGCGGAAGCAATGGGCGTGGCGTTCTAGGACCTGTTCGAGTTCCACGTCGCGCGCTCGAAAAAGATCGAGGCCCGTCCTCGTTGGGAAATTGGCCGAAGCGACGGTCGAGGAGGTCGAGTTGATCGCAGCCATCGCTAGCGTGGTCGTGCGAGCCAGTCGGACTCGCCGCTGATCCGACATTTTGAGGGGTCCCGGCAGAGCAAGCCGGCGCGCTCGAAATTGAGCGGAATGGGCGTGGGGGATGGGCGCTCGGATCCCGTTTGACCTGAGCCGGAACCGACATGAGGTCCTTGCCGCTTCGGTTCACCGGTGGTCGCGCCCCCGAAACGCGTACTTACAAGCGGCGCCGATGACCGGCAGGGCCGCCGTGGTGCTCTCTTGACGATCTTGTCCGCATCGATCCGCTGGAGATGCTCGCATTGGGTGGGAATTGTTGGAGAATTTGGCTAGATCGAGCGGTTGGAGCAAAGAAGAGCGGAGCGCGCGTTGACAGCGTTCGCTCGTGCGCTAGGTTGCCGACGGCCAGGCAATGGAGCCTGCGAGCGAGGTTGTGCATGGAATCGGGAAATCTCGCGTTCTTGAATGAGAACGCTCTACTGGACGAGGTTACGCGCTGGGTGAAGCAGATGGGCGAGCGCGGTGTGTACCAGCCGACGACCGCCCGCCACCGGATTACGGCGCTGGAGCGGATCACCAGCATCCTGGCGGACGACGAACCCAAGGACGCGCGGTTCATCCTGGAGAACATCGACGCTATCTGCGATCGGTGGACCCGGAAGGAGGGCGCAAATCCCGAGACCGCGAACACGTATCTCTCGCGCTCGAAGATCGCTCTCAGCGATTTCTTCGAGTACCGCCGCGATCCACGGGGTTTCAAGCCGCGAGGGCGGGATGCCCGGACCGACAAGCCCGCCACGTCGGCGACCTCGGAAAAGAAGCGGGAGCGCTCCGAGGCCAAGAAGGAGATCGCTGAGGCAGTTCCCACCCCGGTGGTGACCTCCCCCGGAGCTGAAGCTCTGCGGACCTTCCCCGTCGCCGGGGGCGAGTTCGCCTATCGGTTGCCCGGCCCTGTGACCGTGGCTGACGTCTACAAGATCGCCTGCCACCTCGTAACGTTCGCCAAGGACTTCGGCGAGACGGAGATGCCGGTCTTCGGCATGATCCGCCGGGACGTCAGGTAAGGCCGATGCGAAATTCTAGGATCCCGCTCATTTTCGGGGCCGCGACTGACGCGGCACTGACGAAGAAGCCGGCGGCTGCCACCACCGGCCTCTCCCTGGGCCGATCCTAGGGATCAACTCCGCTGCCCGGGACATTTACCGTGTCCCGGGCTTTCGTCAAGTGTTCAGCCGTCGGGTCGATGACGAACTCGTCTTCGACCTGAACGCAAGTTTAATCCCGAGGGATCCGAAGAGCCACCGTCACTGCTGCTCGCGAGACGCCGCAGAGGCTGGCAAGATCATCCCGGGAGATCGGGGTCGTGACCAAGACCGCGAGGTTTCGATCGGCCCTCGCCTACGGAGTCGGAATGAGCTTGATCCCTCAGGTTATCGCGTGGGCGCAGAGGCGGCCGACATGGCTTCAGCCCGCGATCCGAACGCTCGTCGAGGAGGGCATGCTCTCGGACAGCGATATCGACGGGCTTCTCGAACGCTGCAAGGCGAACGTGATTGGAGGCGAGTGCGTCGACGCAGTGACGTTCGGGCAGGGAGCGGGTGGATCGCACGCCGGGACGAGCCGGATGCCCGTCGCGATTGAGCAGATTGCCGAACTCCGGAACGTGAACGCCATCGTCGCACCGCGCCCACTTCGACTCGCTCCGTCTGGTCTTACAGTGATCTACGGAGCGAATGGGGCTGGGAAGTCCGGCTATGCTCGGGTGCTCAAACGGGCCTGCGGGGCGCGCGGCAAGGCCGAACCGATCCGACCGAATGTGTTCGAGCCCGCCAGCGGAGCGCCAAGCGCCAAAATCAGTTACCTAGTTGGCGGCGACCTGCAGGAGTTCTCATGGTCTGAAGGAGTCCATCCGACTCCCGACCTGGCGCGGGTCACGATCTTCGACGGGATCTCCGCGAGCGTGTACGCCACCGAGGAGGCTCCTGTCGCCTATCTGCCCGCCGGCTTGGACGTGTTCGAGAAGCTTGCCCAAGCGCTCTTACGGGCGAAGGGGAAGATTCAGGGGGAAATCGACGCAATCAAGATTGGCCTGCCGCTACCGATGGTCCCTCAGAACACGCCGGCCGCGGCAGTGCTGGCGAACCTGGACGGGAACGAGGCGCGTACGCGAATCACGGCGCTGGCCACTCTGACTGAAGAGGAGCGCTCGCGCGTTCCTGGGCTGCGCGAGGAAGTCGCCCGTCTGGCCGCAGAAGATCCGGCGGTAATTGCCAAGGAACTCCGCCTTCGCCTCGCACGTGTGAAGGATCTCGTCGATCGGCTCGCGACGCTCGCGACGAGCCTGGATGCAGGTCGATTGGTGGAAGTGCGCACCGTCGTGGCGCAGGCGGACGCGGCGGCGGTGGCCGCGCGTGTGTCGGCTGCAGCAACCTTTGCGTCCGAGCCTATTGAAGGTGTAGGGGAGGGCGCCTGGCAGGTCCTTTGGTTTGCCGCTCAGAAGTACTCGGAGGCGGTCGCATATCGAGCGTTGCCCTTCCCGAACACGGGCGAGGCGGCACGTTGCGTGCTCTGCCAGCAGGAACTCGGGGACGAGGGAGGCCAGCGGATGAGGAGGTTCGACGATTTCATTCGCGATACGACTGCCGCGAAGGCGGAGGCTGCGCTCCAGCGGCTTCACGCACAGCGCACAGCACTGGAGGCGCTGACCCTGCCCGAGTTCAAGGAGTCCGGGCCCCGTGACGAAATCGATCACCTACGTGCCGGACTTGGCGCCGAGATCGGTGAGTGGATCAATCGCATGGCGTCCCGTCGCCAAGCTTTCCTCCAAATCGTCGGGGGCGACGAGCCGGTTGCGATTCCGGAGCCGGTCCCGGTGCCTTCTGGCCTTGGCGAGGTTCTCGAAGTGATCGAGCAAGACATCGCCGTCGTGGCCGGATCTGCGGCGTCGGATCGGTTGAAACAGGCGCGCATCGAGCTTGCGGACCTCGAAGGCCGGTTGGTCCTCGCTGAGCATTACGATCTCGTTGTTGCCGAGCTCGACCGGCGCGCTCGTCTGGCGAAGCTCCAACAGGTTGCTTCAGCGCTTTCGACTACGGAAATCTCGAAAAAGGGTGCCGAACTTGCGACCGGGGCTGTGACCACGAACCTAGTGGCGGCGTTCCAAACAGAGCTGAAGGCGCTTGGACTTGGAGAAGTGCGGGTAGATGTGGTGCCGCGGGGCGGGAAGGCTGGGCGGGTGCTGCATCAGGTGACGCTCCGCACGCCGAAGGGCGATGTGCCGCCTACTGGGATCCTCAGCGAGGGCGAGTTTCGCAGCGTTGCCCTCGCCGCCATGCTCGCCGAGCTCTCGCTCGAAAGCTCTGGATCGGCAATCGTTTTTGACGATCCTGTCTCTTCGCTCGATCACCTTCGTCGAAACCGTGTAGCTCACCGGCTTGCGCAGCTCGCCAAGTCCCGCCAGGTCGTGGTCTTCACGCACGACGCTTCGTTCGTCCTATTCCTCACCGAGAAGGCCAAGGAGGAGCGCGCATCGATCGAGTTCCAGACGATTCAACGAGAGTACGCCGGACCGGGTTCCTGCGCGGACGACGTACCCTGGGAGCAGAAGTCGGTCGAGAAGCGGATCGCGGCGATGGAGCACCGGATCCGGAACGCGGACTCGGTCTGGCGGAAGTCCGGGGCCGAAGCCTACGACGCAGAAGTCCGCTGGCTTTACGGCGCACTCCGCGAAACCTGGGAGCAGGCGGTAGCGATGAAGCTCCTGAAGGATGTGGTGTCACCCTTTCGCCGCGGGGTCGATATCGGCAAGCTCAAGACGTTGAGCGTGAGCCCCGCCGATGCGGAGGGCCCCCTCGCCGGCCAGGCGCGCTGCTCAGCGATTCTGAGGGGTCACACGAAGTCGCCCGAACTAAACGAGTCCCTTCCGACGGTAGCTGAGATGGCGGCGGATGTCGCCACGCTGAGAGCATGGCTTGCAGAGATCGACAAGCGGAAGTCGTCGTTGGCTCCCTCGGCTCTCCGCGCCGACGTCTCCTAGGGCTCGACCAGCGTGACTTTCCCCGGTCCGGGAGCAGCCGAGGCTGCTCCCGGACCGGGCAAGAGTTCAATCGCGGTGCCCGCGTAAGGCCTGCGTCACCGCTGCCCGCGAGACGCCACAGCGGCGGGCGAGCTCTGCCCTTGAGATGCCGGGATTGGCGGCCAGCACGGCCAGGTAGAGATCGGCCGCGCGTTGGCGACGAAGGGGGCGGTTCTCAACTGCTCGAAGATCTGCAGAGCTATCCGGATCTTTGGCAAATTTCCAGGTTCGAGAAATCCGGCCTTCGAGGAGCCAGTCCACTACGGAAGTAAGAACCGGTTCTCCGGCGCTTACTTCCGTATTTTTTTGCCCGCCCGCCATCGCCTGGAGGGCCGCACCGGCCTTGGCTACCAGCTCGATCTTGTTGTCGGTGATGACGATCCGCTCGACCAGGAAGCGGAGGTCGTTTCGGGCGATGGCGTGGCTGCCTCCCAGGAAGATGTCTCGAATCGACGACCGGAACCGCTCGATGCTCGCGTCGCTGTAGAGGTGCGCCGGGGGCGGCTTGAGCGGGACGATCTTCCCGAGGGTCTGCACCAGCTCGGTCCGCTTCGCCTTGAGGACCAGCACCTTGTCGGCGCCGGACTCGGCCGGCAGCACCCCTCGCTCGAAGGCGTCTTCCCAGGTGGCGATCCGCCGCCCGACATCCGCGAGTTCGTTCTGGATCTGCCGCCGCTGCTCCGCCGTCTTCTGCCGCAGGATCCCCGTCTCCTCGACGAGGTCCTGGAGGAGCAGGCGGCAGCGCTCGGGCGTGAAGAGCTTCTCGGCGACGTGGTCGAGGATCGCCTTGTCGAGGACCTCGGTGCGAACGCGGAAACCAGGGCAGGCCTCCTTCCCCGTGCGGACCTTGCTCCGGCAGTTGTAGTAGCGGTAGGGGAGCCCCTTGGTCGGCTTGCCTGACGTCTCGAGCTGGTAGCTCGCGCCGCACTTCCCGCACTTCAGGAGCCCGGCCAGGAGCAGCGGACTCGAGCCCGTCCGGCCGGGGTTCGTTGTGGGATCCCGCGAGGCGCGGACACGCTGGGCCATGTCGAAGAGGTCGGGGTCGATGACCGCTTCCACCTGGATGGGAATCCAGTCCTCGCGATCGTTCAGGGCGCCGGTCTTCGTGTCGCGCTTGCCCCAGTAGAACGTTCCCGTGGGCGCCGACTCCTCGATCACCTTGAGGACGTGGTTCTTGTTCCACCGCGTTCCGCTGCGGTAGCGAAGCCCCCGCTGGTTCAGATCCCTCGCGACGCCGACCGTGCCGGTTCCCCCGATGTAGAGCCGAAAGACCTGCTGCAGGATCTCCGCCTCGCCGGGGTCTGGCACCAAGACGCTTCGGGACACGCCAGCGTTCGCCTCCTTCTTCTCCTTCCTGTAGCCGTACGGAGGCTGCGAGCCGTTGAAGTAGCCCTGCGTCGCGTTCTCGCGCATCGCTGCCGAGGTGCGCATCCCGTTCACCTCCGACTCGTACTGGTCGATGAGCTCGAAGATGCCCTCGATGATCCGCCCCTTCGGATCGTCGGCCGTCTCCTGGCCGATCGCGATCCCGCGAATCCCGTGCTTGCGGAGATTGTCCTTCAGGATGCGCGCCGCGACGCGTCAGGAGGCAGCGCCCGCCGGTCGTCCACTGCACCCAGGCAAGACGCCTGGCCGCGAATGCATTATTGTGCACGAATGAACAACCGCCTGAACG
This sequence comes from Vulgatibacter incomptus, assembly GCF_001263175.1. Lineage (GTDB taxonomy): Bacteria > Myxococcota > Myxococcia > Myxococcales > Vulgatibacteraceae > Vulgatibacter > Vulgatibacter incomptus. The sequence goes on along the minus strand of NZ_CP012332.1, from coordinate 3,688,080 downwards.
CACGCATCGTCGGTTCCTTGCTCCTCGCCGCCGTTTGTTCCCTCGGGGGCGGATGCTCGCCCAGCGAACCGGAGGGGTCGTCGACGACAGGCACCGGCGGCGTGGGTGGCGGCACCGGGGGCGTGGGTGGCGGCACCGGGGGCGTGGGTGGCGGCACCGGCGGCGTGGGTGGCGGCACCGGCGGCGTGGGTGGCGGCACCGGCGGCGTGGGTGGTGGCACCGGGGGCGTGGGTGGTGGCACCGGCGGCGTGGGTGGCGGCACCGGCGGCGTGGGCGGCGGCACCGGCGGCGTGGGTGGCGGCACCGGCGGCGTAGGTGGCGGCACTACGCCCCCGGGCACGCACTTCGCTGCGACGGCCACGGAGTGGTCCCTCCCTGCTGATTCACCCACGACGAACGGCTTCTACTCCATCGCCTCGTCCTGGTGGACCACGATGGATCTCGACGGCGACGGCAAGCCGGATCTCGTGGTGACCGCCGACGCAACCGAGGACAATCGGCGCTGGCTGGTCCACAAGAACACGGGCAGCGGCTTCGCTGCGACGGCCACGGAGTGGTCCCTCCCTGGCGATTCACCCACTACGAACGGCTTCAACTCCATCGCCTCGTCCTGGTGGACCACGATGGATCTCGACGGCGACGGCAAGCCGGATCTCGTGGTGACCGCCGACGCAACCGAGGACAATCGGCGCTGGCTGGTCCACAAGAACACGGGCAGCGGCTTCGCTGCGACGGCCACGGAGTGGTCCCTCCCTGGCGATTCACCCACTACGAACGGCTTCAACTCCATCGCCTCGTCCTGGTGGACCACGATGGATCTCGACGGCGATGGCAAGCCGGATCTCGTGGTGCCCGCCGGCGCAACCGACGACAATCGGCGCTGGCTGGTCTACAAGAACACGGGCAGCGGCTTCGCTGCGACGGCCACGGAGTGGTCCGTCCCTGCCGATTCACCCACCTCGAACGGCTTCTACTCCGTCGCCTCGTCCTGGTGGACCACGATGGATCTCGACGGCGACGGCAAGCCGGATCTCGTGGTGCCCGCCGGCGCAACCGAGGACAATCGGCGCTGGCTGGTCTACAAGAACACGGGCAGCGGCTTCGCTGCGACGGCCACGGAGTGGTCCGTCCCTGCCGATTCACCCACCTCGAACGGCTTCTACTCCGTCGCCTCGTCCTGGTGGACCACGATGGATCTCGACGGCGACGGCAAGCCGGATCTCGTGGTGCCCGCCGGCGCAACCGAGGACAATCGGCGCTGGCTGGTCTACAAGAACACGGGCAGCGGCTTCGCTGCGACGGCCACGGAGTGGTCCCTTCCTGCCGATTCACCCACTTCGAACGGCTTCTACTCCGTCGCCTCCTCCTGGTGGACCACGATGGATCTCGACGGCGACGGCAAGCCGGATCTGGTGGTGACCGCCGGCGCAACCGAGGACAATCGGCGCTGGCTGGTCTACAAGAACACTCCGTGACGCGGTCTCCACGACCGTCTCCGATGGGCGGGGGCCGCTCTGCTCGTCTCCGCCATGGCCAGGAATCGGACACCCGACCTTCTTGAATCTGGTGATGAACGAGTCGATGAACGGATGGGACTTTGCTCCCGCAGTCGCGCTCGAAAAGGTTCCGAGCGCGCTTCACGATCTGTTTCGTCGAGGCGTAAGCAGCGGCGTGTTCCGTTCCGACATCGAATTCCAGGTCGCCTACTTGGTATTGATTGGAGCGATGACGTCGCGCGCGCTCTTCGCGAGTCGGTTCACCGATCTCCGCTCTCCTGGCCGAGTGCATGCGGTGGGAGAGCAGACGGTCCGACGGAGATCCGCGGGCCTTTCGCTTCTCGGGCCCTCGTCTATGAAGGTCCCTTCCGGCAGCTCGATGTGCCGGTACGCCGTGTTGCGCGGCGAGAAGGCTCCCGACGACGCGCTGGCCCTCGAGCTGGGCGCGAAGGGGCTGCTCTGAGTCAGCGCGCGCGCCGGTAGTGCATGGCGACCGCGCCGCTGTGGAGCGGCATCGCCGAGACCAGCTCGAGCCGTCGCGTGCTGGGCAGCCCGCTCTGGTACAGGGTCGGGCCGTGGCCGGCGATCCTGGGGTGGACGAGGAACTTGTACTCGTCGATCAGATCTAGCCGGTCCAGCTCGGTCGCGAGCTTGCCGCTACCGAGGAGCACGCCGGCCGGGGTCGCGTCCTTGAGCTTCTGCACGCCCGTGCGCAGGTCGCCGGCGATGTGGTGGCTGTTGGTCCACGGGAAGTCCTTTCGCGTCGACGACACCACGTACTTCGGCTTGGCCTCCAGCTTCACCGCCCACTCGCGCATCGCCGGCGGCGCCTCCTCGTCGCCGCGGGCGACCGCCGGCCAGTAGCTCTCCATCATCTCGTAGGTGACGCGGCCCCACAGCATCGCCCCGCTTTCGTCCATGAGGCTGGTGAAGAAGGCGTGTGTCTCGTCGTCGGCGATTCCCTCCTGGTGGTCGACGCAGCCGTCCAGGGTGACGTTGATGCTGAAGGTCAAGAGTCCCATGGTCTCCTCCGTTCGAGATACGCGACGATAGGGCAAGGTAGCGGTCTGCTGCGCATTGGCGACGAAAGGGTCGTTGCTCGACCGGCTCGAAGATCCGCAAAGCTATCGAGATCCTTGGCGACCTTCCAGGTTCGAGAAATCTGGCGTTCGCGGAGCCAGTGCCTGACGGGCGTGGGAGAACGTGTCGTTAACGGCCGCTTCCACGCCCGTCGTCTTTTCTCCAGACATCCCAGTGAGTACGGCGTCGGACCGCGCCATGATCTCGGCGATCTTCTGCTCGAGGATGGGATCCCTCAGACGCGCCCGATCAACGACTGGATGGTCGTCTGCAGGGCGCCGCTCACCTCCACCGTCCGCTACCTCGCCTGGGATCTGAGCCCGAAGGGGATCCGGATCAACTCGGTGGCCGCGGGCCCGCTGGACACGATGGCGGCCAAGAGCATTCCGGGCTTCGAGCTCCTCGAGAAGCGCTGGGTCACCCAGGCGCCACTGGGCCGGAACTTACGCACCAGGCATCCCGACGTGTACCCCGCCGCCATCGCGCTCCTCTCGGATTGGTTCCCCTCCACCAGCGGTGAGATGGTCCACGTCGACGGCAGCTACCACGCCATCGGCGCCTCGCCGATCGAGCTGCGTGAAGGCGGCTCGGACGCCGAATCCTAAAGCCTAGCTTCAGCTCAATCGAGGCGCGCGGGATGCCGACGCCGCCCTCGTGGCACGCCGCGGTGGCGGCCGCTCGACAGCATCGCGCTCGGCCCGCCGGACCCGCTTGTGCAGCGTCTCGCCCGTGCCGATCTTGTTCGTGATCGAGCAGGCCGCTGCCCACTTCGATGGAGCCTTCATTTCGGCGGCGAGCCTGCTCGCCTTCGAAGTGATGCGGAGTCAGCCGATGCGTGGGGGAAAGGCAATTATTGTTGGTGGCTCCGTGGGAGGACTGTTCATCGGAGTGTTGTTGCAACGGGAAGGATGGAGCATTGACATCTATGAACGCTCCCCGTCTGGGCTGGAGGGCAAAGGGGCGGGTCTTGTACCGCAGCAGGAAGTGGCAGATATTCTTCGAGAAATTGATCGTGGGGATGTGATGCGGGCAGGAGTCTCCGCACACGAGCGGATCTTTCTTGACCGTAACGGAGATATCAGCGGACGTCTGAAAGCACCACAGTCACAGATGTCATGGGATCTTCTCTTCAAGGCGTGGCGCGATGAGGTCCTGTCGCAGAGCTATCATTTGGGGAGCGGAGTTGCTTCCATCACGACGGCTCAAAGCCACGCTGAGGTTCACCTTTCCGATGGATCCATCCACCGGGCAGAACTTGTCATCGGGGCGGATGGAATCGGTTCTGTCGTACGTGCCATGGTCGCACCGGGCTCCAAGCCGAGGTACGCAGGCTACGCAGCCTTCCGAGGCCTTTCACCTGAGCGGGAATTGTCGAAGCAGAGCGCAGACGTCGTCTCGGACCGATTTACGTTCTATGATCTGCCCGACACCCAGTTCCTTGGCTACACCGTCGCTGGAGCAGACGGAAGCACGAAGCCGGGAGCGCGCCGCTACAACTGGGTCTGGTACCGGCAACTCACTCCCGATCAGTTTGCGCAGGCACTGGAGGCAAACGACGGCGAACGCCGCGCTTTCTCGGCTGCCCGGGGCACTCTCTCCACAAGCACACAAGAGGAGCTACGCGCTGCCGCCCGCGCAAATCTGCCGACTGTTCTTAGCGAGATCGTGACCAGAGAGAAGTGCCCGTTTCTCCAGGGAATCTTCGATTTCGAAGCTCCGGTGATGTATCGCGGCCGCGTCGTTCTCCTCGGAGACGCAGCGTTCGTAGTTCGACCTCATACTGCGATGGGGGTCGCAAAGGCAGCGGCCGACGCCATGGAGTTGCGCGACGCGCTAGTAGAGGAGGCGTCTATTGATGCTGCACTCTATCGCTATAGCGCCAAGCGGATGATCGCGGGCTCCCTGATTGTCCGCTACGGACAGCGACTCGGCGAGCGCTTACAAATGCACGCACCGGATCGCGCTCCTGAATTGTACGGCGAGGAATGACCCCGTCGAGCACCAGGCCACCATTGCAGGTTCCATTTCTTCATGGCCCTTTGCCATGTAGCTGAATACTGGGCCAAGGTTAGCCTCCGGAATTCGCCTGTTTGAGGGCGTGGACGCGGGCCGCGTGGACCTGGAGCCGGTCCGCGCGGAACCCTCCCCGAGGGTGACGCACCTGACCTACGCCGTCCGGAAGCGGTAGGGGCACAGCGGGCGACACGAAGTGACGGCGGACGCGTCGCCGCCACGCGCTGGATGGCCGCCTCGAGTTTCCCGGATATATGACAGGCCCCTACGACGGCGGTAGTGGCATCCTCCCACGATGGAACTCCTGACGACCCCCGCGCGTGTCATCCCTGCCGCCGACTACCGACGCGAGCGGTGGCGCAATGGCCTGGGCTGGACCCGCGAGATCCTGCGCGTGCCCGAGCAGGGCGACTGGCTGCTGCGACTGTCCATCGCCGAGATCGAGCAAGACGCGGCGTTCTCCGCCTTTCCCGGCATCGAGCGCGAGCTGGTGCTGCTGCACGGAGCGGGTCTGCGCCTGCGATTTACGGACGGCCGCTGCGTGACCCTGCTGCCGCCCTACCAGCGGCTACGTTTCGCCGGCGAGGACGAGCTGACCGGCGCGCCGGTCGATGGCACGAGCCGGGACTTCAACCTGATGTGGCGGCGCGCGGACCTGCACGCGGAGCTGCTGCACCGATCGCTCGCCGGCAGCATGACGTTCGGCAGCGAACCGCAGGTGGCTTGGGCAATCTATCTTCTGACCGGGCAAATCGCGTTCGAGGATGCGGCGATGCCGGCGATGCAGGCCGGCGACACCGCCTGGCTCGGCGCCTGCGAGCATCGCCGTCATCTCCTCCACGGAAGCGGGGAACTTCTGGCGATCCGGATCACGCCGGCCGGCACCGGCGGCTGATCCGGATCGAGCGCGCTTTCGATTCGGTGCAGGGGTCGGAGCCTTAGCGAGAGGGAGTGGGCGAAGGTTCGGCGGGCCACTTCGAATCTCGACTCGATGGCCTGTTGGGTTTTCCGTCGGCAGCCAGCGTGAGCAGCGCGTACCACCCGAGCACGGGCCCTGCTCCCGCTCCAAAGACGGGCACCGGGAAGCTGCCGACGAACGCGACGACAAACGAAGCAACGATGTAGCTCAACGTCGCCTGGACGGCTGCACTCGACATCCTCGCTGAGGTTACCAGAGGGAGAAGCAGAGCGGCTCCTGCCAACACGACAGCCGTCACCCACAGTGGCCCGTTCAGGTAGGCCAGGATCAGGATTCGCTCGACGTGCTCGACGGCGGGAAGAGGATCATCGCGAAGCCACGTTGCCCCCGCCAGCACGCCGAGCGCCAAAGCAAGAACTGTCCCCAGCGTCCGATTCGCGCATGAGCGATCCAACAACACCGGGAGCGCCCCAGCCGCGAGAGCAGAGGCCTGGCCGGCGTCGGGCTGCACGACGTGAGCGATCTGAGCGACCAGCGCAGCGAGCACCGCTCGCCTGTTGCTGCCGTGTCGGGCAGCCGTCAGCCCGAACAGGATCAACTGAGCCAACGCGAGCGACATGTTGAGCCGCATGGCTCCCATGGAAACCCACCGATGAACCCCATCGATGCTCGGACCAACCAATGTAGCGAGGATTCCGAGTGCGGCTAAACCTGGAGCCCATGCGCTGAGCCGCTCGCTCTCGACGCGCCTGGCCGCATGGAAGCATGTCGCGCCCAGCACGATCGCCGCGAGGTTCGGCGCGTACGCTGACCATGGGACGCCATGGGCTCCGGCGATCGACATACCCACAGCCGTCGCCGGGAGCGGCGCGAGGACGGTCCACGGGTTCCTGAGAGAGTCCAATTCGATCCCCTCGAATCTTGTTGCCCGCATCGGGGTGGGCGATGTGCCGCGCGGGCTTTCGACGATGCGAAGGAAGGCGACGTCCGCCTGCTCGGCGGGCGCGGGGATGTTCGAAGTGTGCATCGTTGACCAACCCTCTCGCGACGCTCGAGCGCTGGTCAAGGGTCGAGACGACGCGCGGATCGCCGCGGACTGGGTTGAACGGCACGGCGGACGACACACGGTGGACGTTTTGTCCCTCTGAGCCTGAAGGACAAGGCGAGTTCGTACTTGGGGCCGGCCTGATCGACGAGTTCTCGATCGCGCTGTGGCCCGTGCTCTTCGGCTCCGGAATCCGCCTGTTCGAGGGCGTGGACGCGGGCCGCGTGGCCCTGGCGCCGGTCCGCGCGGAACTCTCCCTGAGGGTGACCCACCTGACCTACGCCGTCCGGAAGCGGTAGGCGCGCGGCGGAGGAACGGCCAGGGACAGGCCTGCTACTTCCCTGGCCGGAAGGCGCAACTCGTCTTCTCGTCGTCGGCGCACTTCCGCCACTCGACACAGTCGTTCAGTGCAGTGGTGGTGCCTCGGTCCCAGCTTCCGCACGTGCCACGGGACGGTCCTCGATGAACGCGAGCAGATCGTCGTTGAACTCGTCGGCCATCGTGGTGGCGAGGCCATGTGGAGCGCCCGGGTAGACCTTCAGTGTCGCCCCCTCGACGATCTTCGAGGAACGGAGCGCTGCCGCGCCGATCGGCACGATCTGGTCGGCGTCACCGTGGGCGATGAGCGTCGGAAAATCAAATCGCTTGAGGTCCTCGGTGAAATCGGTCTCCGAGAACTGTGCGACGCACTCGTAGGCTGCTTTCATGCCGGCCTGCATGCCGAGCCGCCAGAATTGATCGATGGTGCCCTGCGAGATCTGGGCTCCCTTCCGGTTGTAGCCGTAGAAGGGAACCGCGAGGTCCTTGAAGTACTGGGAGCGGTTTCGGCGCATTCCCTCGCGTATTTTGTCGAACGCGCTCATCGGAAGGCCACCGGGATTCGCATCCGTCTTGAGCATGAGCGGCGGAATCGCACCGAGGAGCACCGCCCGCGCCACTCGCGATGTTCCGTGGCGGCCGATGTAGCGCGTCACCTCGCCGCCGCCGGTGGAGTGGCCGACGATGACGATGTCGCGGAGGTCGAGTTCGTCGACGAGCTCGGCGAGATCGTCGGCCCAGGTGTCCATGTCGTTGCCTTCCGAGGGCTGGTCGGACCGACCGTGGCCCCGGCGATCGTGGGCCACCACGCGGAACCCGCGCTCGAGGAGGAAGACTATCTGGGCGTCCCATGCGTCCGAGCTGAGCGGCCAGCCGTGGCTCAAGACGATCGGTCGTCCCGATCCCCAGTCCTTGTAGAAGATTCGCGTGCCGTCGCTGGCGGTAAACGTGCTCATGTCGGATCTCCGGCGAAAGGGCCGAGTTGAAACGGACCTGGTCCCGGATGACTTGAACACCGCGTTCGGGTGCGGCAAGGAGCGTGGGACGGACGTTTGGCTCGATGGGCTGTTAGCCCGGCGGCCGCTGGAGCGCATCGAGAAAGATGGCGGGCGTTCCCAGCGAGCGGCCGTTCGCAGGGAAAGGCTCGTTGCCGCCCCAGCCGTCTGTCCGCCAAGCTCCGCATTCGAGGGTTGCAGCCAGCATGGGAGCACCCGGGTCGGTCGCAGGCAGTGGCGCGGGTTCGAGCGATGCCGCATACCTCGGGCGACGGGGGCGCGATGCCGGTGATCCAGAATTCCTTGCGCGCGTTTCCCCGGCTTGCAGGAACCGTCGCCGATGAGCGGACATCGGGTGCAGCGCAAAAGGCGACCGCTGAAGAAGAGGTCCCACTCGGCATCGAGCGACGCAGCGCCGATGTGGATGGCGTGCGGATCGCCTACAAGATCGTCGGCGAGGGACCGCCGGTTGTGCTCCTGCATGGCTTCGCGCAGACCAGCCACATGTGGCTTCCGCTCATGACGAAGCTTGCGGCGGAACATACCGTGATCGCTCCAGACCTCCGCGGAGCGGGTGGATCCGAGCGCACGGGCGGTGGCTATGACAAAAAGACGATGGGCCGCGAGGTACGAAATCTCGTCCGGCAGCTCGGGTTCAACGAACCGATTGCGCTCGCCGGCCACGACATTGGGCTGATGGTCGCCTACTCGTACGCCGGACAGTTCCCCTCCGAGGTCGAGCGGCTCGTGCTGATGGACGCGTTTCTTCCCGGAATCGGAAAATGGAAAGACGTCTGGCTCGCGCCGGCGACGTGGCATTTCCACTTTCACGGGGAAATTCCCGAACGTCTGATCGAGGGGCGGGAGCGCATATACCTCGAGCATTTCTGGAATGATTTCGCGGCGGATCCGGCCCATTCACTCTCGGAGGCCGATCGGAAGCTCTATGCGGGTGCGTATGCTCGCGACGGCGGAATGCACGCGACGATGCAGTACTTCAGCGAGTTCGTGAAGGATGCGAAGGACAACGCGGCGCTCGCTGTCAAAACACTTCCGATGCCGACCCTCGTCATGGCGGGCGAAAAAGCATCCGGCAATTTTCTCATCGAGCAGGCACGGCTCATCGCGGTGAACGTCATCGGAGTGGTGGTGGCCGGTGCCGGCCACTGGCTGATGGAGGAAGCGCCGGATCAGGTGATCCCGCGGCTCGCCTCGTTTCTCGCCGGCAGCTAGCACCCGAAGTAGAGGCGTGATGTCGCACGATAGGCCTCCCGCGACTGCTCCAAGGTGACCACCGAGAAGCGCACCTCCGTCCGCGCAGGTCGTCCTTCGATCCGGCCCAGGTCGGCGCGGATCACCGTCGCGATCACAGGGTAGCCGCCGGTCGTCGGGTGGTCGGGACCCAATACGATCGGGGCGCCCGAGGCCGGCACCTGGATCGCGCCGCGCACCATGGGGAGGGAACGGCCTTCATCGCCTCCGGTGCGCGGGATCGGCGGCCCGTCGAGGCGCATGCCCACCCGATCGCTCGAGGGCGAGACCAGGAAGGTTGCGCGCTGGAGGACCTCGAGCGCCTCGGCGGAGAAGTGATCCGGTCCGACGATCACTCGAATCGATCCTTCGTGAGGCGGCTCCGGGAGGACCTCGGCCTTCGCGAGGCGATCGGCGGCGCCGATCGGGAGACGATCGCCGCGACGGAGGGCGCGACCGTCCAGTCCGCCGAGGCGCGCGACGAGGAGCGTGCCTCGCCCGCCGAGGTGCACCGGGACGTCGAAGCCGCCGGCCACCGCCACGTGGATGATCCGCTCTCCCGGAGGCTTACCGAGGCGCACCTCCTCGTCCGCCTTCATTCGAACGACGGAGCCGTTTGCGAAAAGTGTGAGCGGTCCGCCCCTCGCCGTGACGACGAGCGGGCCGAACGCCTCGATCACCGCGGCGCCGGGGGCGTTCCCCACGGCGCGATTGGCTCGGGCCAGCCGCTCGGTGCAGAGCGCGCCGCCGGGCGGAACCCCCTGATCCATGAAGCCGAGCCTGCCGGCGTCCTGCACGGTCGCGAGTCCGCTCACGGAGACGATCTCGAGATGACCCGCCTGCTCAGACACGGACGAACCGGACCCGATCTCCGAGTCGGAGCCGCGCTCCCGAGTCGGGGTCGAAGGGTTCGAAGTCGATCGCGGTGCCGACGAGCTGCCAGCCGCCGGGCGAGGCGAACGGGTAGATCCCGGTGCGATCGCCCGCGATCCCGACGGAACGGGCGGGGACGCGCGGGCGGGGGTTCGGCAGCCGCGGTGCCGCGATCCTCGGATCCGTGTCGCCCAGGTATGCAAAGCCGGGGAGGAAGCCCACCGCCCGCACCTCGTAGGTGCGGGACAGGTGGAGCGCGATCGCCTCCTCGACCGAGAGGCCCGCGAAAGTGGCGACCGCGTCCAGGTCAGGACCGTCGTAGCGGATCTGCACGATCTCCAGCCTCCCCGGCTCTCGGGCCATCGGCCGTGCCGCCACATCCAGCGCGGTCGAAAGGTCGGGGATCGGGCCACGGGGATCGAAGGTCACACAGGCGTGGGTCTCGCTCACCACGACGTCGACGACGCCTGGGACCTTGCGCAAAGACTCGAGCGCAATGCGCGGCTCCACACGTTCGGGAAGCGCGACCCGAAACGCTCCGTCTCCGAATGGCGTGACGTTCGTCATGGCGTGGCGCTCGCCCATGCATCGAGCGCCTCCCGCACGGCCCGCGCGATCGCGACGGAGCCGGGCGAGTCGCCGTGGACACAGAGCGTGTCGTATCGTCCGAGCGCCGCGAGTCGAACCGCCTGTGCGGCGGCGAGCGCGGGATCGCCGACGAGGGCGTGCGGTTGGTCGCGCGGGACGAGCTCGCCGCTCGGCAGCATCCCTCGATCGGCGAATCCCTCTCGTGCGAAGGCGAGCCCTGCCGCCAAAGCCGACGAGGCGAGCGCACCACCTGGAGGGCCGAGGATCGTGATCCCGCCGAGGACGTCCACGGCGCCGGCGATCAACGCGGCCGCCAGCTCGGAGTCCCGGTTTGCATCGTGGTAGAGCGCGCCGTGGGGCTTCACCGCCTCGATCACGATCCCGAGGTCGCGGGCGACGACCGCGAGGCCCTCACACTGTGTGCGGACCTCCGAGCGCAGGGCTGCAGGCGTGACGGCCTGGCTGCGCCGTCCGAAGTGCTCGCGGTCCGGGTATGAGGGATGCGCGCCCGCGCGAACTCTCGAGCGCATGCATCGCCGCAGCGCGCGATTCATCGACGCTGCGTCGCCGGCATGTCCACCGCAGGCGATGTTGGCGAGCTGCGCGTACTCGTAGAGCTCGATCGGCTCCTCGGGGAGCTCGCCGAGGTCGATGTTGAGGAAGGGAACTCGACCGCCGTCGACCCTCGCTCCGCTGCCCTTGGTCCCGTCCACCAGGGATGCCCCCTTCGCGACGATCGTCCCGGGAGCTTCTCACGACGCCGGCCCTTTCGGATGCCCGCCTTCCGCCGACGGCGACGGGTATTCGACCGATGGAGAGGCGCTCTGGCGGGAACGAACCACGCTCAGGGACGAGCCACGGCCAGCGGTAGTCGCGGACGACGCCGGCCACCCGTACGATGTACGACTCGTACCAGCGCACGCAGGGCGGCCGTTTGATCGGCCGCCTACCTACGTCATGAGCGTCACGCGCTTGCGCCCAGAGTGACGAGAAGCTCGTCCAACTGCTCGAACGTCTCGACCGTCGCATCGGCCGACCCGGTGCCGGCAGCGTCGAGAGCCTCCTTCGAGGGATGGAGGTCGCTCATGACCATCAACGTCTTGCCTTCTCTTTCCTCGAAGGTCACCGTGGTGATGGCCCCGCCTTCACCGCCTTCCTCGTTGGTCCACGCGAGGCGCGAGTACGGCGTCACTTCGATGTACTTCCCGAAGACCGGCATGGAATTCGAGGCATCGATCTGGAAAACGAGGCGGTAGCCGCCCCCGACTCGAACATCCATTTCGCAGGAAACCAGGTTTAGGCCACACGACTTCGGTACCCACCACCTTTTGAACAGCTCCGGCTTGGTCCACGCCTCGAAAACGATGCGCGCCGGGCAGTTGAAGGTTCGCGTGACGACGAGCTCACGCTCGGACTTCCGTTCCACCATCGTGGGGTTCTTCATGGAGGTGGGCTCATTTTCCATTCTTGCGTCCATCGACTCTCTCCTTCCGTGTCAGTTCCTCGAGAACGTTGTCCAACTCGTCGAAACGTGAGGCCCAGAGCTTGCGGTACCTCTCGATCCATGCCGTCTCTTCCTCGAGTCGGCGGGGGCCGAGCCTGCAAGTCCGCACGCGCCCGACCTTCTCCGTGGTCACGAGCCCGGCCTGCTCCAGAACGCCGACGTGCTTCTTCATGCCCGTGAGGGTCATGTGGAACTTCTCGGCAAGGTCCGAGATCGAAGCGTCTGCACGTCCGAGCTGGTCGAGAACGCCGCGCCGGGTCGCGTCCGAGAGCGCGGCGAACGAGGCATCGAGGCGGTCACTCCAATGCTGAACCATGTGGCTCAGTATCGAGCGCAGATTGGTGGAATGCAAGAGGAAGCGAGGCGCGAGCCCCATGAGGAGTCCTTCGGGCCCCCGGATGTAGCAGAGCCGGTACGCGTCCCTGATCCATCTCGACTTGACGCGTGCCTATATGGGCATATGATGGTCGTCATGGCACGAGCAGCGACGACGTCGGACGTCTTCAACGCGATCGCCGAACCGCAGCGCCGGGAGATGCTGGTGCTCCTGCGGTCGGGTGAGCGGCCGGTGACCGAGCTGGCGCGGGAGATGGGGATGACCCAGCCGCGCGCGTCCAAACACCTGCGGGTTCTCCGAGAGGTCGGGCTGGTGCGGGACCGCAAGGAAGGCAAGCAGCGCGTGTACGGCCTAGACGCCCGAGGGTTGCGGGCGATCCACGAGTGGACCGGCGGGTTCGAGCGGTTCTGGAACGAGAGCTTCGGCCGGCTGGACGCCTACGTGCAGGACCTGAAGCAGGCCAGGAAGAGGAGTCACGAATGAGCGCGACAGGAAGAGGAGCGCCGGCGCAGTCCGCGACGGCCGACCGCGAGATCGTCATCTCCCGGATCATCGACGCCCCACGAGAGCTGGTGTTCGAGGCGTTCACCGAGGTCCGGCACCTGTCGCGGTGGTGGGGGCCGGAGGGGTTCACCACGACCACGCAGTCCTTCGAGTTCCGGGTCGGCGCAGAGTGGATCTTCGTGATGCACGGTCCCGACGGGACGGACTACAGCGAATGGATCACCTGGACCGAGATCGTTCCTCCGGAGCGGATCGCGCTGCTCCACGGTGAGTTCCGCGACGACCCGAACGCCTTCGTGTCCGTCTTGACGCTCGAGCCCGACGGCGCGGCGACCCGGATCGAGATGCGCACGGTGTTCCCCACCAAGGAGCTGCGCGACGTGGCGGTCGAGAAATACCACGCGATCGAGGGCGGCCAGCAGACCCTGAACAACCTCGCTGCCTATGTCACCGAAGGCGTTCGGAAGGGAGGAGAGGGCTGATGGCCGGTAAGGTGTTCTTCAGTGTCTCGATGTCGCTGGACGGGTTCATCGCGCCCGAGTCCCCCGAGGACTTGATGGGGCAGCAGTGGATGGAGCTCCATCAGTGGCTCTTCCCGCAGCGGTACCTCCGGGAGAGGCTGAAGCTCGGTGAGGGCGGCGAGGAGGGTCGCGACAACGACATCGTGCGGGAGACGTTCGAGCGCACCGGCGCGAGCGTCATGGGCAAGCGCATGTTCGACGCCGGCGAGCACGCGTGGCCGGAGGAGGCGCCGTTCCACACGCCGGTCTTCGTGTTGACGCACGAGAAGCGTGATCCCTGGGAGCGGCCGGGCGGCACCACCTTCCACTTCGTCAACGACGGCATCGAGTCCGCGCTCGGCCAGGCCCGCGAGGCCGCCGGCGACCGCGACGTCCGCATCGCCGGCGGCGGCGCGACGATCGTGGAGTACGTGAACGCCGGCCTGATCGACGAGTTCTCGATCGCACTGTCGCCCGTGCTCTTCGGCTCCGGAATCCGCCTGTTCGAGGGCGTGGACGCGGGTCGCGTGGCCCTGGTGCCGGTCCACTCGGAACCCTCCCCGAGGGTGACGCACCTGACCTACGCCGTCCGGAAGCGGTAGGCGCACGGCGGACGACACATGGTGGACGGCGGACGCGAGGGACCAGCCACGCGGTCCGGCGGTCCGGCGGTCGGCCTTGGCCTGCTTGAGGACCTCGTCGAATCGGACAGCCTGTCTCCTTCCCTTGGACAAGTTGTCGGGCGCGTAGACCCATCGCCGGTCGGAGGTGCGGGCTGCCTCGTGCCAGCGCTTTCCGCGGGGCCCTGTGACCGCGCGTGGTACAATGCCCGCGCTTTGAGCTCCCCTGTTCGACTCGCGTTGGTTGCGGCCCTTGCAATGGCCGGTCTCGCCGCGACCTTCGCCGTCATTCGCAGCGAAGGTCGTCAGTCTCCGCAGATCGACGGCTCGTGCGACGAGGCGCATCCGTGCCCGTCTGGCATAGCGCCGACGATGGTGTCGGCGTCGGTGTCGACACCGGGCCCGTCGCTGGTCGACCTCCCTTCGACGAAGCGGCTCACGGTAACCGGGTTCGACCAAGGATTGCCCGCGGCCGGCCAGTGGCGGAACGGCTTCGACGTCGCCGATCTGAACGGCGACGGCGAGCTCGACATCGTGCACGGCCCTGCGCGCAAGACGTTCCCGTTGCGGCCGGTAATCTACCTCGGCGACGGTCATGGCAATTGGCGCGCGTGGAAAGAGGCGACCTTTCCGCCCGTCGACTTCGACTACGGTGACGTGCGCGCGGCGGATCTCGACGGCGACGGGGTGCTGGACCTCGCCTTCGCGGTGCACTTGAAGGGCGTCGCCGCGTTTCGTCATGATGGCCATGGGCACTTCTCGTCGCTCGGGCGCGGGCTCGATCTCGAGGTCGGAGCTCCCTTCGGTTCGCGCACGCTCCTCACGACTGACTTGGGTGACGACGGCCGCCAAGCGATCCTCGCACTGAGCGACGGCCCGAGACCTCCGTCCAAATCGGATCGCGGCGCCACTTCCCTCGGGGTTCGTCTCTTCACGTTGACAGGCCGGAACGGGCCCGGAAATGCGCAACGCGACTGGAAACTCGATGCGCTCGCGACGACCGCCCTCGACCGTCTGTTCGGCGACTCGTTCGCGCTCGGAGACATCGACGGCGACGGCATGAAAGACCTGGCCGTCGGATCGAATACTCTTGGTGAGACGCGTGTGCTCTTTCGATGGGCCGCTGGAGCGTTCGTTCCGGTGCCTCTCGACGGCCTGCGCGAGCGCGGACTCATCCGCTCGGTGGCGCTCGCGGACCTCGACGGCGATTCACGCGACGATCTGGTCGTAGCGTACGCGCAAAGCGAAGGCGAAACCTGGTTCGTCGGCGTCGATGTGTTCTTCAATCGCATGGGAACTTTCGAGCGCCGTGAGATCGCGCGCGAGGAATCGCGCAACGGCTACACGGCCCTCGCCGTATGCAACTTCGACGGCGTCAACGCAGGCAGGAGCCTCGCGGTCGCGCGCGACGACGGCACCATCTCGCTCTTCGCCGCGGACGGTCGTGGCTTCGTGACGCAGGACCTCCGCGTGCCGAACGCCGGCCACGAAGGTTGCCGAGGCTACCGAGTGCGCTGCGTCGATCTGAATCACGACGGCAAGGACGAGCTCCTTGCCTCGTTCGCGGGCGAGAGCGACGGCCTCAGCGAGACCGACGCCTGCGCCTCACAAGGCGCGCTCAAGGTCTGGACGGTCGGCGCGACGCGCTGATTCGTCGGCCTTCGCGCTCCATCCGGTGCCCGACTCTCCGTCGAACGCGACCTCGAACCGAATCGAGAGAGCGCATTGATTTCGGTTGTGGGCGGTATTGCTCAGGCGTACTGTAACCGATCAATGCACCCACTCATCGAATCGGTCGGCTCGTCGTGGTTCACGTGTGCTCGAAGCGCCCTGGCCGTCGCCATCGCTGCCGTCTCCGCGTTCGCGCCTGCGCGCGTGCCCGCGCAGCGCTACAGCTGCGGCGAGTCGCCGCCCTCGACCAATTGCGACGCACTCGTGCCGGACAACCAGACCGTCATATCATCGCTGAACGTGATGCCCCGCGAGTGCGACCCGCAAGCGCCCATCGCTGCGACGGGAGTGCGCGTGAAACTCTCGCATCAATGGGTCGGGGATCTGACCCTGAGCGTAATTCATCCCGACGGGACGGAAGTCTTGCTGATGGATAGGCCCGGCGTCGCCGCCGGCAATCTCCACGGCTGTGCTGGCGAGGACATCGAGGTTCATTTCAGCGATGGCGCCACTACACCCGGCACCAGCGAGTGCGAAGAGACGTTTCCCTCGATCTCCGGCAACCTCTTGCCGCTCAATCCACTCTCTACCTTGAACAGCAAGGGCCGCGAGGGAGCGTGGAGCTTGCGCGTCTCCGACAGCGCCGGATACGGCAGTGGGGCGATTGACGGCTGGGCGCTCGACTTGCCCTGTCCCTTGCCGCTCGTCACCGTCTCCGCAAGCCAGGCGACAGCCGTCGTGGGGGGGAAGCCCGGCCAGTTCACCTTTGCTCGCACTGGTGACATGACCGATGCATTGGTTGTCAAGTACACGGTCTCCGGCACTGCCGAAGCGAGCGCGTATGCGCCACTCGACGGCCTCATCACGATTCCGGAGGGAGCTGCCTCCGCCACTGTCGACGTGGTGCCGACCCGGGATGCGCCGAACGACAGCACGGTCATCGCGACGATCGCGCCGACCATTGTCTACGCGGCGGGCTCACCCAGCGATGGCACGGTCACCATTGTCAACCCGTGTGGCGACGGAAAGGTCGACCCGGGTGAGCAGTGCGACGAGGGCGAACGCAATGGGACCGCTGGCGGCAAGTGCGCCAAAGACTGTTCGCTCGTAAAGAAGGACGATGGAGGCGCCCCCGGCACCAGCAAGCCACCCGCCGACAGCGGCTGCGGCTGCAATGCGCGCGGCGGGAATGGATCCGCAGGCTTGTTCGCGCTCTTCGCGTTCGTAGACCTGGCCCTCCGACGCCGCCGTGCAGGACAGAAGATGACCAAAAGCTCTTGGTCCGAGCTTCTCGCGCTGCCATTCGGTGTAGGCGTTCTCTTCACGGCGCTTCCGGCCGACGCGGCCATCGGCACGCTCGACAACGTGCCCGCTGCCACGCTGCTCTATCCCTATTTCGAGGTGGATACCGGCGCCGGCAAGAACGACACGATCATCACCGTCCAGAACTCCAACTCGGCGTCGGTGCTGACCAACGTCACGATTTGGAGCGAGATGGGCGTTCCCGTCCATCACTTCCACGTCTACCTCACCGGGTACGATGTGGAGTCGATCAGCCTGCGCGAGCTCTTCGTCAACGGCAGAGTCCCTCAGACGGCCACCGCCGGTCAGGATCCGGCGGACACGATCAGCCCGCGGGGGGATTTCTCGCAAGACATCAACTACGCAACGTGCCACGGCGTGTTGCCGGCGGCGAACCTCACAGCAGACGGCATCGCGGGCCTGACGTCGGCCCTCACCGGGAAGTCCTCGGCGATGCTCGGCGACAAATGCGCGGGCCCCGACCACGGCGACACGATCGCCCGCGGCTACGTCACGATCGACACTGTGAACAACTGCACGCCGCGCGTTCCGTCGATGCCCGGCTACTTCGGTGCGGGCGAAACCGGGGACGCGACGAACCAGAACTACCTGCTCGGCGACTTCTTCTTTATCGACGCCGCCACCCCTCACGTGCAGGCGCAGCCAGCCGTTCACATTGAGGCAAGCGCGTCGGACGCGCGTACCTCGACCGCTGGGCGCTACACCTTCTACGGGCGCTACGTGGGCTGGAACGCCGCCGACAACCGTGAGCCTCTCTCGACGGTCTGGGAGATCCCTTTCACCACGCAGGAGACCGACGTGATCGTGTGGCGAGACTCGCGCGTCAGCCAGGAAGCATTCACGTGCGGCACGCCGCCAAGCACCTATCCCCTCGGCAGCGAAGGCCTCCTGGCGTTCGATATGCAAGAGGGCGTGACCGAGCTGTCGGCGACGCAGCCCTTCAAGATCGACGTGACGCGCACGCGTGTCGGCGGCAGCACGATCCCCGTCACGTCCAAGAACGGCACCCTCGTGTTCTCGAGCAACATGGCGCCGGCGCCGGGCGGGCCCTCGTCCGATCCGGCCGCTGCGCAGTCGTACGCGATGGCCATCCACTACCCCGGCTCGCGCAACGGCACGCTCTCCAGGTTCGGTACGAACCTCGCGGCGGTCGCCGTCGACAGCGCGACGCGAGCGCATCACTCGATGCCGCCCCAGGACGGGGTGTTCGACGTGGGCACAAATACCTTTGTGCCGACCAAGTCCCCGGCCATCGGGGTCTCGGACGTGGCCCCGGCGGCGACCTTGCTCGTCCCGCACTTCGAGGTCGACACCGTCGACCCGAACGGGGTCAACACGCAGATTCGTCTGGTCAACCTGTTCGCGTCGGCGGTGCTCGTCCACGCGACCCTGTGGACCGATTACGGCCTCCCCACGCACCGCTTCAACGTCTACTTGACCGGCTATGATTCGTCGCTCGTCGACCTGCGGTGGCTCTTCCAGAAGGGGCTCGTCGACCTCACGGCGAGCACGGGTCAGGACCCGAACGACGGGATTTCGCCCAAAGGTGACTATTCGCAGGACATGAACTTCGCGAGCTGCACTGGCCAGCTCCCCCCAGCGCGTCTCTCTGCCGCCGCCATCGAGGATCTCGTGAGCGCGCACACGGGTAAAGCATCGCCTCTGCGCTTCGACGGCAAGTGCGCCGGCGCCCCGCACGGGGACGCGACTGCGCGCGGCTACGTCACATTCGACACCGTCAACAACTGCACGCAGCGAGTCCCCGGCGACGTCGGCTATTTCGGCAACGGCGGCATCGGCGACGCGACCAACCAGAACTACCTCTCCGGGACGTACACGATCATCGACCGCAACCAGAAGGTCTCGGTCGCCGACACGTTGGTGCACGTTCAGGCGAGCTCCACCGACTCGGCTACGACGACTGCAGGCAGGCCCACGTTCTACGGCAAGTTCGTCTCGTGGGACGCGAGCGACAACCGTGAGCCGCTCGGCACCGCGTGGCAGGCGCGGTTCATCAACAACGTCGCGCCTAGTAGCCTCTTTGGTGCGTTCGCCGACGGGAAGACGAGCTTCGTCGTCTGGCGCGAATCGCCTGAGGTGCTGTCGGCGTTCACCTGCGGCTCCGTGCCGACCGGCTTTCCGCTGCCGGTCCGAGAGATCCTCGAGTTCGACGAGCAAGAGCAGGTGACGGCGCTCTCAACGAACCTCGGTACCTTCCCGCTCGTATCGCAGCGCGTGGCGATCACCGATCCGTCGCTCGCCGCCGCATACGCATCCGGATTCATCAGCGTCGATCTCCGCGCGCCTGTCGGCGCCGTGGGCGGGCCGCCGACCGATCCGTCCCGACGGGGTTCGTTCATCGCAGCGACCCACTACGCGAGGGCGGCAGGCTACCAGGTGCTCCTCGGCGGGTTGCAGGTCCAATAGCCAACGTGGCGGGGGAGTCGGCTGGAGTTCGCGTCGGGGGCGGTGGCGATGCCTTATGAGCCGAGAAGGTAGCTAATTGGAAGTGCGAGAGTACGGCTGACGGCAAGCCGCCATGCGCACGACACGCGTCGTGGACAGGGCGTCAGGCCCGCACACGGAGGATTTCATCCCTCACGGGCTGGTCGAGGGCCCGCCTCGTCGCTTCTCGGGCGAGGCTGAACGCGCGCCGCCCTTCCTCGAGTCGAAAGGGTCCGGAGCGCGGGAGCCCGTCGATGACGAAGGAGAGCATGCCCTGCCTCGATGGCGGCTCGGCGCTCATCCGCCACGGTGAGCGCGAGGCGATGTGGTGGTGGAGCACCCGAGGGGTGCTGGGCGGCATCCCCGCGAGACCGGGCCGATCGAGGATCCCGCCATCGAAGTAGGACCGGCCTTCGATCCGCACGGGCTGGAAAAGGAACGGGACGGCGCACGACGCGCAGATCGCCGGGCCGAGTCGTCCCATCTCGATCACGCGCGTCTTGCGCGAGCGTACGTCGAAGACGGAGACGGCCGCCGGCACACGGCAACGGTCGAAGGTCTCGGCGGGTAGGAGACCTTCGATCCTCTCGCGAAACAGGCGGCCGCGAAGGAGCCCGGGCCCGAAGCCCGGGTCCCAGAAGTCTCGCCGCTCGAGCCGCTCGAGCTCCGCAGCCAGCACGGGTGCGTCGACGCCCGCGGCCCAGGCGCCCCCGACCAGCGCTCCTGCGCTCGATCCCGAGACGCGCGCGGGCGTCAGGCCGGCGTCCTCGAGCGCCGCCAAGAACCCGGTGTGGGCGTAGAAGGAGAAGAATCCGGAGGACATCGCCAGCGCGAATGGCTCCTCGGCGAGCCATTCGGCGAGAGTTCTCGTTCCAAGGGCGGACATCGTCATCCTGTCGAAGATCGACGTTTGGCATTTGGAATTCAACAGGGCCTTGCCCACGGTCGGGCCAGACCGCCCGAACCACCGAGAATGCCGAGGGGGTCGTCGACTGCGCC
Source organism: Vulgatibacter incomptus (assembly GCF_001263175.1). Taxonomy (GTDB): domain Bacteria; phylum Myxococcota; class Myxococcia; order Myxococcales; family Vulgatibacteraceae; genus Vulgatibacter; species Vulgatibacter incomptus. The sequence goes on along the minus strand of NZ_CP012332.1, from coordinate 3,667,599 downwards.
TGGGCGCCGTTCGCTCTCGTTCTGTCCCGCATCGATCGTTATGCTGTGGGGATGGATGCGGAATTCTGGCTGTCACGCTGGCGCGAAGGACGGATCGGCTTTCACGAAGGGCGCCCGAACGATCTCCTCGTCTCTCACGCCCGGGCACTCGGCCCTCCCGGCCGCGTGCTCGTCCCCTTGAGCGGAAAGACGGAGGACATGGCGTACCTGCGTTCGCTCGGCCACGAGGTCGTGGGGATCGAGCTGGCCGAGGCCGCCGCGGAGGAGTTCTTTCGGGAGCACGGCCTCGAGGCCGCTCCGTCGCCGCGCGGCGCGTTGGTGGAGCGCTCGGCGGGCGGGATCACGATCCTCCAGGGCGACTTCTTCGACGCCCGCCCGGAGGACGTCGGAGCGATCACCGCCTTCTACGATCGAGCGGCGATCGTCGCGCTCCCGCCTGAGCTTCGCCCGCGCTACGCCGCGCACCTGCGCGAGCTGGCGGGCGAGGACGCGCCGGGCCTGGTGATCTGCTTCGAGTACCCGCAGGAGCGGATGGCAGGTCCGCCCTTTTCGGTGGGCGAGGATGAGTTGCGTCGCTACTTCCCCGCGGTGGAGCGCCTCGAGGATCGCCGCACGGAGGGGCCACAGTCCCGCGCGAGCGGCATCGACATGCGGGAGCGCCTCTACCTCGTGGGTGGGCATCGGGCGGAGCCCATTTGATCGGCTTATCGCTCACCGGGAGCCCTCTCGATCATCCTGACGCTCCAGCCCTTGACAATGACGACGCTCGTGGTTGAGCCTTTGATGCAAACGTTCAGTCGAGGTCACTTTGCACGCTGCGCACTTCCGCAGGCCGATTCCGCTGTTGTTGCTCCTCTTCCCCGCCTGGGGGCAGCTCGGGTGCGACATCGTCGTCTCGACGGACGAACCCGGGGGCTGTAGAGCGGGAGAGTCGCGGTGCGGCGGGCTCGTCCGGGAGACCTGCAGCGCCGACGGCACCTGGCTCGCCGCCGAGAACTGCGACTCCGGCTGCAGCGAAGGCCGGTGCACCGGCGTCTGTAGTCCGGGGAGCTCCCGGTGCGAGGGGCTCGTCCCGCAGAGCTGCGACGGGGACGGCGCCTGGCATGACGGCGTGTCCTGCGACTTCGGCTGCAGCGAAGGCCGGTGCACGGGCGGCTGTGAGCCAGGGGACTCCCGGTGCGACGGGCTCGTGACGCAGAGCTGCGACGAGGACGGCGCCTGGCATGACGGCGTGGCCTGCGAGTTCGGCTGTCGCGCCGGTAATTGCATCGGCCCCAGCGCCTGCGAGCTCGGCACCGTCCGGTGCCAGGGGCGCGTCCCCCAGAGATGCGGCGAGGACGGCTGGCATGAGGGCGCGGCCTGCGAGTTCGCCTGCAGCGAGGGCCAGTGCACGGGCGTTTGTGTGCCGGAGAGCTCGCGGTGCGATGGGCTCGTCCCGCAGCGCTGCAGCGAGGTGGGGGCGTGGGTCGGCGGCGAAGCGTGCGATTTCGCCTGCTCCGCGGGGGCGTGCACCGGCAGCTGCGTGCCCGGTGAGCACCGCTGCGCCGATGGGACCACCGTGGAGACCTGCGGAGCCAGCGGGACGTGGCAGCGCTCCGCCTGCCCGCAGCTGTGTTCGGATCAGACCGATGCCTGCGCGTGCGCCCCCGGCTACGAGGGCGACGGCACCGTCTGTACGCCGATCGATTTCTGCAGCGCCCCGAACGGCGGCTGCTCGCCCCGGGCCAGGTGTACCCAGGTCGGGACGACGCCGAGCTGCGCCTGCAGCGGCGGCACCACCGGCGACGGCTATTCCTGCACCTACGAGCCCACCCGGATCTTCGACGAGGGCTTCGACGACATCACGCGGCTCGCTCCGGCCAACTGGCTGCTCGCGAATCGAAGCGATCCGCGCGGCACCACCTCCTGGTTCCAGGGCGCAAACGTCCAGGCACTGGGCCCCTTCGATTCGTTCGATGGTCCCCCGAACTCCTACATCGCTGCGAACTTCAACAACACCATGTTCCACGACGCCACCATCAGCAGTTGGCTCGCCACCCCCACGGTGCCCTTCGGATCGAGGGCCTCGATCTCGTTCTACACGCGGTCGTCCAATCTGGCCCCGGATCGGATCGAGGTCCGGCTCTGTACGGCGCTCCCGTGCTTCCTGCCGGACGATGCCGACGTCGGCAGCTACACCACGCTCCTCGGCTCGGTGAATCCGACGCTCGAGGCGAACGGATACCCCGGCGTCTGGACGAAGTTCGAGTTCACCAACGCCAACGGGATCCCCTACTCGGGCGAGGGCCGCGTGGCGATCCGCTACTACGTGACCGACGCGGGCCATTCCGGCGCCAACAGCGACTACATCGGCATCGATCGCTTCGTGGTCTCCTTCGCCACGCCCTCGTACACGGTTGGCGGCTCGGTCGGCGGTCTGACCTCGGGCAGCGTCGTCCTGTGGCTGAACGGTCGCGATCAGCTCACCGTGTCTGCGAACGGGAGCTTCCGCTTCCCGCGCAGGATGGACGGCGGCACCCCGTACTCCGTTCGCGTATACGCGCAGCCGGACGACAAGCGCTGCACCGTCGCCGGCGCAGCGGGGACGATCGGCGTGGCGGACGTCGGCAACGTGCGGGTGACCTGCGCGCCGAGATAGCCTGCCAGCGGCCGGACCGCCGGGGTTCGAACCGGCGGCTGGCCCATGGCGCGCCGCCGTGGGTGGGCGTCGGCCGCTGGAGTCCGGCAGGGGCCTCGAGCTGTCCTTCCTGCGCGCCGCGACGGCGCCACGAGCTCCACCTCCACGACGGAGGGTAGGCCGTACTCCCGTGCGATCACCGCGCCATGGGTCATCAGGCCGCCCACCTCCGTGACCAGGCCTTGATCGCGACGAACAGAGGCGTCCAGCTCGGGTCGGTGAGTGTAGCGACCAGGATGTCGCCCGCTTCGAGCCTGGTAGGCCTACTAGCGCACCGACGGCCTCCGCGGCACGGCGAGTCGCGCCCGGGCAGCCGGGCTCGTGCATTAGTTACGACGAGCCGACCTCTAAATCCCGGAGCAGGAGGTCGAGGAGCTGCTCCTCGTACACTGCCGTGCCGTGCCGCGCCATAGCGCTCGCCAGGGCCGGGTCCCAGGGCGAGGCGCCCGCAGCGCCCTCGAGCTCGCGGCCGGCGCCGGTGCCGAGGCTGGCCAGGTAATCGTCGGCGCAGAAGCGCCAGGGCTGGCCTCCCGCCTCCCGGAGTACCTGCCCGCCGATTCGAAGGCCGGCCCAGTCGAAGTCTCCCCGGACCCGCAGCCTTGCGCCGCCGCGGGCGAGCTCGCGCAACAGGCCCAGGGCGGCGGTGGAGGGGACGCCTTCGGTGCACACGAGGGGCCCACTGCGAGCGCCCAGACGATCGGCCGCCGCGGCGACGACGCTCGGGTTCTCGCAGACGAAAATCTCGCCCGCCGGATCCGGCCGAAGATCCCGACCGCCAATCTCGCGGAGCGTGAGACGCTGGGGCTCCCCGTCGAGCGCGGCGTCCCGCAACCGGCGCGAGAGCCTCCCCTCGCCCTGCAGGCACAGGCCGAGGACGAGAACCTGCGCCGAGAGGG